>DATDNH010000050.1:0-4834 GCA_036518395.1 Candidatus Angelobacter sp. | reverse complement strand
CACATATGCCGAGAATGGAAGAATACTAACCAAAAAGCACTATGAAGGCGGCCTGCTTATTGATGACAAGAAATATGCGGTAGCTGAATCCACCGAAGAGGATGACAGTAAACACGTTACCGAGCGATACGCGGTCTACTCCGCATTCCTGGCCGATGAAATAGAGAGGAATCCTGATCTTCCAAAGCAGGGGAAGATTCATTTCGTCCTGAAGTTGCACCCAATCGCGATTGCACCAGACAGCGAGCAAGCGCGCGCTCTGGAGCGTGCCTTCCCCGCGGGTCTCTTGCGTGAAGATACCCGTGCCAATTTTATCCGCGTAGTCGGGCAAGAACAGACCCTCAAGCCGCTGTTTCAATTGCCGAAAAGAGCGCGCTATAGCCTCGACGAACAGAAGCGGGAACCTCGTGATCCAAACGCGGCCAACGTATACGTTTCTCTATCGCCGATCGGCCTCAGCGACGATGGCAAGCAGGCGCTGCTGTACGCTGGTTTGTGGTACAACGAGTGTGTTAGCGGCGATTACGTGCTTCTCGAAAAGAAAGCCAGTGTCTGGAAGGTCATGCAGGGAATTAACATGGTTATATGCACGTAGCTTCTAAAGACGTGGTTATTGCAATTGTGCGCTGTTTTCCAGCGTTAATGCTTGCGGACCATCGTGAGCCCATTTTTGAGATCGCAGTGTAATAAACCACGATGCTCTCCTCCCAGCTGCCCGCCAGCCTTGCAATCAAAGCCAGCCACTGTCTCGCTATGGATACTTGTCTGCTGATTCCAAATGGCCTAATCTGCGCAGTACCTATCCGGAGAAAAGATTGCATTGAGCACAAAAAGGCGTTGGACGAATAGATTGCGTGCGTACATAGAGCTGTGCTTGCTGATGTGGTGTCGCCAGGTCACTCAAATTCGGGTGGTCGCGGCTCTACCTTCCACGTTTGTTGCAGTTCAGGCTGTGGGCCAAGCGGCTACCGGCACTCTAGGCGGCAGAGTATCAGATAGCCGTGGCCGTACAGTGACCGACGCTCAGGTGCTGCTGTATCTTGGAACCCGCTCCGAGGTGACAGCAACTGCAGCGAGCGATCGTCGCGGCCAGTTCGAATTTGCCCACCTCGCGCCCGCAAGCAATTACCGCTTGCGCGTTGTCCGCAATGGGTATATCAGCATTGAAGCTGCGGGCATTTCGCTGCAGGCAGGGCAGACCAGGCAATTGCAGATAACGCTGGACCCGCGGCAAGCGTTGTCAAACGCAGTGACCGAGATCAATCCCGCGGGTGAGCGACAGCAGGTGCGCACATTGCCGGTACGCGGACAGGCATCAGGCAATCTGGAGACACTCACCCCCGGCGCCAGTGCAACCGGCGGCACGTTTGGATCGTTTCCGATCAACGGCAGCCGCGCACAATTCAACACTTATATCGTCAGCGGCACGAATAACCTCGACCCATTCCGTAGTGCGGAGGCCATCGGGCAGGGCGGCGCCTTCGGTGCTCCAGCGGTCCTGCTGCCTCTGGACGCCATACAGGAAATCGAAGTGCAAACCAACACTGGCGCCGAGTATGGTCCGTCAGGAGCAGCAGTTCTGACGACGATCAAGAGCGGCGGGCCGAAGCTGCACGGGTCGCTGTTTGAATTCTTCGACAATGACAAGCTTGTCGCTAATAATTTCTATAACAACGCTTTTGGGCGCCCGCGTCCGGAATTTCGGAACAACCAATTCGGATTTACGGTTGGCGGCCCGTTGCCGGCTCGCAGCTATTTCTTCAGTTCGTATGAAGGGCAGCGCGAGCGTGTGGGCGTTACCTTCGCATCGCGATTTCCCACACAGGGGGAAATCGCCACGGCAACATCGCTGGTGCAGGGGACTGGGCGTTCGGTAAACGCGTTGGCCTCGCCCATTCTCGCGCTTTACCCCGCTTCGCTCGGCCAGGGTCCGCTCAGTTTTTCCGTCATCGGGCGCAGCGACGGCAACACGCTAACGCTAAAGGCGGATCACGGCGAGAAGGGCCAGAATAGCATCTCGGCTTCATACGCCGTCGGGGCCAATAGCCAGCGTTTTCCTCAGGGGAGTTTCGGGCTGGGAGGAGGATCGCGGCTGCCGGCTTACGCTTCGCAATCCCACGACGTGGTGCAGTTGTTTGCTACTGAGTGGCAACGCGCGCTGTCATCGCAGTTGCTCAACTCTGCCCGGTTCGGCTATTCGCGTTACAACGAAACGACATTTCCTGGGGACAATGGCTTCGACGTAACAGCAATCGGCCTGAACACTGGAGTCAACTCTGCCCGCGACTCCGGTTTGCCGGAAATCGATATCGCGCCTGGCGAATACGAAAACCTCGGTGGTTCTCTCTCGCTGCCCCGCGGCCGCGTCAGCAACGTATTCGATTTCTCGGACCACATCGCCTGGAACCACGGCGCGCACCAATGGAAGTTCGGCGGTGGCATAACATTACTTCAGGAGAACGCCTTTACAGATACGGGCATGCGAGGGCGACTGGTGTTCGACGGCTCGCAGCTCGGCGATCAACTCACACCCGACTTCGCGATTGCCAGCTTGGCGGACCTGCTTGCGGGCCTGCCTGCTCCAAGCGTCACCACGATCGCGCGTGGTAACTCACAACGCTACCTGCGCCAGCATCGCTGGGCAGGGTTCATCGAAGACGGCTGGCAGCTTCGGCCATTCCTAAAGATCACGCTTGGACTACGCCACGATCAGTTCTCTGTGCCCACGGAAAAGCAGGGGAGGCTGAGTAACTTCCTTCCGGGCACTGGGCTGGTACTGGTCGGCACTGGTGGACTCGAGCACGAATACCAGCCGAACCTGGGCAATTTTGCGCCACGCGCCGCGTTTTCCCTTGGATTGGGTAGCTCTCGCACGCTAAGCGGCGGCTGGGGAATGTATTTCAACGCCCAACCGTTTGACGAATTGATGGATAACAGCAATAACTCGAACTCGATCCTGGCAGGGCCGGTATTCAATCCTGTTGGCTCCAGTGCAATCTTCACGATTACGCCGCCGGCTCCTGTGCCGTTTGGCCCGGGTATCCAGATCTTTGGGCCGGCAGCACCGCAGCCTCCATTCGATGTTTTTGCTGTGAGCACCCATCTTCCCGATCCCCGCTATCAGAACTTTGATCTCGCATTCGAACAACGTCTTGGCAAACAGCAATCTGTGCGCATCGCGTATTACGGCACGCGCGGCACTGATTTGCCGGTGGTGATTGACATCAATCAGCCAACGCCCGGCAGTTCCGACCCGGTGAGTGAGCAGGCTCGCCGGCCATTTGCGGCTGCTTTCCCGCAGTTTCGCGTGATCAACACGCTTTCCACTATCGCGTATTCGAACTACAACAGCCTGCAGGTCACCGCCCAGCGCTCGGCCGCAAACGTGACATTTCGCGCCAGCTATACATTTTCCAAATCGCTGGATGATGCGTCAGGCGCCGGCGGATTTTACCGCGGTCCGCCGGAAGACAGCCGCAACCTGCGGCTTAATTATGGCCGCTCGGATTTCGACATTCGCCATCGCCTTACCATTACTTATGCCTGGCGCATACCGGCGCCGGCCGGCGTGCCCGGTTGGCTGCACGCACTCGCCTCTAACTGGCAACTGAATGGCATTACGACTCTACAAACTGGAGGGCCGCTCAATATAACTTTGCCTTTCGATAATTCTGGCACGGGCGAATTTCGCGACCGCCCGAATTTGGTGGGTAATGCTCACGTGACGTTCAATCCATTGGGGCCCTATCTGAATCCGGCAGCTTTCGCGCAACCTTTGCCGGGGACTTACGGCAACCTGGGAAGAAACGCTTTCAGCGGGCCGGGGCTGAATGACTTTGATATGTCCATTGTCAAATCGCAGCAGATCTTTGGTGACCGATGGGTGCGGCTGCGCGCTGAATTTTTCAACGTATGGAACCATCCGAACTTTGCCAACCCGTCGACGACTTTCGGGTCTGGTTTCCGTTTGACCAGCACGCCGGATTCTTTTAATCCTTATTTCGGCAACGGTAGCCCGCGCAACGTGCAGCTCGTCGCCGAACTGGAGTTCTGAACCTTTTACCAGAACCTTTTAACCACGAAGAACACGAAGGAAGTCAGAAGTCAGCCCCGCCACCGGTTTCACGGGATTGAATAATCTGTGACTCTTGCGCAAACTCTTGGCGCCGCCAACCATCGCACGTGATCGCCGTGATCGCGCGTGATCGGAAAACCATGCCTAACCATCATCTTGGAAAGTAAAAATCAGTGTTGATTTTAAATGACTTAGAAAAGAGTCACAGAGCAGAAGGAAGAGAGAGCAACGGCAACTGCGTAGGCATAGAGATGGCATTGCAAAATGCAAAGCGCAAGCGGCTTTAATTTCCTAAACAACTCTCTTTAATAAGAAAGACCCACTCTACGGAACGGAGCAATCCGTTTGCGCTATAAGTCTATCGTGTCGCCCCTCTGGGGCTCGGGTTTGTTTTATTTATCCCACCCCTAACCCACCCCACCGCGCGCAAACGAAAACCGCGCGCGTCGGGGACCCCGGCGGGGTGGGCTCAGTGATTCCGCCCGCCTTGCGGGCTGGAGCAATCGAGGCGTTTCGCATTCAGGATTCCTTAAGTGAACGGTAGTGGAGTACCATCGCTGCTTGTTCCTTCCAATTCATTCGGAGAATCTCATGAACCAGCGTGTCCCTGGTCGCATTGTGTTTATTTCAATCCTCATGTTGTCTGCGGTGTCATTGGCGCAGCAACCTGCACCGCCGCCGGATACGCCAAAGGACACGATCACCCGCATCTTTGGTGGTGAACTCAGAGAGCCTGTCTTGCCTCCACTGCGCTGGTTT
>DATDNH010000049.1:0-80520 GCA_036518395.1 Candidatus Angelobacter sp. | reverse complement strand
AGGAGCGGGCTTTACTCCGGTCTTCGCCAGCTCCGGACCTCTTTGATTAATGAGCTGCTGTTGCACTGCAGTTGGTTTGGGCTCGTGGTTCTTCTCCCACCATTCGAAAAACTCCATCAGAGCCCAGGCCACGATCAGGGTCAGAAGGGCCGAGAGGACCAGGATGACAAGAAAGAGGATTATCCCGCGAAGATTAAAGTCGTCCCCTTCGTGCCCGAATCTGACTTGCGCGCCGGCTTGTGGTCGGTAGTTATCCATGTTTCGTTTCCAATAGCTCGACAAATTTGGGATCGTTCACCGGCATCAGCGAGCGCTTCCCCAACTGCCAGTAAAAAATCGTGAGCCACCATCCACCGATGGCGAGCAGGTTCACTACAGTCATGGGGACTACCCAGCCGCCGATCGGGGCGAGGGAGCTTACGTCGCCATGCACCTCCACCGATTGGTGAAAACTTGGCTGTACCTGCCAGAAAAGGTCCAGGACGCGAACAACCAAGATCCAAAACGCCATGGTCACGAGCTTCTTTGGCTGCCGCTTCAGATTGCGTGACAGCATGATGGAAAAAGGCAGCACGAAATGGAGAAAGATGAGCGCGGTAGCGATGAGCTTCCAGTGGCCGTGCACGCGGTCGAGATACCAGCGAATCTCCTCAGTGATGTTGGCCTGCCAGATGACGATCCATTGCGAGAACGAGAGGTAGGCCCACAAGACCACAAAAGCAAACATCAACTTGCCGTAATCGTGATACTGCTCGGTTTTCACAAGGCGTGAGACGGGTTCCATCTGGGCGAATCGCGCCAGCAGCCAGATCGTGAAAGCAAAAGTGGTGAGGCACTCGCCTACCATGAAGAGCATGCCCCACACCGTGGACCACCACATGGGAGTCAGCGACATGACCCAGTCCACTGAAGCAAAGGTGATGGTCAGGCCGTAGACAACGATGCCCGCGCCGCTGAAGTTCTGAATGTTGACGAAGCGCTGCGGAGTGCCCTCTCCTCGCTCTTCCAATTCCGACCACCGGTGCAGCCGCCAAGCCCAGAAGATCCAGATCAGGAAGTAGATGATCCCGCGAATGACGAACAATTCACGATTAAGCCAATAGTGCTCGCGGTCTGGGAGAAGCTGTTCGGGCGTCATGGTGGCCCAGGGAAAGATCTGCTTCATCCCAAGGACCAAAGGAAGCCAGCACACAAACATAAAGAGCAGCGTGGGGAATGAAGTAGCAGCTTCCCAGAACCTGCGCCCGAGGATTCCCCATTTACCGCCGCTGGTGTATTGCAGCATGAGCAATGCCAGCGATCCCAGGGTGACGCCCAGCCAGAACATATAGCCGACGATCCAGGATTGGAAAAAAAGTTTGTGGTTAACAACCGCGCCTATGATGGCGCCGACAGTGGCGATGGCGCCGACAATCATGGCCGTACTGCGGAAACGGTTAACGATCACCGGAGGCGCGAACTCTGCTGGCGTTACGCGGACAGTAGTGTTCACGGCTTCACTCCTCCCGCGGGCGTCTGCGGCGGTTCCTGGTAGGGCTTGGAAGTGGACGGATATTCAGGTTGTTGCGGAGGTTTATTCAAGTTGGCACGGTCTTCCGCAGTCAAGTCACTGTCCTTTGGATTCTGGCTGCGCTGCAGGACGCGGATGTAGGCAGCAATCGCCCAGCGGTCTTCCGGCTTGATCTGCGCGCCATAGTCAGGCATGGCGCCGAAGCCGTTGCTCATCACGTCATAGAAATGTCCCAAAGGCGCATTGCGCAATCTGTCCTGATGGAAGGTTGGGGGGCGCTTGTAGCCGCGCTGCACAATCATGCCGTATCCATCACCGGTGAGCGAGTGACAGGGAGTGCAGTAAATGTTGTAGCGTTGCTCGCCGCGCTGGAGAAATGTGCGCAGGTCGGCCGGTTTAAAGGGCAAGTCATTCCCCAGGGAGCCGCCGTTCTGGCGGCCGGTAAGGAAGTAACTATTAGGATCGAGTTGCTCAGAATCCACCTGAGCATCCACGCAAAGCGCGGATTCCTGTCCCGGTGTGCCGGGATCGTTTTGGCTGAATTTCGGGCACAGCTGTGGGATGGTTCCCGCGACCGGATAACGGGCTGAGCGCTGATCGGCGAAAAAATCACTCGAACGCAGGGGGATAAATTTGGGCTGATTGTGCATGTCCTGGCGGCAGCCGGAGAGAAGCACGCTTGCGAATAGTGCGGATAGCGCAACTATGGCCGAACGGATTGGCGCCGAAACTCTAATAAGGCACCTCCGTGATCTCACGCGGGTGGTAGCCCTCCAGGAAACGCTTGATTTCTTCCAGACGGAATTTGGGATCCTGCGACTCGATGCACAGGAAAAAGCGGTCGCGACTGGCGCGCGAAAAGTTTGGTGAATTAAATACAGGATGGTAGGGCTGCGGCAGTCCATTCAGCATCAGCATGCCAAAGACGGCAGCCAGCGAGGCGCCCAGCACCGCGCATTCAAAGGTGACCGGAATGAACGCCGGCCATGAGTGATAAGGCTTGCCGCCGACATTGAGGGGGTAGGCGATGGCTGAAACCCAGTATTCCAGTGAGTATCCGCCAAGCATTCCCAGAATGGCGCCAATGAGGCAGACCAGAGGCACGCGGTTGTGGTGCGCGCCTACAGCTTCGGCGGCCTCTTCCAGAGGATAGGGCGTGTAGGTATCCATCTTGCGATACCCGGCTTCAAAAGCGCCCTTGGCCGCATGGACGAGGTCCGTCGGATTCTCGAACTCGGCCATCACGCCGTACAACGCCGATGCATGTTGATGAGCGGCAGTCATTCCTTCACCTTCGCTTGCGGCAGCATGCTGCGAATCTCAAAGATCGAGATGGCAGGCATGAATCGTATGAACAGGAAGAAGAGCAAGGTAAAGAACCCCATGGTACCGAGCAGGGTCATCAGGTCCCACTTGGTGAACCAGTACATGCCCCAGGATGAGGGGAGGAAATCGCGCTGCAAGCTGGTAATGATGATCACGTAGCGCTCCAGCCACATTCCTGTATTAACAATGATGGCCACAATAAAGAGTTTCCAGGGAGTGGAGCGCACGGTGTTGAACCAGAGCGACTGCGGCAGAATGATGTTGCAAAGTATCAACGTCCAGTAATAGCCGGCATAGGGACCGGTCATGCGGTTCCACATGGCGGCACGTTCGTATTTGTCCGGACTGTACCAGGCGAAAAACGCCTCCATGCCGTAGCTGTAGGCCACAATCAATCCTGTTGCCAGCATGAGCTTGCCGCAGTTTTGCAGGTGCCGCAGGGTGATGAAATCCTGCATGTTGTACAGATAACGGAACGGGATGGCGAGGATGAGCACCATGGCGAATCCCGAGTAGATTGCGCCCGCAACGAAGTAGGGTGGGAAGAAAGTGGTGTGCCAGCCGGGAAGATTGGCGCTGGCAAAATCGAGGCTGACCACGCTGTGCACGGAGAGCACCAGCGGAGTGGCCAGGCCGGCCAGCAGCAGGTAAGCCGTTTCATATCGGTTCCAGTGCCGCGCCGAACCACGCCAGCCCATGGCCAGCATTCCATAGATGCGGCGCACGACTAATGTTTTGGCCGAATCGCGCAGGGTGGCAAAATCGGGAATCAGCCCGATTCCCCAGAACAGCAGTGAAACCGTGAAGTAGGTTGAGACCGCGAAGACGTCCCAGATCAGCGGACTGCGGAACTGCGGCCACACTCCCATGGTGAGCGGAATGGGGAATAGCCAGTACGCCGCCAGCCACGGGCGCCCGGTGTGGATCAGGGGGAACAGGCCAGCCTGCATGACAGCAAAGATGGTCATGGCCTCGGCGAAGCGGTTAATCGAAGTGCGCCATCCTTGTTTGAACAGAAGCAGAATGGCGGAAATCAACGTTCCAGCGTGGCCGATACCGATCCACCAGACAAAGTTGATGATGGCGAAGCCCCAGCCCGCGGGAATATTAATGCCCCAGATCCCAGTGCCGCGGAAAAAGAGGTAGCCGATGGCGGCGTTGAGGATGCCGAACAGCATGGCCGCGACGCCAAAGATCATGAGCCAGAACACCGGCGTGTGCTTTTGCAGCACAATGCCGGCGATGCGGTCAGTGACCGTGCCGAGGTCGTGGCCGGGCCCAAGCAGCGGGGGCCGTACACCCTTTGGCGGCACTATCTCGAGTTTTTCAACGTCCGGCATGAGTTCAGGCTTTCTCCAGTTCCGGATTGGGATTTCGAACTTCTGCAATGTACGTGGTGCGAGGCCGCGTATTCAGCGATTCCAGCAATGAATAGTTGCGGGAATCAGACTTGAGCTTGGAAACGCGGCTGTTCGGGTCATGGATGTCCCCAAAGGTAATGGCTTGGGTGGGACACGCCTGCGCGCATGCGGGCTGAATCTCCATGTCCTTGATGCGGCGATTTTCTTTTTCTGAAGTGATGCGCGCCTGGGTGATGCGCTGCACGCAGTAAGTACACTTTTCCATGACGCCGCGGCTGCGCACCGTGACGTCCGGGTTGTGCAGCATCTTGAGGCTGGGCGTCTCGTAATCGGCAAACAGGAAGAAGTTGAAGCGGCGCACCTTATAAGGACAGTTGTTGGAACAATAGCGCGTGCCGACGCAGCGGTTGTAGACCATGTCGTTCAGGCCTTCAGTGCTGTGCACGGTCGCACCAACGGGACAGACGTACTCGCATGGCGCGTTCTCACACTGCATGCAGGGAATCGGCTGGAAGTGCGCGCTGGGACTGGCGGGATCACCTTCGAAATAGGCGTCAATACGGATCCACTGCATTTCGCGGCCGCGTCGCACCTGCTCCTTGCCCACCACGGGAATGTTGTTCTC
This sequence comes from Candidatus Angelobacter sp., assembly GCA_036518395.1. Lineage (GTDB taxonomy): Bacteria > Acidobacteriota > Terriglobia > Terriglobales > Acidobacteriaceae > Angelobacter. The sequence goes on along the minus strand of DATDNH010000049.1, from coordinate 75,698 downwards.
CGCCTGACAGGCAACGGCGCAGGTCTGGCAGCCGATACAGGAATTTAAATCAATGGCCATGCCCCAGCCATAACCAAGCTTGTTGAAGTTTGGATCCTGATATGGGAAATTGTCAGGCCGGTAGAGCGTTTCCTGGGGGCCCGGTCCTACCTCGCCCTTTTCCTTTTTGGCGAAGTCGGGGTCCTTACGATACTCGTCCAGATCGGCGGACCTGACCGGTTCACGGTTCTCCATCTGGAAATGGCCCTGAGTCACGGCCACGGCCCAATATTGTTTGTCGCCGCCGATGAAGATGTTGTCGTCGTTATTGATGCTCTTGTCCGGCTTTGCGATCTCAACGTGGGCCCCTTGAGCGTTGTACTGCGCGGAGGCGGGACGCACGGAATAAGCGTTGTAACCTGCGCCTTTGCCGGTTCGACCGGTTACTGTCTGCCCATAACCCAGGAACAAGGTAACGGCGTTCTCGGGATGACCGGGCTGCGGCCAGTAAGGCGCTCTGACTTTTTTGCCCTGAAATTCAATTTCCAGAACTACTTGTGCATCCGATTGGTGATCAGTCTGGTCCTTGAGTTCATCCAGCTTCCACTTTTTCGCCAATGCAGGGCTGATCATGGCCACGTTGTCCCAGGTCGTACGCGTAAGCGGCTTCGGCGTTTCCTGCAACCAAGGATTGTTGATGAATGTGCCATCGTAGATGCAGGGATCGGGGCGGAACATGATTTCGAATGTGTCCGCACCGGCTGATGCAGCGGGCGCCGGCAATGCTCCCAGATTGGCACTCACCTGGCGGACCGGCGACGCGCTGTTCTCAATGATGCCGTTGTGCACGGAGCGGCGCCACCACTGCTCAAAGTCGGGGCCGGTATGCTGTGCCTGCCAATAGCTTCGAACCAGCTCGTAGCCGCCGGCGCTCGGCTGGTCTTGAAAGACGGCGAGCAACTCATGTGCTGACTTGCCGTCATAAAGGGGAGCAATCAACGGCTGGATGATAGTGGCAGTGCCGTCATAGGAGCGCACGTCGCTCCACTCTTCCAGATAATGGGTCTGCGGAATGTGCCAGTGGGAATTGCCGGTCGTATCATTCTGGAACATCGAAAGCTGGACGTTCACTCCCTTGACTTTTTCCAGGGCTGCGGTGAAGTCCAGGCCTGCCGGCGCCTCATAGACCGGATTGACGCCGATCATGACCAGCACATCCACTTTGCCGGCGTTCATGTCACTGACCAGGTCGCTAATGGATTGCGCATGCTCGATGGGATCGACCTCGACCGGGTCAATATAAGTAACTGTTTTACCAGCGTTGCCCAGCGCGGCATTCATAGCGTGGGCCAGCGCCTGCACTCCGGGAGTCTGGAACTCGCCAGGAACGATCAGGCTGGTTGCGTGATGCTGGCCAAGCTCAGCGGCCACAGCATTCACCCATTTCTGCTGCTCGTCGCTCAGCCCTGAAGCGCCACCACCATTGACGCCGAGTTTGATCGCCAGCGCGCGGGCGACCTTTTCCACCTCGGAGGGAAGCAGGCGCAAGCGATGATCAGCTTTCATGCCGGTTGTGCTTGGAGAACTCTCCGCCACGTACAAGCGGTTCATGCCACTGCGGGGATCTTTGCGGCGACTCATAAAGTCGCGCGCGTAGCGTACGAATCCGGGGAACCAGGCGCCGGAAAGGAAGTCTGCGTCCAGGGAAACGACCACATCTGCGGCAGCGAAGTTGTAGAGCGAATCGTAATAGCCGCCGAAAACCATCTTTGATCCCGCGCGCACGCTATCGCGATGGACGGGATCGTAGCGATGCCACCGGGATTGCGGATAGATCTGCTGGATGGCTTTCATCTGTGCAGCCATCGTCGGCGAACTGGTCGAGCGAGTAAGAAAACGCAGCCCCAAATCCTGCCTCGGCTTACCTGTGGCGTCAGCGATTACCTTGCGGATTGCAGCCGCGAAGTCAGCCCACGTGCGCGCTTCACCCATGTGGGTGACGGTGTTGGAGCGATCAGGATCGTAGAGATTAAGGATGGAACCCTGAGTAAAGATGTCCGTCGCGCCCATGCTGCCCGGGTGCTGCGGATTGCCTTCAATTTTTGTGGGACGAAATTCGTGGCTCTCAACCAGCACGGGAATGCCATACCCGGAGAAAGGCATGGCCGTGGCATAGAACATGGGACGGCCGGGGACGAGTTCTTCCGGCTGGCGAACATAAGGAAGAATCTGTTCCATCGGCTGCTTGGTGCAGCCGGCCAAACCGGCAAGAGCCATGGAAGCCGCGGAAAGCTTGAGGAAGTTGCGGCGTGAAAGCGTGTCCACCCATTCGGAAGCGCCGCGCGGAAACTCGCGTTGCAGCAGTTCGCCGAAGGCTTTTTCGTCGGCAAACTCCTCCAGCGTGCGCCAGTACTTTTGGCCCCTGGACTGCGCCAGCTTGCGACGCAGCGTCTCTACGTCCCGGCTGGCGGGCTTGATTTCGCTGGCCGCGATCAAGTTTGGTTTTTCGTCGTTCTTATTAGGCATTCGCTTCTAATTTTGTTTTGTGCGTTACCGATGGCACGTATTGCAACTTGTTATGTCGTGGGTGGTCCGCAAGTGGTAAATCTCTCTCAGCTTGGCGCCAAGTTCTGTCTGGCTGTGGTATGCGACGCCCTCCAGCGTCACAGGATGATCACGGTCCGGTTCGTGGTAATTCATATTGACGATTTCATTCCTGGGTCGCAGGAATTTTTCCGGCTGGCGATGGCAGTCCAGGCACCATTCCATCTGCAGCGAGTTCTCCTGATACATGAGTGGCATCTGGTCCACGGGGCCGTGACAACTGGCGCATCCTATACCTTTATTTACATGAATGCTGTGGTTGAAGTAGACGAAGTCCGGCAGATCATGGACGCGCGTCCATTGGATTGACTGGCCGCTGCGGAAACTGAAGCGCACCGGCTCCAGCATGGCGGCATTCGTCCAGATCAACGCATGACAGTTCATGCAGGTCTTTGTCGGCGGAATACCGGCAAAGCTGGATTCCTCGACGGAAGTGTGGCAATAGCGGCAGTCGAGACCGAGGCCCGATGCGTGATGCTGATGGCTGAAGGGAATGGGTTGTTCGGGCGCAATATACTGGCCGGTAACATACGGTGAACGCTGCAGCTTCAGCAGCGCTGCTCCAACTCCCGTAAGAAGAAAAACGACGCCAAGAATGCTGGCACGGGCCAGTGTGTTAGTACTGCGGTGAAAGATTTGCGCCATGAGTCCAGTTGTTTTGAGGAAACCCGCCGCGCGCCCCAGCAAGCGCGACTGGTACTTCCCGGGGTCAATCAGTGAGTTGTGGGCTCACCAATCAAAACTGATGATTATAACAAGAGCGACAAATTCATCCAGCGTTTTGCGAAAAAAAAGCATTCAGAAATCAGCCCGCCGCGGCGGATCTGCGACACTCGCGCACTCAACCCGCGGAATTTCTCAGATAAACCATGCCGAATGGCCGGCATGGTTAGGAAGAACTGATCAAGATCAACAGATCACCTGGATCAGACGATCACGTTCAGCTACTCGCGTTGCGCCAACAAGAAGCGCTGCATCCTAATTTTTAAGAACAAAAGAAGGAGTGTGGCTGCTGCTATGGCAAAAACTGCTGGTGACGTGATGATCGAGTGTTTGATGGATTGGGGTGTGGACACGATTTTCGGGCTGCCGGGAGACGGAATTAACGGAATTATGGAAGCCTTGCGCATCCGCCAGGACAAAGTGCGGTTCATCCAGGTGCGCCATGAAGAGTCTGCGGCATTCATGGCGTGTGCTTACGCCAAGTACACAGGAAAACTGGGAGTCTGCCTCGCCACCTCAGGGCCGGGAGGAATTCACCTTCTGAACGGCTTGTATGACGCCAAGCTGGATGGTGCGCCGGTGCTGGCCATCACGGGCTTGCCCTATCACGACTTGAACGACACATGGACGCAGCAGGACGTCGCGCTCGACCGTTTATGCATGGATGTAGCGGCCTATAGCACGCGCGTGATGGGGCCTTCTCATGTTGAAAATGTGGTGGAACTGGCCTGCCGCACAGCGCTGGCCTATAGAAAGGTCGCGCACATCACCTTTCCGGTGGATTTTCAGGAGATGAAGGCGGACAAGCTCGCCTCCAAGCGCAACATAAAGAACCATACGTCCGCAGTGTTTGCCAGAAGCGCGCGGCTGCCGGATGAGGCCGACCTGGGCCGGGCAGCGGAAATTCTTAATCAAGGAAAAAAGGTAGCAATTCTCGCCGGGCAGGGCGCGCTGGATGCCACCGACGCTCTGGAGCAAGCAGCCGACAAACTTGCGGCCCCGATTGTGAAGGCGTTGCTGGGCAAAGGCGCCGTGCCGGATGACAGTCCGTACACCACGGGCGGCATCGGTCTGCTGGGAACCAGGCCCTCGCAGGAAGCGATGGAAAACTGTGACACGCTGCTGATTGTTGGATCGTCGTTTCCCTACATTGAATTTCTGCCCAAGCCGGGGCAGGCAAAGGCAGTGCAGATTGAACTTGATCCCGCAAAGATTGGCCTCCGCTATTCCGTTGAGGTGGGGCTGGTGGGCGACAGCGGACGAACCCTTCAGGCGCTACTGCCGTTGTTTGAGCGCAAACGTGACCGCAGCTTCCTGGAAAAAGCGCAAAAAGGAATGAAGGAGTGGAAAGAGCTGATGATGAAGCGCGCCACCAACATGGAAACGCCGATGAAGCCGCAGGTCATTGCGCATGAGTTGGGTAAGAGGCTTCGTCCGGACGCGATTGTGAGTTCCGACAGCGGAACCATTACTACGTGGTGGGCGCGTCACATTCAGGCGCAGCGCGGGCAGAGATATTCCTGTTCCGGAACTCTGGCCACCATGGCGTGTGGACTCCCTTACACCATTGCCGCGCAGCTTGCCTATCCTGAAAGGCAATGTGTGGCGTTCATTGGCGATGGCGGGTTCAGCATGCTGATGGCGGACCTGGTCACAGCAGTGAAATACAAGCTACCGATCATCGTGGTGGTCATCAAGAACAATGTGCTGGGGCAGATCAAGTGGGAGCAGATGGTCTTTCTGGGCAATCCCGAATATGGCGTGGACCTGCAACCGATCGATTTCGTGAAGTTTGCGGATGCGTGCGGCGCTACCGGTTACCGTATCGACGATCCAAAGCAGTGTGGTTCCATTCTGGACCGCGCATTGTCGGCGAATATGGGTGGCCCGGTGGTGATTGAGGCCGTAGTCGATCCGTTTGAGGCGCCTATGCCGGCGAAAGTCACGCTGGAGCAGGCGACAAAATTTGCCGAGTCGCTGGTGCGCGGCGAACCGAACCGCAAGAAGATCATTGCCACGCAGATTTCAGACAAGGTGAGGGAGTTGGTGTAAAACAGGCAATTGGCCCTTAGCCATTAGCCCTTGGCAAAACCGCCGGGCCGGCAGACTGTTTGAACTCGACGGACTTCAAAGAGCGAAGCCTCTTTCCGCTCGTTTATCCGCCTTGGTAACATTGTGCTCTGCATTATCCCTGACACAAGGAGCGCACATGGACGCCAAAGAATTCTTCCTGAAGCATTGGGAGAAGGAAGCACCCGCCACACGCAAAGTCATCAGCCGTATCCCGGAGGATTCAGATTATCGGCCTGATCCCAAGGCGCGCACGGCGCGCGAGATTGCCTGGCTGATCGTGCGCGAGGAAGCTGCGCTGGTCGATGGGCTGGAGCGCGGGGTCTTCGAATGGACGGAGATACCGGCGCCGGCGAAGGTAAGCGAAATTGTGGCCCAGTATGAACGCCAGCATGATTCACTCACAAAAAGGCTCGCGGCCATTGCCGGATCGCGCTGGGAAGAGAAGCTGCCGTTCGTGTGGGGCGGACAGGAAGTCATGAAAGAAGCTGGCTACGAAATGGCGTGGGGATTTTTGAAGGATCAGATTCACCATCGCGGGCAGCTCTCGACCTACTTGCGTCCGATGGGCGCTAAGGTGCCAGCCATCTATGGGCCGAGCGCGGACGAATCCAGTTAGAGACAGTGCTGACCGAGATGGTGCGGGAGCATCGTCTTTACCTTCCATGGCAAAGACATCCACATCTGTAGATCAAATTCTCGAGCGGCTCGAGTCTCATTACGGCCCCCAGGAGCCGTCCTGGCCTGCTGATCCGTATCTATTTCTTGTGTGGTGGTATTGCGGGTATCCAGCCAGCGATGAAAGATGTTCGAAAGGCTGGGAATCGCTGAACCGGGAAGTTGGGGCCGAGATTAACCAAATTCTTGCTGCGACTCCGGCGAAGCTGGCCCACGCTTTGAAGCCAGGCGGCATGGTGCCGGAACTCAGGGCCATGCGCCTGAAAGAAGTTGCGGCTCGCGTAAAGGACCAATTCGGTGGCGACCTGAGCGCGCATCTTGTCGGGCCGATTCAACAGATCCGCAAAATATTGAAGACTTTCCACAGCATCGCCGATCCCGGCGCAGACCGAATCCTACTGTTCGCGGGCATTGCGCCGGTTGCGGCTGTTCCTTCCAATTGCCCGCACGTGCTGGTTCGGATTCTGTATGGGCAGGAACGCGAAAATTATGGCGTGACTTACCGCGAGGCGCAGGAGGCAATCATCGCTGACATTCCGGACAAATTCGATGCACGCATGCGAGCCTATCTGCTGTTAAAGCGCCACGGACAGCAAATCTGCAAGACCAAGCCGAAATGTGATCGGTGTCCGGTGAATTCCAGCTGCGCGTTCTTCGCCGGGAAGCGGCGCGGGCGCTCAGCCTCAACCTGATTTTGCGAGGAGAAGCCGGCTAGCCGGCGGCGCCACGATGCTAGAATCGTGTTCGTTGTGATCACGCTCGTTGTTGCAATCGCAGGAGGAATTCTGGCCTTGGCAAGCGGAGAACAACGTCCCCATCCTGAAGTTCCTGACATCATCAAAGCGCCGCCGGGCGAAAACGTTGTCCTGCAAGTTCACGCATCCGGTTCGCAGATTTACATGTGCCAGGCTTCTGGCCATCAGAAATATTCCTGGACACTTAAGGCGCCGGAGGCACAGCTTACCGACGCCAATGGAAAAAATGTTGGAATTCATTCTGCCGGCCCCACATGGAAGCACAATGATGGCAGCGAAGTGGTTGCGAAGATGTTGCACCGCGTTGATGCGCCCGAAGCGGGCTCGATTCCCTGGCTTTTGCTCACCGCTACAGAACATTCTGGAAACGGGATACTTAGCCGTGTGACGACCATTCAGCGTATCAACACCAGGGGCGGCCAGCCTTCCGGTGACTGCGATGAAAGTCATCGCGGCACTGAGATCAAAGTTCCTTATTCGGCAGACTACTATTTCTATGCCCCCGGAAGTTAGCAGCTTTGCGCCTTCCGCTTTGTCTTTCACCTCTTCTTTGCGGCAGGCCCGCCGTGGCGGGTAACCTGTAAGCATGAAAGCGCTCCGCTTTGATCGCTTCGGCGATCTTTCCGTTCTGCAAATCCAGGACGTTGCTGCGCCGACGCCGGGAAAAGATGAAGTCCTGGTGCAGGTGCATGCCGCCTCCATCAATCCCAGCGACGCGAAGAACGTTGAGGGGCGCATGGAGGGAACCACGTTGCCGCGCGTTCCTGGACGAGACTTTGCCGGGGTTGTGGTCAGCGGCCCTGCCGAATTGAAAGGCCGCGAGGTGTTTGGGTCCGGCGGCGATATTGGATTCACGCGTGATGGCAGCCACGCCGAATTCATTGCTGTTCCTGCCGCAGGCGTTGCCCCCAAACCCAGGCAGCTCTCGATGGAAGATGCGGCGTCAATTGGCGTGAATTATCTTGCCGGCTACATTGGTCTGGTGCGGGATGCGAAGGTATGCGAGGCCGAAATGGTTCTGATCACCGGCGCAAGCGGTGGCGTAGGCACTGCGGTGATCCAATTGTCAAAGTGGAAACGAGCGCGTGTGATCGCCGTGGATCGGCGCGTGGTTCCGCCGGAGAAACAGCGCGAACTGAATCTTGACTTCCAGATCGATATAAGCGGCGGAGACTACGACAAGATGGTCCAGCGCGTGCGCGAGTTCACCCAGGGAAGGGGCGCAGATATCGCATTCGATTGCGTTGGGGGCGCGCTGTTTGAGCCCTGCCTGAAATCGCTGGGCCAGCACGGACGCCAAGTCGAAATTACCTCAGTTGGAACTCGCCGCGTATCGTTCGACCTGATTGATTTCTATCATCGCGAGCTTGTGCTTTTGGGCGTGGACACCCGCGCTTACGATACAGTCGCGTCCGCGGAAATCCTGAAACAGCTCACTGAGGGATTTGAGTCCGGCGCTCTGCGGCCTGCTCCGGTGGTAAGCCGCTATCCGCTGGAGCGCGCTGTTGACGCTTACAAAGAAGTTGAGTCGGGAGCGAAGGGGAAAGTCGTGCTCGTGATGCGAAAACCATGAGAGGGTGGAGTCGAGCCTAGCGCAGACTGCGCTTTGGATCACGTCGGCCCCCACCACTAATTTCTAACTACTGAGTACTAAATACTGAATTTCAAGGGCTGCTTTTCAGCTTCAATCCTCATCCAACCTTCGGGAAACGCGCTTTTCTTAAGCCCTGGCCGCCCTTCATGGAACGATTCATCTGCATTCACGCGCATTGCTATCAACCTCCGCGGGAAAACCCCTGGCTGGAAGCGGTTGAACGCCAGGACTCCGCCTGGCCTTATCACGATTGGGACGAGCGCATTACGGCGGAGTGCTACGCTCCGAACTGCGCTGCGCGCATTCTGGATGAAGAGGGCCTGATCGCCGAAATTACCGACAACTACTCGAAGACCAGCTTCAACTTCGGCCCTACGCTGCTTTCCTGGATGGAAGAAAACGAGCCGGAAACCTATCGCTGCATTATTGACTCCGACCGGGAGAGCCAGAAAAAATTTTCCGGGCATGGATCGGCGATTGCGCAGGCCTATAACCACATGATCCTGCCGCTGGCCAATTGGCGCGACAAGTACACACAGATCAAATGGGGAATCGCCGATTTCGAACATCGCTTTGGCCGTTTTCCTGAGGGCATGTGGCTGCCGGAAACAGCGGTTGATCTCGAAACCCTGGAGATTATGTCGAGCTTTGGCATCAAGTTTACGATTCTGGCGCCGCGGCAGGCAGGAAAAACCCGCAAGCTGGGCGGCAGGAGTTGGAGAGACGTGAGTGGCGGGCGCATCGACCCTACGCGTGCGTATTTAGCCAAGCTGCCTTCCGGGCGCAGAATCAATTTGTTTTTTTACGATGGTCCGATTTCCCAGGCCGTCGCGTTTGAAAAGCTGCTGGACAGCGGTGAGCAGTTTGCGCAGCGGCTGCAAAGCGGGTTTTCCGACGCGCGACCGTGGACGCAGCTCATGCACATTGCTACGGATGGCGAAACCTATGGCCATCATCACCGTTATGGCGACATGGCGCTTGCCTATGCTCTGCACTCCATCGAATCGCAGCCCGATGTCCGGCTGACCAACTACAGTGAGTTCCTGGAAAAATTTCCGCCCACACACGAAGTACAGATCATCGAGAACACGGCGTGGAGTTGCTCGCACGGCGTGGAGCGCTGGCGCAGTGACTGTGGCTGCAGTTCCGGACGTGAAGGATGGAACCAGATGTGGCGCGGACCCTTGCGCGCGGCGCTGGACTATCTGCGCGATCGCGTCTCCACCCTGTATGAGCAGCGGGCGTCGGAACTTCTGAACGACGTATGGCGCGCGCGCAACGACTACGTTGATGTGATCCTGGACCGTTCTCCGGAAAGCCTCTGGATTTTTTTTGAGAAACACTCGCGCCGGCAGCTTCATGCGGCGGAGACCACGGACGCGCTCAAGCTGCTGGAAATGCAGCGCCATGCGATGCTGATGTTCACAAGCTGCGGCTGGTTTTTTGATGAGATCAGCGGGATCGAGTCAGTGCAGGTCATTCAGTACGCCGCGCGAGTGATCCAGCTCGCCCGGGAGGTGACGGGAGAAGACCTGGAGCCCGAGTTCCTGAAGATGCTGGCGGAAGCAAAGAGCAACATTCCCGAATTGGGCGACGGAGAAAAGATCTACCAGCGGCTCGTGCAGCCTGCGATGGTGGATCTGCGGAAAGTGGCGGCGCACTTCGCCATCAGCTCTCTGTTTGAGGATTCGCGCGATGGCTCTCCTAAATTCTGCTACGACATTCGCATCGAGGACTACCACCGCCTGGATTCCGGTCATTCCAGGCTGGGGCTGGGCCGCATCCGCGTGACTTCGCGCATAACTCGCGAGTCACAGGAACTCGCCTTCGGCGTCATCCACTCCGGAGACGAGGTTCTCCACGCCGGAGTGCGCGATTTTAACGATCAGGAGGACTATTCGCAGGTGATGACAGAGATCAGCACTGCTTTCACCGAGGGAAACTTCGCGCAAACCCTGCTCTTGCTGGACGAGTATTTCTGCGGCTTGCAATACTCGCTGAAATCGCTCTTCAAAGACGAGCAGAAACGCATTATTGATGTGATTGTGGCGCAGACCCTCCGGGATGCTGAAGCCAGCTATCGCGAAGTTTACCGGCACCATGGCCCGCTGCTGCGCTTCCTGAAGGAAATGAACCAGCCGCTGCCTGAAGTATTAAGGATTACGGCAGAGTTCGTGCTCAATAGTGACCTGCGGCACACGTTTGAAAGTGATCCGGTAGACGCTGTCCGCATTGCCATGCTGATGGAGCTGGTCAAGCACGAGAATGTGAAGCTGGAGGAGGCTGGGTTAAGTTTTGCGGCCGGGAAGGGCCTGACGCGATTGCTCAGGCGCCTGGAACGGGACCCGCGCAATACGGAATTGCTGGATCAAGCCAACATTCTGGTCTCCCTGCTGCAAATGTTTCCCCTGCCGGTCAACTACTGGAGGGCCCAGAACATTTTCTACTCCATGGTGAAGAAGAGTTTCCCGTTTATCGCCAAAGGAAGCGATGAACAGGCCCGCGCGTGGACGGAACGCTTCCTCGCCCTGGGCGAAAAACTGCGCGTGAGCGTTCCCAAAGAGGCGGCGGCGACGGAACTGAAAGCTGCCAGCTGAGACTGCACGGCGAGCTAAGACAGTTTAGATAATACTGTGACCACCGCTACCTTCGGTTTATATTCCCACCGCGCCGTAGTCTGTGCCAGTGTCGGTATCGCGGACTTCTTTATCTTCATAGGCGCGATAGGGATTTCGACGGAGGCCGAGGCGTCGCTTGCGCAATTCGAATCCGGCGTAAAGGCCGCCGGTTAGTACGGCTCCGGTCAGGGCGATGATGGCCAGCACCCGTCCAGGATTTTCCAGGATCGGCCTGGCCACTCTGGAAGCGGTAAGCACTACACGACCGGGAACTCCGAAGGCATCCCGAAAATCGTTGAGCGCTTCCTGGCCTCCGCGCTCCAGCGCGCGGTAAGAAAACAGAACACTGTAGGTCAGCGGCATGGAGAGGTCCTGGCCGCTCTTGACCACCACGTGCTCCGCCCCGCGTTCTTTTTGCAGGGCCAGCAGTTGTTCAATGGCTTCACCGAGTTCGTTGGCTTTCGCCCACATGGAGCGGAAGGCCACGCGGCCGGCTTTGTCGATCAGGAATGCGGGATTGGACAGGCGCGAATACTTGCGATGGATGGAACCGCGCAGGTCGTCCACCACGACCGGCATCTCCATCTCTTCTTCATCGCGAAGCAGGCGGGCAGCACGGAGTTTTTCCTGCATGGAACGGTGCGCGGGAATCCTCTCTCCGGGATGAGCTTCGCGCACATAGACAAAGAGAAATTCAATGTCGTCACCGCGAAATTGATTGTAAAGTTCATTGATTCCGCGAATCGAGCCCGCAACCATGGGACAGGTGGCGGAACCGAACACCAGCAGAACGTTCTTCTTGCCGGCATAATCACTCAGGCGGATGCTCTCGCCATCCAGAGTTTTGGCCCGAAAATCAGGCGCGCGCTCCCCCGGTTCAGGGCCGGAAAAGCCCGCGCGCTCCATTTCCTGGAACAGCTCACGAGTAAAGTGTTGGTAGTTGTAGTCGCGAAATCCCAGCATTTTCCATCTACTCCTGATCTACCCCGAGCCCTTCCGTACGATGCCAGCAATCTCATTGCCGTTTTCCAGGCGACGGCCGGAGAAAGAAGAAAAAATCCCGCCTGAAATCAGCGCCATGACGTTGCTGACATGTTCTGATCGAAGCTACAATGCTTTTCTTGCATCCTCAAGTGGTTTTTTGAGTCATCAGTTCACCATTTTTGGTAACCAACGCAAGCGGAGGCTCGGATGGCAGCATTAAAGATAGGGGAAACCGCGCCGGATTTCGAATTAGCCGCCGTAACCGGCAAGCAACGGCATCCCTTCAAGCTGAGTGAGTATCAGGGCAAAAAGAACGTAGTCCTCGCCTTCTATCCCCTGGACTGGAGTCCGACGTGAACCAAGGAGATGTCGGCGTACAGCAAGGATTTAAGCAAGTTCGCCGAACAGAATGCCCAGGTCGTGGGCATCAGCCCGGATTCGATTTACAGCCACTTGGCATGGCAGGAAAAGGGAATTGGATGGCAGGATTTTCCCCTCGCCAGTGATTACTGGCCGCACGCCGGCATAGCGCAGAAATACGGCATCTTGCGGGAAGGACCTCCACTGCCGGGCATTAATGAGCGCGCCGTGTTTATCGTGGATAAGCAGGGCAAGATCGTTTATTCGCGCGTCTATGAATTGAGCCAGGAACCGGACAACGAGGACTGCCTGGAAGCGCTGCGAAAGTTGCCGAAGTGAACATCAAACCCACACTTCAGCGCTAAGTCGAGCCATTAACCCTGGATTGCTGCTCTTAGCTCGGCTACTTTTTGTGTGTCCTTGCTGTAACCCGCTTAGCGGGTGTGGCAGCGTCCGCTTTCTGCTGCATGTCTTCAATAATCTGACTCAATTGGGCCCGATCGACGACCTCTACGAACGGTGTGGAAGGTCCGCCATTGCCCACGACAAAAATTGTCGGCGTGTGCTCCAGGCCAATTCTCTGTCCGAGCGCGTAATCGGTCTGCACTTGTTCCTTCAGCTTGCCCTGCGGATCGACGGCAAAGGGTAGAGGCACTTTATTCTCATCCGCAAATCTCTGGATGTACTGGTGCAGATTGTCGGGCGAAATCTGTGGCTGGTTCTTGTAGATGTAGCCGCGAAAATCATTGCCCAGCTTTTGCGACTTGGTGTCAAAGTAACGGGCATAGATGGCCGCCTCAAATGACCAGGGATGCTTCGACAGCGGAAAGTCATGCAGCACAACAGGAATGTGGTGCCCGTTGGCCGCTTCCCACACAACAGGATAGGCACGGGCGCAGTCCGGACACTCCAGGTCTTCAAACATTACGATCGCGACTTTAGCTCCCGGAGGCGGCTTGAGGCTGGAAGCATCAGCCGAAAAACCGGGGACAGAAAGGATCAGGAGGGCAAAAAAGACTGGCAGTGATCTCAGGTAAAACTTCATTGGCGCTCCAAAAAGGGTGAAAACTTGTCTCCTTAGATGGTAAATGATCCGTGATCGGTTCTGAAAGACTGCCGTCCTTCGGAAACCCAGCACAAGCCATGATTCATTTGTTGCCGCTACCTCACAATAACTCCGGAATCGAGACAAAGTTCTTGCCTTCGGCTGAGTATTTTTCTAGCAGGCGGCGTGTGGCTTCCACAGTGTGCGAGCGATCAGCGCCGAAAGTAAGATGACCGCCATCGTGGAGCAGGATGATATTTGCGCAATGGTTGCGGGCATTCACCTGCCGCGTTACGTGATCGACGATGGTGTCAGGTGATTTTGCGCTCCAATCGTAGGCGGTGACCGACCACATCACCGGCGTGAGCCCCAGGGAGCGGCAGGTTGCAAGCACGTGAGGCAAGCGTCCGCCGAACGGCGGACGAAACAATGGCTGGTGTTGTCCGATAGCATCTTCCAGGGCTTTGCCGCAGTCATCCAGTTCCCGGCGAACTCGCTTGGGCGACGCAAAGATCAGGTTGGGATGGTTGTAGGTGTGGTTACCAATGGCGTGGCCTGCATCACGGATCACGCGGACAATCTCCGGCCGTCGGCGGACATATTTTCCGATCAGAAAAAAGGTAGCTTTGGCTTTGTGCGCGGCCAGCACATCGAGCAGCCGAAGCGTGTGCGGATCGTTGGGACCATCGTCAAAGGTGAGCGCCATCTGCGTGGGATCACGGCCACGAGTGAGCGTGCGCCCGTAAAGCTGCGACTGCGGCGCCATGGAGGCGTATCCGGCGTAGCTCGCTGCAGCGGCGGCTGCTAATCCTGTGAGAGCCAGGAGCATTGGGTAATCGGATAAATTGGTAATTGGGTAAATGCATTCTGGCGCCTATCCACAGGCGTTTTCAATTACCCAGTTACCAAATTTCCAAATTACCCAATTTTAGAGCAAAGCGTAATCCCTTAATCCACTGACGAGTTTCCCACAGCCTGTTAACTGATTCTGCAATTGCCATTCGCTCGCCTGCGAGATATGCTGCGAATCACTGGTAACCGATGGCCAAGCTTTTTGAACCGCCGCGTTATATAGCCGTGGAAGGCCCCATTCGCGTGGGCAAGAGCACGCTGGCAAACATTATTGCCGACCGGCTGAATGCTCAGCGGGTGCTGGAGCCGGAAAGCAATCCTTTCCTTCGGCCCTTTTACGAAGGCGAGCGCGGCGCCGGTTTCCAGGCGCAGTTTGCCTTCCTGATTCGCCGTTTCGAGCAGCTTCACGCGCTTGAGGTTGGCCCGAAGTCGCAGAAGGCCGCTGTGGCCGATTACATCTTCGAGAAAGACAAGATTTTTGCCTACATCAACCTGAGCGACACCGAGCTTGAGGTCTATAACCGTTATTACCATCTCTTTCGCCAGCAATTGCCGGTTCCTGACCTGGTGATCTATCTCCAGGCATCGCCCGAGGTGCTGAAGAAACGACTGCGCAAGAAAAATGCTCCGGCGGAGGTGTCGGTCAGCGATGACTATATTGAAGAAGTGGTGAAGGCGTACGAGCACTTCTTCTTTCATTACACGTCGTCAGACCTGCTGGTGGTAAACACGAACGATATTGACTTCGTGGAGCACCACTCGGATCTTCAGGAACTCCTGCGACGGGTGAGCGAGCCGATCCGGGGAACGCAGTATTTCTTGCCGTTGAGTTCGAGCGGGGCGGCGAGCGCGTAATTCGAAGGCTCACCACGGAGGCACGGAAACACCGAGATCACGGAGAAAAGCTGGGCTCAGATGGTCGGCTGACTCATGCAACACTGGATGAATCAAAACCAATTGCTCGTTGTCATACTTGCAGTACTGGGTTTTGTTGTCTGGTGGATCTTCGTTCTCAACATGATTGCGTTCATGAGCGGATGGAAACGCCTGGCGCAGCGGTTCCGAGCGCAAATGGAATTTCCTGGTGAGAAATGGTCGTGGCAGAGTGCTCAGATGCGTTTACGCGCCAACTACAACAATTGTTTGACGGTGGGCGCAGACCAGGCTGATCTGTTCGTTCGTCCCACCGGTTTCTTTCGTGTGGGTCACCCCGCTCTTTCCATTCCCTGGCTTGAAATCACCGCTCAGCCTGGACGCGTCTTCTTCATGCCCGTGGTTGAGCTTCGTCTTGGCCGCACGGAGCAGATTCCCTTCCGAATCAGACCGTCGCTGGCAGACAGACTGGCGGGCGCTGCGGGGCCAAGCTGGCCGGGTACTCCTTCCACCTTGCAAAACTAATTCTTTACACCAGCAAATTTGCGACTACAATGATTCCGCCCGCATCTTATAGGGCAACAGGTGGTATCGGGTATCCCGAACTGCACTGGAGGCAATATGAGTCTTACCTCGCTTGGCGAGGGCCGGACCGGCCCGATTGGTCCTAAAGTTACAGCTCTCTCTATTCAGGAAAAAAAGCAACGGCGTGAGCTGATCACCTGCCTCACTGCCTATGACTACGCCACGTCCCGACTGGTGGACGAAGCCGGCATAGACATGATCCTGGTCGGCGATTCGCTGGCTCAGGTGGTGCTCGGCTACGAGAACACCCTTCCGGTCACCATGGAAGAAATGCTGCACCACACGCGCGCTGTCCGGCGCGGAGTGAAGTCCGCCATGGTGATCGCAGACATGCCCTTCGGGGCATATCACGAAGACGTAAAAGAAGGCGTCCGCAACGCTCTGCGCTTCGTCAAAGATGCAGGAGCGGAAGCGGTGAAGGTGGAAGGCGGCGAGAAACGCACGGACCTGATCCGCCGCGTGCTCGATGCCGAGATTCCCGTCATGGGCCACATCGGGCTGACGCCGCAGTCAGTCCACAAAATGGGCGGTTTCAAAGTTCAGGGCAAAGACCTCTCAGGCGTCGAGCAGCTCATGAAAGACGCTATCGCTCTGGACCGCACTGGAGTGTTCTCGATTGTGCTGGAGGGCGTGCCGCGCGAAGTGGCTGCCATGATCACGCGCGAGGTGGCCGCTCCAACGATCGGCATTGGCGCCGGCCCCGACTGCGATGGCCAGGTGCTGGTTTTCCACGACATTCTGAACCTGACGTTTGCGCCTCCGGCCAAGTTCGTCCGCCGCTACGGCGATGCCGCCGCGGTCATCAGCAAAGCCGTGCAGCAGTTCAAGGCAGATGTCGAGTCGGGCAGCTATCCATCAGATCAAGAGTCCTATCACTTGCCGAAAGAGACTCGAGCCTCGCTGGACGCGATCCTGGCGCGCAAGCAGATGAAGGCATACAGCCGTTAGCGCACTGCATCGATGCTTATTCTTTCTTCTGCGGCGGAGATGACCGCTGTCAGCAAAGAAGCGCGCCGTTCGGGCAAACGCGTCGGACTTGTGCCCACTATGGGCGCGCTGCATGAAGGACATCTCTCTCTTGTGCGCGCGGCGCGCACGCAATCCGACGTGGTAGCAGTTTCCATTTTCGTCAATCCCACGCAATTTGGGCCCAAAGAAGATTTTTCCAAATATCCACGCACATTTGAGAAAGACGCTGCCCTGCTGCAGGCCGAAAAAGTCGATTTCCTCTTCAATCCATCAGTGGAAGAAATGTACCCGGGCGGCTCTCCTACCTGGGTGATCGTGGAAGGCTTGAGCGAAAAGCTTGACGGACGCTCGCGTCCGGGCCATTTCCGGGGCGTAACGACCGTAGTCTCCAAGTTGTTCAACATTGTGCAGCCCGATCTGGCTTTTTTCGGGCAGAAGGACGCAGCCCAGGCCGCCGTTATCCGCAAGATGGTGCGCGATTTAGATTTTGACGTGCGCATTGTTGTTTGTCCTATTGTTCGCGAAAAAGATGGGCTGGCCATGAGTTCCCGGAATGTCTACCTCAGCCCGGAGCAACGCAAACAAGCCACAGTGTTGTATCGCTCGTTGATGCGCGTGCAAACTCGCGCTGATCAGGGGGAACGCGAAGCGGCAAAATTAGTCTCCACCGGCAAACAGGTGATCGCGGAAGAGCCGCAGGTCAGGCTCGACTTTTTTGAAATCGTAAACTGGGAGACGCTCGACCCGGTGCCGGATATCTCGAAAGGTGCGCTGGTTGCTGCCGCGGCCTACGTGGGCGAAACGAGACTTATTGATAACGTTGTGCTGCACGGGGTGGGCCAGGCCAGAAAGATTCTCTAATTACAGGTAAGTGAGGCGGTGTTGCTCACATTCGTCCCGTCGCCTGCCGGAACGGTAGCTGTCACTGTGGCAGCTCCCGCAGTGGCGCCGTTGCACGTGGCCATACCGTTGGTGCCAGGTGCGTTGCCGATGCTGATGTTCGTCGTGTCAGATACGGACCAGGTGGCGTTCGTAAGATTGCTTTGCATGAACGCGCAACCGGATGGCTCCGACGCAATGAATGCGGCAAATTGCTGCATGTTTCCGGGCGGGAGCGCGTTGTGGTTTGCAGTTGCCGCAGCGGGGAAAACATTAATGGAGTTGATTTTGCACATCGTTTTCCCGCCGCAGCCTCCCAATAGCAGGACTATAAGGCCAATCGGCGCAACCAAGCTTGCTTTCTGTGAATGCACGAGAGTTTCTCCTGCTTGAAGAACGTTCTGACCATTCTTTCTGCTCAGTTTATTTCGGGATTAAATCGCTCTACTATCAATAGCTGCTCCGATGAACGCAAGATTACAGCACCGGCTTCGCGGAAACGAAACGATTTCCCACAATTAGATACCGCAACGGCATCTCCGCCGATTTCGTTATGCCGATACGCGCAGTGACCGCGATTTTGGCTGCTTTGTAACCATCTTCCATCACCTGAAGATCGGAACGCGGCGAAACCATGTCTTTATCGTTATCACGCTGGCGCACGATTCCCAAGGCTTCGCACAATTTCCCCGGGCCGCTGCACAGCAGGCGCAGGTCACGCGGAGAATTCAGGTCGAGATCGGCCAGGTGACGCGCTTTTGCCATTTCCTGAATCCCCGCCACTGGCTCCAGTGCGCGTATCAGTACGCAACCCGCTTCACCTTCCGGCAGGCAGGAGATATTCAGGCAATAGTGCACGCCGTAAATGAAATAAACATATGCGTGGCCAGGTCGTCCAAAAAGCACGCTGTTGCGGGCGGTGCGCCCGGCGGCGGCATGCGCCGCAAAATCGTTTATGCCCAGGTAGGCTTCAGCCTCAACAATTCTCCCTGCGACCGTTTTGTTGCCCTGCTTGCGAACAATCAGCTTACCCAGCAGCTCAGGGCAGACTTCGCGGGGATCGCGGTTGAAGAACGCGCGATGAACAAGTTTTGTGTTTGCGAGACTGGCCACAATCGAACTTCAATTAATCGGCATGGCTGCGTCTGCCGGCGATCCAGTCATTTACGGTACGCTCAAGAATGTCCAATGGCAGCGCCCCGGAACCAAGCACCACATCGTGAAATTCCTTGATATCGAATTTATCGCCCAGTTCCTGCCGTGCATGAGCCCGCAGTTCTTTGATCTTTAATTCTCCGGTCTTATAGGCCAGCGCCTGACCGGGCCAGGCGATATACCGGTCAACTTCATTCACGATGTCCAGTTCGTGCTTGGGCGCATTTTCCTTGAAGTACTGGATGGCCTGGTCGCGCGTCCAGTGTTTGGCATGGATACCGGTGTCCACGACCAGGCGCACGGCACGCCACATCTCGTACGTCAACTGGCCGAACTTGGAGTAAGGATTGCCGTAAAGGCCCATGTCATCGCCCAGCGACTCGGCATAAAGCCCCCAGCCCTCAACAAACGCCGTATACCCGCCAAAACGGCGAAACATAGGCATGTTTCCCATTTCCTGTGCTCTGGCAAGCTGAAGATGGTGTCCGGGAACTGATTCATGGAGCGTGAGCGCCATCATCTCCCACTTTGGCCGCGTATCCGGTTTATAAAGATTGACGAAATAGGTTCCGGCGCGCGAACCATCGCCAGCGCCCTGTCGGTAATAGGCGGTGGTCGTATCCGGAGCAAAGGCGTCGGGAATTGCCTCTACGCCGTACGGAAGGCGTGGCAGAGTTTTGAACATTTTCACCAGATTGGGATCCACCGTCTTGGCTATCGCCTTGTAGGCTTCGAACAGGTCCTCCGGAGTTTTGTAGAAGAACTGGGGATCGGTGCGAAGAAAGTTGAAAAACTGTTCGCGCGAACCCTTGAAGCCAGTCTGCTGCATCACCTGCTGCATCTCCGCGTTGATGCGGGCCACTTCGCGCAGCCCTGTCTGGTGTACCTGCTCCGGAGTCTGATTGGTGGTGGTATAGCGCCGGACGTCGTAGGCATACAACTCGTCGCCGTGCGGCAACTGCCATGCGCCGACCTGGTCATAGCATGCCGGCAGATACTCGCTCACAAAGAATTGCTTGAATTTCTGGAATGCAGGGACAACCTGCTGCTCAATTGCCTGTCTGGCCGCACTCTGTAACCTCTGCTGATCGGCCGACGAAACGTTTTTCGAGAAATGCAGAAAAGGCTTGTAGAAACCGCTCTTAGTCGCGTCGGTGACAATTTGCTTGTCAATCTGCGCGGGAAGCCGCTGCATGATGACTTTGGGGTGGACCATGCGTTCGCGAACTCCCTGCCGCATTACCGAAATGGTCTGGTCCATCAGCGCCGGGAAGGCGCGCAGCCGGCCAATCCAGTCGTCGTAGTCTTTGACGGTGTCAAAACGGAGCGCATCAGCCAGATCATCGATGGTCTGGATGCCTTCGCGCTGGTTCAGCGGCAGCAGGAACCAGTGGAATTTGTAGCCTTCCACGCGATCGCTGTATTGCTTTTTGAAAAGATCGTAATTGAGCTGATCGGCCGGCGAGAGAGCAGCCCGATCAATTTTCGCGAGACGCGTAAGAACGTCCTGATCGTGCTGATGCCGGCGCTCATGGGCTTCAAGGCTTTCGTCGGTCCAGCGATCATTCCAGCGCCGGTCGCCCAACTCGGAGGCCCGTTCAGGATGCTGCTGCATGTCATAATCCCACTCCGCAGCAAAGAGATCGTGCAAAGTTTTGGAGATTTGAGTCTGTCCGGGGCCGGTCTGCCCGAAAAAGCTGACGGCAAAAACAAGCAGGATGAATGTGAGTAACCGCATAGGCGAAGTTACAGAGTAGTGGGTCATTCTAGACGAGAAATCGGCGACAGTCGAAACATATGCACACCTTTTTTGCCCCGGGGGACATTGACCGACAGGGATATTTAACGCATCTTAGTATCCGGGTACTCTGGTTTCTTATTCGTGGGGGTACAACTTATGAAACTTCACAAATCTATTGTTCTGTCCATTCTGCTGCTCTGCTCCGCCTTGCTTGTGGGCGCAGCCGCCATTCCTGCAGGAACACACGTCACGGTGCGGCTCGGTTCGAGCATCAGTTCCGGCTCCGCGCACGCAGGACAAACCTGGCAAGGAACGCTGGCCAAAAGCGTGATCGTCAATGGCGCGACGGTCGCGAAGGCCGGGGAGGAAGTTACCGGTAAAGTAACCAGCGCCAAATCCAGCGGACGACTGCATGCTCCCGGCCAGTTGAGTTTGCGGCTTACTTCCATCAATGGGCAGGCGGTTTCCAGTTCAGCCTACTACCGCAAGGGCAAAAGCCATACCAAGAGCAATGTGACCAAGATAGGCGGCGGGACGGCTGCAGGAGCCGTGATTGGAGCACTGGCCGGCGGAGGCAAGGGTGCTGCGATTGGCGCCGCTGCAGGCGCCGGAGCCGGAACCGGAGTGGCGGCGGCCACGGGAAAGCAGGAAGCGGTGATTCCGGCGGAATCGCTGATGACATTCACGATTACGGGAAAATAGCAGAGCTTTCGAGTCCGCGACTCGAGTTGCACAACTTAAAGTCTCGGCGCCATCGGGGTGAAGTAGTAGTGGTTTTCACCTTCGTCCGTCGCTCCGCCGGTGAGAACCAGCCTTTGGCGTTAGCATCTGCTCGTATTTCTCTGCCCGCAGTCAACGGAGTTTCTTAAGAGCATCCAGAGCGGCCTGAGGATGCTCATCTGCTTTGATGCCTGAAAGCACGGCGTCAATTTTCCCGTCCGGACCGATCACGAATGTTGTCCGCTCAATCCCGAGAAACTTCCTGCCATACATGCTTTTCTCTTTCAGCACGCCAAACTTTTTGGCAACCGATTTATCCTCATCGGCCAGCAGGGGAAAAGGAAACTTGAATTTTTCTTTGAACTTTTTCTGCGCCGTGGGTTTATCCGGAGAGATGCCCAGGACCACGGCCCCGGCCTTCTGGAATTTCGAGTATTCGTCACGGAACCCGGACGCCTCTGCCGTTCAACCTGAGGTGTTGGCTTTGGGATAAAAGAACAAAACTACTGGTTTTCCGCGATAATCTTTAATAGAGAGGGTTTTCCCGTCCTCATTGGGCAGGGCGAAATCCGGAGCTTTATCGTTTAATTCCATAAGATGTCCAAGAATCACACCAAAATGAATTTATACCGTAGAAGCTGGCTCAGGGCCAGCGCTGTTCTGTTGCTGGCCTGCTTTGCGCTTACGCTGAGCGCGGCAAATTATCAGCGCGGCAGTACGCACAAGCTGCGTGCGACCGCCCTGCTGGAACTCACCACCGACCAGAGCGGCACGGTCACCACCCAGTTGCTTCCCATCACCATCCTGGCCAATGGCAGTTTTCACGATGCCACCATCTACGAATCGCGGCCAAGACCCATGGCGCTGGGTACCGGCGTAGTGTATGAAGCGCAGAAAACCGGTGTTCCTGTAGGGTACGTGACCATCAACAATTCAACCAAAACACTCTCAGGATGGGTTGGACAGGGCAAGTGGCAGCCGGCCAGAGATGCCACTCAGGCGAGCTCCACGCCCAAGCCTCCTGCGCCGCCAAAACCTGCGCCGGGCGATGATCGTCCAATTCTTCATCGCGAAGGCGAAAACACGCCAAGCTCAGAGCCCACTCAGCCTTCGCAGCCTTCGACGCCATCAAGCGATGACCGTCCCGTACTGCACCGCAGCACTGGTGAGAGCAATCAGCAACCTGCTGCCAATACGCAATCCCAGTCGCAAACGCAATCTCAGCCCGAATCTCAGCCGGACGTGCCTGATGATCCTAATCGCCCCGTACTCAGACGGCGCAAGCCACCCACTGCTGACGAAACTGATAATTCTGCCGCGCCGCCTGCTCCCAAAACACAGCCATCGGCGACTCCACCGTCGCAGGCTGTGAGCCCAAAGCCTGCTCCCGCTATAACGCCCGGAACGCGAACCCTTGTGGCCGTCTCAGATGCGCAGACGAGTGATTCCCGGTCGTACGAGTTTCACTGGAAAATCGGCGAGCGGGAACAGATCGAGGCCAAGATGCGCAAGCTGGCCCTGGGACAACTTCCGGGTGAGGCTGCTCAACTGGACGAACACGCGCTGACCAACGTGGTGATTCGCTCGTTTGATCTGGATTTGAGCAACGATGCGGTCGTGGTGATCACTGCTGAGGTGCCGGGCGGCTATCTGGCGCCGCAACCCAGGACTGCGCGCGGCAAGACGGCAGCGCGGAGCGAGGCAGGAAAATTCGTCTCGCGCTACATCACGGTAATTGCACGCGTTGACTTTGACGGTAATCCGCAGAAAATTGCAGCCAGCGTGACTGATTCTTCACGCCTCGATGTCGCGCCGCGCCTGGAACTGGTGGACGCCGTCGACGTTGACGGCGACGGCCTGGCCGAATTGCTCTTCCGTGAATATGATTTTGACCAGACGACTTTCCTCATTTATGGCGTGGGTCATGGCACCGTGACCAAAGTGTTTGAAGGTGCGAGTGTGCCGCTGAAATAATCTTTGAGTTTATCCCGACCCAAGGGGGGATCTCTACTGGCAACCATTGTTTCGCCCGCCAGGAGTTTGAAATCCCACGGATTCTGCAAAACGCTTCAACCTTACCTGCTGAGCGATTTGAACTATAAGCGCCAACCAATTACCATTGCTCGCTTCAAAATTCACTCTTAAGCGCAAGGAGGGACGATGCGGAAATTGTTCTGTCTTCTACCGGCATTACTGTTGTTCGTTTTGCAATTGCAGGCGCAGCAACCCGATTACAGCAAAGTTCAAATCAAAGTGCAGAAAGTTTCCGGAACCGTCTACATGCTCGAAGGCCTGGGCGGAAATATTGGCGCCTCGGTCGGCGACGACGGCATAGTCATCGTGGATGATGAGTTCCTGCCGCTGGCCGATAAGATTGAGGCAGCTTTAAAGGGTATTTCCGATAAGCCGGTCAAGTTTGTCCTCAACACGCACTGGCATGGAGATCATACCGGCGGCAATCCGCATTTTGGCGAGAAGGCGCCCATCATCGCACAAGAGAACGTGCGCAAGCGCCTGGCCAGCGGCGGCACGACCAAGTTTGGCGTGACTCCGCCCGCGCCCAAAGCTGCGTTGCCCGTCATCACTTTTGAAGACAAGGTCTCAGTACACCTGAATGGCGAGGACATCCGCGCCATCCACATTCCGCAGGGCCATACCGACGGCGACAGCGTGATCTTCTTCACCCAATCGAACGTAGTCCACATGGGAGATGATTTCTTCAATGGTGGAATTTTCCCGTTCATCGACATCGCGAGCGGCGGGAGCGTCCAGGGCATGATCGCCGGCGACGAGAAAGTGCTGGCTGAGACCCCGGACGATGTGAAATTTATTCCTGGCCACGGCCCGTTGGGAAACAGAGACGATCTGCGAAAGTTCATCACCATGCTGAAAGAGACTTCAGCCGCGGTGGAGGCAGGCATCAAGAAAAAAAAGACGCTTGATCAACTCAAAAAAGAGAAAGTACTGGCCAAGTGGGATTCCTGGGGACAATCTTTTATCAAGACGGACGTATTTATTGAGATCCTGTATGACAGCCTGACGCAGAAAAGCACTGGACCGAAGAATTCACACGGACACCTGAAGCACTAGTGCTAATTTGATTTGACTGAAAACAGCAGAAGCCTACACCAGATCTCGTGCGATGCCGCTGCGATCACGCGCGATCACGGCGATGGTGTACGATGTTCGCCATGTTTCAACCCAATTTACTTTCCGGCAAAAGGATCCTTGTCACCGGCGGCGGCACCGGCCTGGGCAAGAGCATGGCGAAGCGTTTTCTGGAGCTGGGCGCTTCAGTCTACATTTGCGGCCGCAGGGAGCAGGTGCTGGCTGAGGCTGCGGCCGAGCTGCGAGCGGCTACCGGCGGAACCGTCGAGATATTTTCCTGTGATGTCCGCGATTCCGCTCGCGTGGAAGCCATGATCGAGAGCTTCTGGCAGGATGGGCCGCTGGACATTCTTGTAAACAATGCCGCCGGCAACTTCCTGGCGCGCACGGAGGAACTTTCCAACGGCGCGTTTGAGGCAGTGATTGGGATCGTCCTCATGGGAACCCTTTACGCGACCATGGCCTGTGCGCGGCGGTGGATCAAACAAGGCCACAAAGCCACAGTCCTGAATATTTCTACGACCTATGCTCAAAACGGCTCGCCCTACGTTGTTCCCTCTGCAATTGGGAAGGCAGGTGTGCTGGCCATGACGCGCAGCCTGGCAGTGGAGTGGGGAAAGTACGGGATCCGCTTCAACGCTCTTGCACCCGGACCTGTACCCACGGAAGGCGCATTCTCCCGCCTCATGCCCGCCAAAGAACTGGAGGGGATGGCGAAAAAACGCAACCCGCTTGGACGTTTTGGCACACATGAAGAGCTGGCCAACCTGGCGGCGTTCCTGGTAAGCGACCAGTCAGGATACGTTAATGGCGACTTTATCGTGATGGATGGGGGCGAATGGCTGAAAGGCGCGGCCGAGTTCAGCCATTTGGGGGATTTGTTAACCGATGCACAATGGCAGGCGATGAAGCCGAAGAAAAAAACAGCTGAATAGGATGGCCGACGCTGGATAAGGGCGAAGCCGACTTGCGCGCTGAGCCCGCTGCGGTAGGAGCAGCATGCTTTTTGCTTCGAGAAAGGGCACAAGCGGGTTGGAGCGAAGCGACAAGAAGAAAAGTGAAGCAGTGGCGGGCAACGAAGCCAAAGAAAGGCAGTAGTTAGTCCTTGCTGGCCCTTAGCCTTTGGCCCTTAGCCTTTAGCAGCCTTTAGTTAGCCCTTAGCAAAACCTAAGCCACTGATGACTCGGATAAAGGTGATTTGTACTGATTGAGCCGAATAAACGCAGCCGAAGGTGGCTGCGCCCCGATCGCCAAAAGCCAGGAGCCAAAAGCCAAAAGTTTAACTACTACTAAATACTGCTTTTACCAAAAAAACTGGCCGCCCTTGTGGGCGGCCATTAGGAGAGGACAAAGAAATCCATGCGCTGAGGCTTCAGAAACGAAGCTTCGTGCAATGTGATGCTTTGAATTGAACCCAAGAGTGGGCCTAAGGTCGGCCAAGATGCGCCACACCTAATGGTCCCGAATGGCCTGCTTTGCGATTCGTTTCGTGGCAGTTGGCACAACTCGGCGCTAACCCCATGGCCACATCCTGAGATAGTGTTCCTAAAGGGACTCAAAGTAGCAAGCGAGTTCCTTCATGTCCGAAAGCACCCCGTGCTACGCCAAAAAGCACTGCTTACCCCACGAAGCAGTGCTTTTTGGGTGATGGGTCAACGGTTAGCTGACTCATCACCAAGTGTCAGCGTCTAACGATTGGCTAGCGAATCGCGGATCCCTCTCAGCGGGACAGACGAGAACAGCGATAGCTGACCTGTGACCAGTATCAGCCTCTAAATCACCTTCCTACCCCACCTTGATCATCAATTTACCGAGGTTTTCTCCGCGGAACAGCTTCAGCAGAGTGTCGGGAAAGGTCTCAAACCCTTCGACGATATCTTCCTTGGATTTCAGCTTGCCCGCCATCATCCATCCCGCCATCTCGCGGGCGGCTTCTCCGTAACGCGAGAGGAAGTTGAAGACCACGAATCCTTCCATGCGCGCGCCGTTGACCAGCAACGAGAGATAGTTCGACGGCCCTCTGATCCCTGTGGTGCTGTTGTACTGGGAGATGGCGCCGCAGATGACTACGCGCGCCCCGCGGGCAAGCTGGGCCAGCACATCGTCGAGAATCTGGCCGCCTACGTTGTCGAAATAGACGTTGACGCCTTTGGGACAATGTTTGCGCAAACCTTCCGGCACGCTCTCGTTTTTATAGTCGATGGCAGCATCGAAGCCGAGCTCTTTGACGATGTAGTTGCATTTTTCCGGACCACCGGCAATCCCCACCGCGCGGCAGCCTTTGATCTTGGCGATTTGTCCCGCCACCATTCCCGTTGCGCCCGCGGCGCCGGAGATCACTACAGTGTCGCCCGCTTTGGCCTGGCCCACGTCCAGCAGTCCGAAATATGCGGTCAATCCGGTGATGCCCAGCGCGCCCACGTACACCGGCAGTGGCGCGAGCTTGGGATCGACTCTGTTGAGACCTTTCGCGGCTTCGGCCCCGAAAAGCGCATACTCCTGGGCTCCCAGAATGCCAGTCACGTGATCGCCTACGGCGAACGCAGGATTTTGCGAGGCGATCACACGCCCCGCGCCCCCTGCGCGCATCACTTCGCCGATCCCCACAGGGGCGATATAAGAGCGGCCCTCGTTCATCCAGCCGCGCATCGCCGGATCCAGCGAAAGATACAGGGTCTTGACCAGCACTTCACCCGGACCCGGATCACGAACGGGTTCTTCGGTGTACTTCCAGTCCGTGCGCTTGGGTAGTCCAACGGGACGCGCGGCGAGACGAAATTGATGGTTGATCATGGTCATGAACAGGTCTCCGTGACATTCAAGAAATCTGACCGCACAAGTATATGCGAGGCGGAGTACAAGGACAGAATTCAGGGCAAACGGATAGTATCTGGCTGTGGATTTTGGTTCTTAGCTGGATCAAGCCGCTAAAGTTGTGGGCGAAGCCGACTTGCGCGCTGAGCCTGCGGTTACAAGTGCAGAAGTGCTACTGCCGGGCGGTGCTTTCGAGCGGTTTGGAGCGAAGCGACAAAAGATCTAGAAATGAGATTCGCGGGCGAAGCTGACTTGCGCGCTGAGCCTGCTGTTACAAGTGCAGAAGTGCTACTGCCGGGCGGTGCTTTCGAGCGGTTTGGAGCGAAGCGACAAAATAAAAAGGCTCGCCGCAACTCCCACCAACCGCCCTGCCGTGAGCTTTTTCTGCTCTGCGGTTGGCGTGAGCTGCGACTGCCTTATAAGAACAAAGTAATATCAGTACTGATGCCTGCAAGCCAAGCGCCAACATGCGCCAATATAATCGTCCTTTGGCGCTTTGCGGCGCTTCGAATCAGTCGTATCACAATAGCGAAATGTTTCAACTGGGCACAGAAAATCGGACCGGGCAGCTGTGGTTATGCGCAAACTCTTTGGCACCGATGGAATTCGCGGCGTAGCCGGCGAATATCCGCTGGATCAACGAACGGTGCACGCCGTAGGGCGCGCACTGGGACACCATTTGCCCGCTGGTGGGCGGCGCATTGTGATTGGGCAGGACACGCGGGAATCCAGCGCCTGGATTGCGGATGTGCTTTCCTCCGGCCTGCGCGAGACTGGCGCTGAGGTGGTGAGCGCAGGCGTGATTGCCACGCCAGGGATTGCCTGGCTCACAAACAATCAGAAATTCTCCGCCGGAGTGGTGATTTCCGCCTCGCACAATCCCTGGCAGGATAATGGCATTAAAGTCTTCGCCGGCGACGGCTACAAACTTCCCGACCAGACAGAACTCGAAATCGAAAATGAGATTTTCGCCCAGCTTGGTTCCGGGAACATCTCGGCAAATATTCCTGGCGTTCCTTCTTCCCTGCCCGGCGAAGCGCGGTTGCGCTGGGCTTACAGCGACTGGCTGGTGCATTCAGTTACAGCGCCAGGCTCGCTGAAAGCCATCGTGGATTGCGCAAACGGCGCAGCCAGCGAATTGGCGCCACAGGTCTTGAGCAAATGCGGGCTGCAAGCTGAATTCATTCATCGTCATCCGAACGGCCGCAATATCAACGAGAACTGCGGCGCGCTGCACCCGGACGTGGTCGCGCGTGAGGTGCCGGCGCGAAACGCCGATATCGGCATCAGCTTTGACGGCGACGCCGACCGCGCGCTTTTCGCCGATCATCGCGGCCATGTAGTCAACGGTGACGCGGCCATCCTGCTGCTGGCCCGGGAACTGAAAAAGCAGGGCCGTCTGGCCAACAACCTTGTAGTCGCTACCACCATGTCCAATATGGGACTGGAGATTGCTCTGCGCCAGTCCGGCATCCGCATGCTGCGCGCCCCTGTGGGTGATAAATACGTGCTGGAGGAGATGAAGAAATCAGGAGCAGTGCTGGGCGGCGAGCAGTCCGGCCACATTATCTTCTCTGACATTGCTACGACCGGTGACGGAATTCTCACCGCGCTCAAGGTGATGGAAGTAATTGCCCGCTCCGGCAAGCCCCTGGCCGAGCTGATTTCCGACCTGAAAGTGTTTCCCCAGGTCATCAAAAACGTCCGCGTGCGGGAGAAGCAGCCATTAGAAAAAATTCCCGCCGTGCAGAGCGCGATTGAGGAGGCCC
The DNA here is from genome assembly GCA_036518395.1 of Candidatus Angelobacter sp. Taxonomy (GTDB): domain Bacteria; phylum Acidobacteriota; class Terriglobia; order Terriglobales; family Acidobacteriaceae; genus Angelobacter. Next base: position 46,823 of record DATDNH010000049.1, on the reverse strand, counting down.
AGCGTGATCTCGACGGCACCGGACGTGTGGTAGTGCGCTACTCCGGAACCGAGCCCCTGGCACGCGTAATGATCGAAGCCGAATCACAACAAAAGATGGAGAAACACGCCAGCACTATTGCTGAAGCCATTAAAAAAGCGTTGGGATGAATAATTCCAGGTCGGGTCATCGGTTCGTCGGGTCATCCGGCCTCATTCTGGTGGGTTTCGTTCATTTAACTTAAGACTACTAGGACATGATACAGTTCGCAGCGGCGGAATTCTCTATCCGATGACCCGGTGACCCGATGACCGGCTGACCCGATTACTCTACGTCTCTCCAGTTCGGCCCCACAGCAATTTCCACCACCAGCGGCACCTTGAGCGGGTAGACATCCTGCATCTTCTCGCGCACCAATTCACGCATTGTCCCCAGCTCCGTCTCCGGCACTTCGAAAAGCAGCTCGTCATGCACCTGAAGAAGCATGCGTGATTTCAATTTGCGCGCGCGTAACTCTTCGTCAATGCGGATCATGGCCAGTTTGATCAGGTCGGCGGCAGTTCCCTGCAGCGGCGTGTTGACGGCCGTCCGCTCGGCAAAGCCTCGCATGTTGGCATTCTTGCTGTTGATGTCCGGAATCGGGCGCACGCGGCCAAACAGCGTTTTCACCCGCTGCTCGCGGCGCGTTTCTTCCAGCACGCGGTCGATGAACGTGCGCACGCCGTGGTATTTTTCAAAGTAGGCATCAATAAATTTCTTCGCTTCGCGCTGCTCGATTCCCAGCTGCTGCGACAGGCCGAAGGGCGAAAGACCGTAGACAATCCCGAAATTCACGGCCTTGGCGCGGCGGCGATGCTCGGCATCCAGCAGCATGGGCGGCACTCCAAACACTTGCGAAGCGGTAAGCGAGTGGATATCGTCGCCGCGGCGAAAAGCCTCCACCAGCAGTGGATCTTCAGAAAAATGCGCCAGGAGCCTGAGTTCGATTTGGGAATAGTCGGCCGAGAGCAGCACGCAGCCTTCTTCGGCGATGAATGCGGCCCGGATCTCGCGCCCCAGCTCGGTGCGGATAGGAATGTTCTGAAGATTGGGATTGACCGAGGAAAGCCTTCCCGTGGCGGTGCCCGCCTGATTGAATGTCGTGTGCAGCCGGCGGGTGCAGCGATTCAGCAGCAATGGCAGGGCGTCAACATAAGTGCTCTTTAGTTTTGAGAGCTGGCGATAGTCCAGCACCAGGCGCGGGACCTCGTGCTCCGCGGAGAGCTCTTCCAGAACGTCAACGGCGGTAGAGATGGTTTTGCCTTTTCCATATTTGACCGGCTTGGGCAGATTCAGCTTATTGAAAAGGACGTCGCCCAGTTGCTTCGGCGAATTGATGTTGAATGTGAAATCGGCTTTCTGGTAGATCTCGCGCGCTTTGGCGTCACAATCTTTCTCCAGGCGGACCGAGAGCTGTTGCAGCAGGTCGCAATCGATCTTGACTCCAGCCTCTTCCATTCGCGCCAGCACCGGCACGAGCGGCAGATCAATTTCGTCATAGACTTTCTTCAGACCAGCTTCTTCCACCTCTTTGCGCAGCACAGGAGTGATGCGGCCGGTCACGTCCGCCGACTCGGACAAAGAGTTGGACAACTTTAGATTGAAACTGCGGACCGCGATCTCCGGCAGCGCGTGATTCGTGTATGTGGGATTGATCAGATACGAATAGAGCATGGGATCATCGCGGATCCCGACCAGCTCCACTCCGCGCGGTTGCAATTCCCGCAGCATGGCTTTGTAGTCGTGCACAGCTTTGGGAATTTTCGGATTGGAAAGAATCTTCCTCAGCTCTTCGCTCACTTCGCCGCCATTCAGGCTGGCGTTCCAGACCCTTCCCGGCTCTGCAGATAAGGCAAGCTTCAGGGGCGCAAGCTGGCTTCCATTCGTCGGCGTTGCTGCCAGCAGAGGCAACATTTCCGGGTCCGCTTCTTCGTCTTCTTCCGTGCTTCCCGCAGGATGCACCGCTGATTCAAACGCGATGGCCAGCGACTCAACCTTTTCCAGCGCTTTGAGATCGCTCGCAGATTTTGCTTCACGGTAGTCGGTATCGTGCAGCTCCAGCGTTGGCACCAGCTCTTTCAACAGCGTCGTGAACTCGAGCTCGGTAAACAGCGAGCGCAGGGCCTCCATGTCCGGCTCGCCCGCAATCATTTTGTTCAGATCAAGATCAATGCCCACATTCTGATCGATGGTGACCAGTTGTTTGCTCCAGAGGATCGTGTCTTTATTGTTGAGCAGGGATTCGCGATAAGTCTTGCGCTCAACTTCGCCAGCATGGGCCAGGGCGTTCTCCAGCGTGCCGAAGCGCTTGATGATCTCGACCGAACCTTTATCGCCGATTCCCGGCGCGCCAGGGATGTTATCAATGGAGTCGCCGCGCAACGCCATCACGTCAATCACCTGGTCGGCACTCACACCGAGTATCTCTTCAACCTTCGCGGGATCGCAGATCAGGTTGTCCTTGGGCGGATTGAGCACGCAGATCTTCTCGTTGACCAGCTGGAGCATGTCCTTGTCGCTGGAGACGACGAACACCTTGTAGGATTGCTCGGCCGCCTTGCGCGCCAGCGTGCCGATCACGTCGTCCGCCTCAAACCGCTGCTGTTCCAGAATGGGAATACGATATGCCTCCAGCGCCCGCCGGATGTAGGGAACCTGCTGCGCCAGGTCCGGCGGCATCTCCGCCCGCTGCGCCTTGTAACCGTGATAGGCAACTTCCTGGAAGGTCTGCGTCTTGATGTCAAATTTGCGGATGGAGGTTACGCTTTTGGCCTGCTCGTCGCGGAACGTGGGGCCGGCAACGTCAAAAACCGCAGCCAGGTATTCCGGATGGAAATCCTCGCGCAGCTTGCGGAGCATGTTGACGAAGACGTAAGTGGCGGCCGTAGGGATGCCGGTCTTGGTGGACATCGGCCGCTGCCGCGCCATCGCATGATATGCGCGGAAAATGAAAGACATCGCGTCCATAAGAAAGACGCGGCCCTTCTGTGCGGATTTGGAGGAGGGAGGCAAAAGAAAATTTTAACAGCATGAAAGATATTTGCCGCAGATTGGCGCAGATGCGTAGAAAAAATGCGATCAGGAGCAAGTGTGGAGCGCAGCCGCCCTCGGCTGCACTTTCTCATTCGCGTTAACTCGCGTAAATTCGCGGCTACTGCCATCATTCAATCCACATGCAATCCCCATACGAAAAAAACCGGTATCGCTCTTTCACCGCATGCTCGTAAGCCCGCAAAATGTTTTTTCTTCCGGCAAACGCTGATACCAGCATCAGCAGCGTGGATTTAGGAAGGTGAAAGTTTGTCAGCAGCGCCCCAATCACGCGGAATTGAAAGCCGGGATAAATAAAAATATCTGCCTCACCAGATCCTGCTGCAATGCCACCATGTAGCGCCGCATATTCCAGCGTTCGCACCGTCGTTGTCCCCACTGCCACCACTCGCCGCTTTGCCTCAATGGCGCGGTTGATCTGATCGGCGGTTTCGGGCGGAATGGTAAAAGCTTCGCGGTGCATCTTGTGCTCTTCAACGTTTTCCGCGTGTACGGGCTGAAATGTGCCCAGGCCGACATGCAGAGTGATCTCGGCAATCTCAATTCCCCTCTGCCGGATTTGCTCCAGGATTTCCGCAGTGAAGTGCAGTCCCGCCGTTGGCGCGGCGATGCTGCCTCGCTGTCGTGCGTAGACGGTCTGGTAGCGCTCGCGGTCCTCCGGCCTGTCCTCGCGCGCAATGTAGGGCGGCAGAGGAACATGCCCGAGCCGCTCAACCAAGGCAAAGAAATCAGGCACCGGCTGAAATCGCAAAGTCCGCTCGCCGTACTCGCCCCGCCCGATGATCTCCGCTTCCAATTCCCCACGGTCTTCGCGACCGAAGTAGACCCGTTCTCCCACCGCAAGTTTTCTTCCTGGCCGAACCAACGCTTGCCACTCCCAGTCGCGCAACTGCCGCGTAAGCAGAACTTCCACTTCCCCCTTCAGGAACTCGCGCGAGGCCGGGTTTCTGGCGCTCAGCCGCTGTGAATGGAGACCTCCGCGGCGTCCCAGCAATCGGGCGGGAAACACGCGACTGTTATTTAAAACCAGCAGGTCATCGGGCCTGAGCAGAGATGGGAATTCGGCGAACCTGCGGTCCTGATACTCTCCTGTCCGGCGGTCCAGGTGGAGCATGCGCGAGGCGCTCCGGTTGGCCAGCGGCTCCTGTGCAATTAATTCTTCAGGAAGATCAAAATCGAACTCGGAAATCAGCACTTCATGGATTATATTTGGTACAACTTCACACTTCGATTTGATCGCAAACTCCTGTATAGTTCACGAACGCAACTGCTCTGCAGGAGAGAAGGGGCGAATGAGACTGGAAAGCGAAAGCTCCGTACGCCAGGAGATCTGCCGCATTGGCAGAATGCTCCATGGCCGCGGCTACGTAGCCGGCACAGATGGGAATATCTCTGTTCGCCTCAGGCAGGACGTCGTCTTGTGCACTCCGACTTCCCTCTCGAAGGGAATGATGGAACCGGAAGACCTGGTCATAGTGGATTTGAACGGCCAGCAGAAAAACGGCAGCCGCCATCCTTCAACCGAGCTGGGGATGCATCTGCTCTTCTACTGCATGCGACCCGACATCACTGCTGTGGTTCACGCCCACCCGCCGACTGCGACAGGCTTTGCCGCTGCCGGCATCAGTCTGGAGGAGGCGCTGGTCGCAGAGGTTGTCACCGCACTGGGTAAGATTCCCCTGGCAAGTTACGCCATGCCCGGAACCCGCGAACTGGCAGAGGCCATGCGCCCGCTGGTTCCGCACCACGACGCCATCCTCATGGCCCATCACGGCGTAGTCACCTGCGGACACAGCCTCCTTCGCGCCTACATGAATATGGAATGTGTGGAGCATTATGCCCGGGTGGCTTTGGTGGCACGGCAGCTTGGCGGTCATCCACTGCCGGAGGCGGAGGTCCGCCGTCTGATGGAAGCCCGTGAGCAATACGAGGCAAATCGCCCGCCAGTGCCTGTAGATTGGGAATGATCCATACTCTGGCAATTCCGGCGATCTGAAAAAAACAACCCTATAAATGGCAAAGGCGGCTTATTCGGCCGCCTCTTGCTTGCAACTTGCAGAATTTACAGCACTTGCACGTTTTCCGCTTGCCAACCCTTGGGACCCTTGACGACATTGAACTGCACTGGCTGACCTTCCTTCAGGCTGCGAAATCCGTTCGCCTGAATTGCGGAGAAATGAACGAAAACGTCCTCGCCATTTTCCCGGCTGATAAAGCCATAGCCTTTCGCGTCATTGAACCACTTAACTGTTCCTTGTTCCATTGTGTTACACGCATTCCTTTGTTTCTTGAGATTTGCGCTTAATTGTCGGAGGGTAGTGCAGGCAGACTGTGCAGATGATTGCAGTACCGCTGTACAACGCTTCGAACAAACGCAAGTGCATTATACCGGAGCAATCCAGAGTTGTCTCTTCTTTTTTTGCCGCGTTGCGGCACACCGCTTTGAGGCCCTTTCCTGGATAAATCTTGAATGCTCCTGTGGCAGCAGGCTTCGGCGCGCGGTTGTCGAGATTAGGCCCTTAGCGCTTGGCTCTTTAGCCCCTTTGCCTCGGCCTTCTGCGCGACGTCGGATTCTGCGGACTGTCTTCCCAATCATGGGCGATCACGCCGCGATCACGGGATTCCCTCGGGATCCCCGGCGCACGCCGGTTTTGCGTATGCTGGGGGTGTGGGCCACGGCGATCACGTGCGATCTTGTTACCTGTCCCTGTCCCCTGTAACCTGTCCGTGTGATTCTCGGCACCGGGGTTGATATTACAGAAGTCCCGCGCATCCGACAGGCGCTGGAACGCCATGGCGAACGCTTCCTGAATCGGGTATTCACTGCCGAAGAAGCGCGCTATTGTAATGGCAAACCCAATGCTGCGGAGCGGTTGGCCGCGCGCTTTGCCGCCAAGGAGGCAGGCATGAAGGCCATTGGTACAGGTCTTCGCGGCGGCATCACCTGGAAGGACATGGAGGTCATACGCCGCCCGGGTCAGCGTCCGGAACTGCATTACCATGGCAGAGCGGCCGAGATTGCCGCCTCTCTGGGCTGCAAGCGGGTGCATCTTTCTTTGTCGCACACCGCTGAGCAGGCGATCGCGTACGTAATTCTGGAAGGATAAACCGCTTATCGGCGCTCTCTAATCGTGAGTCAAACAACCATAGCTCCTGAAATCCCGGAAAAAACAGCTTCGACATCGCGCCGCGCTGTCATGATCGCAGTGGCCCTGGTGAGTTTCGCCAGTCTGCTGCTGGAACTGGCCATGACCCGGCTTTTCAGCGTGGTCCTGTTCTACCACTTCGCCTTCTTCGCCATCTCTGTCGCTCTTCTCGGACTGGGCGCCGGAGGAGTCTTTGCCCACATCCGGAGCGGCTGGCTGAGCCGCTTTGATCTCGGCAGCCTTGGCGCGCGCATATGCAGCCTGAATTCAATTTTTATTCTGCTGGCCCTTGAGGTCGTCCTGCACACGCCAGTGTCGCTGGACGTAAATAGCAGAAATTTCGCCAAGCTCACGATCATCTACCTGGCAACGGCTGTCCCATTTTTCTTTACGGGATTACTCTTCTCTGTCCTCTTTGCCCGCTCCAGCCGTGAAATCTCTTTTTTGTACGGCGCTGATCTGGCCGGCGGAGCGTCGGCCTGCCTCGCGGTGGTGCCGCTCTTGAATTTTTTGGGCGCGCCCAATGCCCTGCTGTTTGCCGCCTTATCCATGGCAGTGGCTGCCGTGGTATGGGCAGGCCGGAGAAAGTTCCGGCTGGAAGCCGTGGTTCTGGCTGGCGCCATGGCCCTCCTGCTGACCACAAATTTTTCCGGCAAATGGATTGACGTGGTCTATGCCAAGGGACTTTTTCGCAATCCCGACTGGATCGAATTCGCCCGCTGGAACGCCATTTCTCGCATCGAGGTGGATCGCGGCGCCGGTGGCGCGCGTTATATCGTGATCGACGCCGATGCCAACAGCGCTGTCATGAACGTTGACCCCGCACGCTGGGATGCAGAAAGCTATAACCCGACTCCGACACATACGGGATTGCCGGCCCAGCCGGGGTTCAACTGGAAGAAGAGCCTGATGGCCGCCGCGCCCTCTGTAGCCAACGTGCTCCGGCCGCATGGGGAGTTCGCCATCATCGGCCCCGGCGGCGGAGTGGACGTCTTGCGTGCCGTCGCCAATGGCAGCCCGAATGTCACCGGCGTTGAGATCAATCCCACGATTGTCAATGACGTCATGCGCAGCCAGTATGGCGACTTTACTTATCATCTCTACGATCGTCCACAAGTGCACATCCACATCCAGGATGGGCGCTCCTATATCCGCAGCGCCCGCGAAACTTTTGACGTGGTGCAGATGACTCTCGTGGATACGTGGGCATCCACTGCGGCAGGCGCATTTGCCCTGAGCGAAAACAATCTATATACCGTCGAGGCCTTCCGCGAATATTTCGACCATCTCAAGCCCGACGGTTTAATCGCTATCACGCGCTGGGAGTTCAAGCAGCCCCGCGAAGCGTTGCGCGTGGTCTCGCAAGCGATGGAGGCGCTGCACCAGAGTGGCGTTGCCGATCCGCGGCAGAATTTCATCATTGTGGCCGACGGTGGCCTGAACGAAGATGGCCGTCCGGTCCTGGTTGTGGCAAAAAAAATTCCTTTCACCGGCGCCGAATATGCAGTGGTCGCCGAACATCTGCGGGCGAATCCTAACCTGATGTGGTTGAACCCTCCCAAGGAGTACTCTGGAGCAAAGGAGTTACCGCCGGCCGCTAGTGCGTTTCAGGAATTGATCCAATCCAACGACCCGCAGGAGTTCGCGCGCCACTATCCTTACAACGTCACTCCAGTTACAGATGGGGCTCCATTTTTCTTTTTCACCTTGAAAACCGGGTATGTGCTGAGAAACATCATGTCTGGAACCGGACGCGGCATTGATTGGCGCGTCAATTTGGGCGTGGTGGTGCTGGGAATGTTGCTGATCATCTCAGTGATTGCTGTCCTGGCGTTCCTGATCCTGCCGCTGGTGCTGCGCCGTGCCAAAACAGCGCCGCGCGCCCGGGCAGGCGCGCTGCTCTATTTTGTTGCCGTCGGGCTGGGTTACATTCTGGTGGAAATCTCACTGATCCAGCGCTTCGTGCTGTTTCTTGGCCATCCGACCTACGCGTTGACTGTCGTAGTATTTCTGCTCCTGCTTTCAAGTGGCGCAGGAAGTCTGGCATCACGCAGGGTGAAGCTGGGCTGGGCGATTGCCGGGGTCGTAATGCTCATCGTTATCTGCGTTTTGCTGCTGCCAGGATTGTTGTCTCTGGCTGTGGGGCTTCCCTTTGGCTTCAAGTTGCTGCTCAGCGCTGTTGTGCTCGTTCCTCTCGGATTCCTGATGGGAATGCCCTTTCCTTCCGGCCTCACCCGCCTCAGCGAGAGCCACCACGCGACCGTGGAGTGGGCCTGGGCCATGAATGCTGCGGCCAGCGTGCTGGGCTCTGTGACGGCAATGATCATCGCCATCCATTACGGTCTGACGATGACGCTGGCCTGCGCCGCGATGGCGTATGTGATGGCCGGAGTGTGGTCGAGAAGATTACACGTAGAGACGTAGCATGCAACGTCTCTACATAATCTGTCCCCTGTGACCTGTCACCTGTAACCTATGTTGTATCCCCTTCCACTGCATCAAATCAGCCGGTCAATGCTTCTTTTGCGGGGATGCTTGCTTGATCTGCTATGATTTTTTGTCGCGATCTTGAGGCAAAGTGCCCAGTCAACAACAGCTCAGGTGGTCTCAAATCAAGGTTGGAGTCACCGTAATTGTAGCGGCGATCACCCTGGCTGTTCTCATTTTCCTCCTGAGCGGCGAAGTTGGCGTGTTCACCTCAAAAATCACTCTCTACACCTACGTTGACAACACTGAAGGGCTAAAAATAGGAGCGCCGGTCGCTTTGCAAGGCCTGACCATCGGAAATGTAAAGGACATTCTCGTAGTCCCCGGTCGCGAGTTTGATCCTGTTCAGGTCACCATGAGGATCAACACGAAATACCTGTTCCTGCTACGCTCGGGTAAAGAAGGCACAAAAGCTACCATCGAGACCGCCGGGGTACTCGGCGAGTCCTTTGTGGATCTTGATAGCAAGGGTGCCAAGGGTCCGCAGGTAAAGGATGGCGATACGTTGGAAAACAAGAATGCTCCCGGACTTCAGGATGTAGTCCGTTCCAGCCAGACCACGTTGGAAAATTTGAATGTTCTGGTCAATCGCCTTGACCGCATTGTTGCCCAGGTAGAAAACGGGCCGGGAACGCTGAACGGAGTCATCTATGATCCGACCTTATACAAACGCGCCAACGCCATTCTGGGAGAAGTTCAAACGCTGGTTAACGATGTAAACGGCGGAAAAGGCACCATTGGCGAGTTGCTCAAAGACAATACGATGGCGCGCAAGCTGAATGCGACGCTTGACAAAATCAACGGAATCATCGACGACGCGAACGCAGGCAAAGGCAACCTGGGCTTATTGCTCAAGGACAGGACCTTGTATGACAACGCCAATGGCGTGGTCGCCAAAGGCAACAAGCTGATGGACGACATCAACAATGGCAAAGGTCTCATCGGCAAGCTGGCGAAGGATGAGGTCTTTGCCAAGAAGCTGGATGACACGATTGACCAGCTTTCCAAAATCGCGGCCAAGCTGAATGACACCAGCAAGCCCGGCTCGCTGGGCCTGCTCATCTATAATCCGTCCGTCTACAACAATACCGATCAGTTGCTGATTGAAACCAGAAACCTGATGAAAGCAATCCGTGAAAATCCCAAGAAGTACCTGACAATTCACTTCAAGATTTTTTAACCCAAGAGGGACAATCCATGCGCATATTTCATCTTTTTGCCGCTATCTTGCTGTGCGGCGCTCTTGCGGCCGCGCAGGCCACCGGAAGCAAAAGCCAGGAAGAACCGAAACAGATTCCATCATTTGACGCTTCCGCGCTGGATCGCAGCGCAGATCCTTGCACCGATTTCTACCAGTTTTCCTGCGGCAACTGGCTGAAGAACAATCCTATTCCGCCGGACCAGGCGACCTGGGGACGCTTCAATGAGTTGGCGGAGCGCAATCGGGCCATCCTTCGCGAGATTCTGGAAGAAGCCGCCAAACCCGGCAAACGCACCGCCAATGTCCAAAAAATCGGCGACTACTACGCTTCCTGCATGGACGAAGACGCCATTAACAAAAAAGGAGTCGCGGTGCTGAAGCCGGAGTTCGACCGCATTGCCGCCCTCAAAAGCAAAAACGACCTCACCCCCTTGCTCGCCCATCTGCACCGCCAGGCAGTCAATGCATTTTTTGAGTTTGGTTCCGAGGCCGACTTCAAGAATGCCAAAGAAGTCATTGCCCAGGCTGATCAGGGTGGCCTGTCCTTGCCCGAACGCGACTACTATTTGAAAACCGATCCCAAATCAGTCGAGCTCCAGAAAGCCTATCTACAGCACGTTACCAACATGTTCAAGCTCCTGGGCGACTCGCCGGAAAAAGCAGCGGCAGAAGCTGACACGGTCATGAAGATCGAAACGGCGCTGGCCAAAGGATCAATGGAAATCGTCAAGCGGCGCGAGCCGCAGAACGTCTACCACAAGATGACGGAGAAGGAATGGCAGGCGCTCACTCCATCACTCTCCTGGCCAAAGTACTTGACGGACATCGGCGCGCCGCCCTTCGATAGCTTGAATGTCCTTGTGCCGGATTTCTTCAAGACCCTCGATGCCGAACTGAAAGCCATCAGCCTTGATGATTTGAAAACGTACCTGCGCTGGCACCTGGTGCATTCGCAGGCCATGATTTTGCCTACAGCGTTTGTGGATGAAAACTTCAATTTCTTCGGCAAGACTCTGACTGGGGCAAAGGAATTGCGCGCTCGCTGGAAACGCTGTGCGGCCGCTGCAGATGGCGACTTGGGCGAGGCGCTTGGCCAAGCATACGTCGAACGGGTCTTCCCGCCGGAAGCCAAGGAGCGCACGCTGAAAATGGTACAAGCGCTGGAAACGGCCCTGCGGCAGGACATCACGAATTTGCCATGGATGACCGAAACTACCAAGAAGCAGGCGCTGATCAAACTTGAGGCCATCCAGAACAAGATCGGATATCCCAACAAGTGGCGGGATTACAGCACGCTGAATATCGTGCGTGGCGATGCCCTGGGCAATTCGCTTCGGTCGAATGAATTTGAAGTTCAGCGCCAGTTGAAAAAAATAGGCAAGCCGCTGGACAAACAGGAGTGGGGCATGACGCCGCCTACCGTGAACGCCTATTACAACCCGCTGCAAAACAACATCAATTTTCCCGCTGGCATTCTCCAGCCGCCTTTCTATGACTTCAAGGCCGATGATGGCCTGAATTTCGGCGGCATAGGAGCAGTCATCGGACATGAGCTGACCCACGGCTTTGATGACCAGGGGCGGCAGTTCGACAAGGACGGCAACTTGAACGATTGGTGGACGCCGGAAGATGCGAAGGCCTTTGAGCAACGCGCGCAGTGCCTGGTGGATGAGTACTCAGGCTTCATCGCCACCGATGATGTTCACCTGAACGGAAAGCTTACCCTGGGCGAGAACACGGCCGACAATGGCGGATTGCGCATTGCCGATATGGCACTGCAGTCTCAACTGGCCGGCAAACAGCCGGAAAAAATTGATGGCTTCACTCCCGAGCAACGCCTGTTTCTGGGTTGGGGACAAATCTGGTGCCAGAACCAGACGGATCAGGTGGCGCGGCTGCGCGCACAAGTTGATCCGCATTCACCCGGCAAGTATCGCGTTAACGGCGTAGTTCGCAACATGCCGGAGTTCCAGAAAGCCTGGAACTGCAAGGCAGGCGCGCCCATGGCCCCGGAAAACGCGTGCAGGGTATGGTGAGAACGCGGCTCTTGGCCCTTAGCTCTTGGGCTCTTAGCTGATTTGCTTGTATTCGCGGCTAAGAACCTTTTCCCGATCAGTGCGATCACCGGGTCTCCGGCGCCGGTTTTGCGTGCGCTGGGGTGTGGGTCTCGGCGATTACCATCACTGAATCGTCGTGATCAATCCCGTGCTCTCCGCCTGTTCGTGCGCGTGATACGAAGACCGGACCAGCGGACCAGACTCCACGTGCCGGAATCCCATTTGCAGCGCTTCCCGCTTCATGAATGCGAATTCTTCAGGAGTGTAATAACGCGTCATGGGCAGATGGTCTTTTGATGGACGCAGATACTGGCCCACCGTCAGAATGTCCACCTTGCGGCCGGCAAGATCACGAAACACCTGAAGCAATTCGTCCATGGTTTCGCCGATGCCGACCATCACTCCGGTCTTTGATACCATGTCGGGCACAAACCGCTTTACGTTTTCCAACAGCCGCAGGGTGCGCTCATAACGCGCGCCGGAACGTACCGCGCGATACAGTCTGGGAACCGTTTCGGTGTTGTGGTTCAGAATCTCCGGGCGGGCGTCCAGCACGATTTGCAGGCAGTCGTCGCGTCCCTGAAAATCGGGAATCAGGACTTCTACCTGGCATCCCGGCGCCTGGCGGCGTATTTCCCTGATAGTCTCGGCAAAGATTCTGGCGCCGCCAATATTGTCATCGTCGCGATTGACGCTGGTGACGACCGCATGTTTCACTCGCAGGGCGGCCACAGCTTCAGCCACGCGGCGCGGCTCGTCCCAATCCAGCGCTTCCGGTTTTCCCTTGGGCACAGCGCAGAAACCACAATGGCGCGTGCAGACATTGCCCAGCAACATGAACGTGGCAGTGCCGTGGTTCCAGCACTCACCAATGTTCGGGCATTGCGCTGACTCACAGACGGTGTGCAAACCCAGAGTGCGCGCCAGTTTCTTCAGTTCATGATAGTTCTCGCCCATGGGCGCGCGCGCCTTCAGCCACGCAGGCTTCGGCTGCGGACGCCGCGGCGCCAAATCTATCTGCACAAGCTCGGGCGTGGTCGCCATGATGTGCCTAACCCCTCTATTCTATCGGAGAACTCCATGCCCTCAGGTAGAGATGTAGCATGCTACGTCTCGGGCCGCTAGCTGTTTTTCACAACGTGCGGAGATACGCGATCAAATCCTCAAGTTCCTGCTGTGTGACGGGAATCGCGGGCATCATGTTCCGCCCCCGCACGATCGACTGCTGGACAAACTGATCGTTAGCAATGAGGCCGCTGGGAAGGTATTGCTTTTTATAGAGCCCCTTCATGCTCGGGCCTTTCAGGCCCTTGGAGGAGTACGCGCTGTGGCAGCTTGCGCAATAAATTTTGTAAACGCGGCGTCCGTGGGACTGCTGCGCGTTGAGTCCTAATTCGGCATCGGTTTGTGTCTCCGGGTCTTTGCCGCAGCCGAGAAGCAGCAGAAGAAATGCGAGCGCAAGGATAGACGCTGTTCGTCTCAAGTGACTATTATGTTCTGTAACGCGGGTTTTGAAAACCAGGATATTCGGGTTGTGTGCTGATGCCTGTCGCAATCAAACGAGCTTACGACAAGCCTTCGCTGTCCGATGGCCAGCGCGTTCTGGTGGACCGGCTGTGGCCCAGAGGAGTCAAAAAGGAAAAAGCCAGGATTCATCACTGGCTGCGCAATCTTGCGCCGTCTGACGATCTGCGCAAGTGGTTCCATGCGAGCGCCAACTGGCCGGTCTTCAAAAAGCGTTACTTCAAAGAGCTTTCTACGCGTGAAGCATCGGCCGATTTGGAGACCCTGTACGGCGTCATGAACGAACACACGCAGTTGACTCTCATCTATGCGTCAAGAGACGCGCAGCACAACAACGCCGTGGCATTGAAAGAGCTGCTCGATGGGATGAAGAAGCCACCTTCCAGCAGCGGTCCAGCCAGGGCCGCGGCCGCTTCCGGCCGTGTTGCCAAGCGGCGTCCAAGCTGATGATCATTCGTCCGCTCCGGCCGCTTGCTTCCAATAACAAATTTGTTTCTGCCTGGGAGGCGGTGCTGCGCACGCAAACGCAGGATTATGAAAGCTGCTGGCTGATCACGCAGCCATCGCACGCCGCCTTGGCCGCGGATCTTGCCGCGAACATCTCTCCTTCCGGCCTTCCTCTCGCCGACTCTCAGATCCTGCGGGCAATCGCGTTACACGATGCGGGATGGGGAATTCCCGATGCGCAGGCCATCATGAAAAGCCGGTCTGTGCACCCTGTGCAGCCACACTCGTTTGTCGCCATGCCTGTCGCGCAGTTTCTGGAGGCATGGGGCGCTTCGATCAAAACCGCCGAGTCGGTCTCGCCTGCTGGCGGGTACATCGTGAGCCGGCATTTTTTCCGTTTGGCCGAGCACCGTCTAAACACAGCCCAGAAAGAGAGCATGAGCGATTCCCGGAAGCTGCAATCGTTTTTGCAGGCCGAAGAGCGGAGGCAGGGAAAACTCGCCGGCAAGCAGGTCCTCAGCTGTGAGCAACTGGAACAGCTGACTGATCTGCTGCAATTCTGTGATTTGCTGTCGCTGTTTGTGTGCTGTGGGACTTCGGAGAGCGTTGAATTCCCCGAATACTTTGGAGTCAAACTGCGGGTGGCAAACAAGTCTGAAAGCTATGAGGTCGATCCTCCGGTAATCAAAAGCGGCGCGGAGTTTACAGTGGCAGCCTTGCGCTATCCGGCAACAAAAGAGGTCAGCAGTACAGAAATCAGAATCAAGATTGGCAATTGAGGAATCCTTCGCAGCAACAGCTCGGCATTGCCGCGCAACACACGACAATTTTTTGTCGATGTTTTCGCCTAACTAAGCGCCTGACAACCGCTCGCACACTTTCCGAAATCGATGCTTTTACCCGCTTTTACCCGTCAATTCCTTCGTGTCCTCTGGAGTGAACGGCTCTGGCTTGGTTTGCTGTGATTGTTGCCTAGCCCGTGACTCTTTTCTAAGTCCTTAAAAATCAACACCGGGGTTTTGCCCGACAATGTTGACGCCGAGCGGTTTTCCGATCACGCGCGATCCCGGCGATTGTGGATGCCCTCCTAAATTTTTCCCGAGAGTCACAGCCTGTTCAATCTGGCCTTCCGGAGGCAGAGCTATTGCCTGTTGCCTGTTTTTCCCATATCCATGCCGTCATGGTGCTGGTGCTCTGTCCCGGGTTTGTCTTTCAGTTGTCGCTCCACTGACCAGATTGCATCCGGAATTTTCTCCCACGGATACATGTGGACCATCCAACCAAAAACATGAGGCATGAAGGTGCCTCCGGCGACGTCGCATTCTTCTTTGCTGGAAATGGAGCCGTTCAATCCAAACTTCGGATTTTTCCCGAGCATTTCCAGTTCGCGTCCTTTGGGTGGCCTGCACATGTTCACATGCTGGTGCCACTGCGCCACACTGAGAGGAATGCGCTGGTTCAATTGCTCTTCCGTAAACCGGTTCGGAGCGGTATACATGGCGCCGATCAGCGTATAACCGGCGCCTTTCTTTTCGTAGAGTAGCGACGTCGGTTTAGCGGGATCGAACGCGAACGCAGCGCCGATCGCGTAGTTCCAGTTGGTGAAGTGATACATCTTTTGCGGCACGTTGGGAAGGAAAATCTTGAATCCATCAGCCAGGGCAGCGTTGTAGTCCTTGTATTTTTCCAGCGCCTCGCGAGCTTGTCTTACGACCACTTGCGCCTTCTGTTCATCGCCGGGCTGCGCATCCCGCAGCACGCTCATGTGCATGTGCGGGCCCATCTCGTGATGGTGCTGGTGCGACATGCTCTCCGTCGTCGCCGCCAGATCGCCTTGTGACGGCTGCGCTTGCTGACTGGGATCGTGCGCAAAACCCGCCATCGCCACCAGAAAAAACAAAATCAATGCTGCTATCTTCTTCATGCTGGGTCCCTTCCCGCCTGACAATACTTACCCCACTGGCGCGCAAAAGTTCATTACCAAGGTAACAAACACCTGAAGCCTCTGGAAGTTACCCTTGATTGGCGCCAGAAAACTTCGCCCGTAACTCTGGGTTACTATCGACCGACGGGGGAAACTTCAAAATGAATTTCGGCAAACGAGTGTTGTTGGGCGGCACACTCATCTGCGCGCTGCTTGCAGGTGCAGCGGCCCAATCCAGCGACAACCAGCAGAGTGACAGGCCTCCGCAGGCGCAGCAACAGCAACGGCGGCTCGCCCTGCTCGCCCAGAAACTGAATCTCACTGCCGACCAGAAGCGGCAGTGGATGCAGATCCAGAAGCAGACTGCGCGACAAATCCGCGCTGTCCGCAAAGATGATTCGCTCAGCGAAGAACAGATGCAAGCGCAGTTAAAGGAAATTCACAAGCAGCAAAGAGACCAGATCATGGCCCTGCTCACGCCGGAGCAGCAGGCCGAGTTGAAGACATTCTGGGAAGAGCAGAAACAGAGACAGCAGTCAAACAGCAGTTCTTCGTCTGATTCACCGGCACAAACCAAGGAAGATGACGCCGCGGACGACCTGTTCGCCGGCATGGTTTCAGACGATCCAGCTCCACCGCCTCAACCATCGCAGAACAAAAAAGCAAAGTAACTTACGCCAACGTTCGAATTTCATAGGCTAAGAATAAAAAAGGGCCGGGTAACTCCGGCCCTTTATGCCGCGCATTTTGCGGCTTTTGGTTTGATGGCTTCCCTGCGCTTACGGACAGGTGTCCGGAGCGATGGCCGAGCAGATCGTCCTGGTGCGGTCAGTTCCGACTAGCGCGTTTGTACTCGAAACGCTGGTTCCAAACACAGTGCCGGTGGCGTTCGCCGTACCGTTGTCTGACCTCACATGCTGGCGTGTGGTCAGATTTCCCACTGTAACCACTGTTTCCTCGGCCAGGATCTGCGTTCGCTGGCCGTTATTCGCAGTAAATGTGAGGCTGATCGTACCCGTAGGGCCCGCTCCACAGGTGAAGTTGAAAGTGACCAAATCCAGCGTGCAGGTCTGGTTGATGGAGTTCATTGGGTCGAGATCGGTGGTATTGAAATTCAGGGCCAGATTGCTCGCGGTGGTTCCGGTGAAATCGGCCGCAGGAATCGCCCCGATAATGTTCACAATGGTTAAGCTGCTAAAGTCGGCGGCGAAGGTAAAACTCGAAAAATTGATGCTGGCAGTAGAACTGGTTTTGGTGACATTCCGCCCGACCTGCAAGCTGAAGCTTGAAAGCGAGCTTGTGGAGACCGATACACTGGCGGAAGCATCGTTCTGTGACAAATTGACGTGGGTTACCTGTGCCACCATGGCGACCGGCAGCAACACTAATGCGATAAGCACAAATAGACGTTTCATTCTCTTCTCCTTATCCCGTATTTGGCAGTCTTGTTTTTCCGGTAAACCAGACTAGCTGGATTGACGGGACGGGATTCTCCAATACTTGCCGGAGAATTTCAACATTTATTTTTGTGAATTTTCACGCCAATTTGGGCTCCACTTCAAACCCTTTGATTTCCCAAATAGATTCAACAATATAGAGGGAGAGGCAAAATTCTCGCCGCCAGCGCCGTTGTCGGGTATAGTCTCCACTCATGCCATCGCACCTCGACTGGGTACGCGATTTTTGCCTTGCCCTGCCTCACACCACAGAGGATATCCAGTGGGGGAGCGATCTCCTCTTCCGCGTGGCCAGGAAGATCTATTGTGTTATGCCGCTGGAACCGGAAGTTGCGGTCAAGCTTTCTTTCAAGTGCACTCCGGAAAAATTCGCAGAATTGGTGGAAATAGAGGGAATCATTCCCGCTCCCTACATGGCCCGGAATCATTGGGTGGCCTTGGTGGATCTGAACGCGCTTCGTCAGAATGAAATCCGGGATCTGATCAGAAACTCCTACCAGCTCGTCTTCGCCGGCCTGCCGAAGCGGCTCCAGGCGGAATTAGCGTCCGAGCAGGCGCGTAAATCAGCCAAATCTCGTGGGAAATAGCTCGAACACGGGTTCCGGGACGTTTTCCGATCACGCGATCACGGCGATTTCGCTTACTCTCCCATCCACGCGCCGATCGCACGCAGGTCGGGAACGTGGTCGCAAATGATTTTGATTGCGCCCAGCATCGGAACAGCCAAAATCAGCCCCCATGCTCCCCAAATCAATCCCCAAATCAGCAGGCCGATGGTTACGACCAGGGGATTGAGTTGCAATCTTCTGCCGATCACCTTTGGATAAAGGATGTTCACACTCACCAGATGCAGTCCCACCACGGTGACGATCACGATCACCATTCCCGTGGTTTTGAGAATACCGAGACCGGCTGCAAGCGGCGGCACCATCGCCAGTACCACGCCCAGGTACGGTACCAGGCTGAGGAATCCGCTGATGATTCCCAGAAAATAGAAATAAGGCAGCCTTAGGAAGGCGAACACGACGAGACTGCAAATCGCCATGAACAGTCCAATCATGAAATTGCCCGCAATAAATCCGCGGATCATCATCGAGATTTGCCCCAGCGTGACATATACGTTTGTCCTGGATTCGGCCGGAAACAGTTCGACAGTTTTGGTTCGCGCGTGCTCCTGCCAGCTCAGCATGAAGTAGACCAGAAACGGTATAAAGGCGGCAGTGAACACGATCTCGGTAAAAGCGCCGATGTTGCGCGTGATCATGTTGTTTTTTTCGTCTCTTACGACCGCGACCGGCATGGCCTTTTGTTGCTTTTGATCCGGAGACAGAACTTTTTCGCTTACCTGCTGCAACTGGTTGGTTTTGTTTACGACGTGCGAAAAGACCCCTTTAATTTGCTGGGAATATTTTGGCAGCTCCTCAATGAACCCTACTGCGCGGTTATAGAAAAAATAACTTGCGCCGTAGGTGATCGCGAGCAACAGCAGGATAGCCAGGAAGGAAGCCAGCCAGCGCGGGACAGAAACGCGCTCCAGCCAATTGACCAGCGGCGCCAGGATAAATGCCACCAGAACTGAGACCATGAGCGTGACCAGGACTGTTCTCCCCACATAGAAAAGCGCCAGAACCACAGCCAGGGCTATAATCAACTGCGCCGCTGACACAATCTGAAGTGCGCGTGCCCTCCTTTGCGACATTTCCTGTTCGGAACGGATCAGGGCCTCAGCATTGGGCTTAACTTCCTGTGGCCCAAGCTTTTGCGGCTGCGGAGGAACAACCCTTCTACTGGACATCTAAAACTGTAAGATGCTTTTTGCCCCTTCCTTGCCGCATAACCAGCGATTCCGGCCCCACCCCTATAATCTCCAACGTGGAGATTTCCGGCCGCATTCTGGCAATTGATTACGGCTCTCGACGCATGGGTCTGGCCGTTTCCGATCCACTGGGCATCACAGCCCAGGGTTTGGAGACGCTCCAGCGAAAGAACAAGCGGGCTGACTTCGCCCACCTTCAACACGTGCTGCGGGATTATGAGGTCCGCGAGATTGTGCTCGGCTATCCGTTGCGCATGAGCGGCGAAGCTGGTACACAATCGGAAAAAGTGGCCCAATTTGCCGAGGAGCTGCGGCAAAAGTTTGGCTTGCCTGTCCACCTTTGGGACGAAAGGCTGACTTCCGCCGAAGCCAACCGCGTGCTTCGGGAGGCAGAACTCAGCATCGCGAAACGTGCCCGCGCGGTAGACCGCATGGCCGCCGTACTGATACTGCAGTCTTTTCTCCAGGCGCGAACGGCGCTTTGATAGAACGATGGCTCTTGCACCATCGTACCCACTGCAACCTGCATCTGCATAAGAGTCTGCGCTGCCAGCAGCCTTAAAATAAAAATAATGTTCAGATTCTTGTTCAAGCTGATTTTCATCCTCATCATCGCGGTGGCAGCTTTCCTGGCGTATGGACTCTTGTTGCCAACCGGCCCCCACTCGCAACAGCTTGTGCAGCTCAAGCCCGGATCTTCTGCTCGCCGCATTGCCGCCGACCTCGAACATGCCGGGATCATCAGAAGTCAATATGCTTTCCTGCTGTGGCACTACGCGCACGGGAACAAGAGTCTAAAAGCGGGCGAGTACGCGTTTGACCATCCCGCAGGCGCTCGCGAGGTTTATGCCCGTATTGCCCGCGGCGACATTTATTTCCATACCGTCGTGGTGCCTGAAGGCTTCAACATGTTCGATATTGCTAGTGCCTTCGATGCCGCCGGACTGGGATCGCGCGACGAGTTTCTGCAAATTGCGAAAACTCAGACCATCCTGGTGCGCGATCTCGATCCCGGGGCGCCAAGCCTGGAAGGATATCTTTTCCCCGATACGTATCACTTCACACGCACTCAATCCCTGCACGATATGGTTGCGGTCATGGTCCATCGCTTTCGCCAGGCCATACATGAGATTGGCGTGAACGGTGATCTTCATAACATCGTCACCATGGCCAGTATTGTGGAGAAGGAAACTGCTGTCCCTGAAGAGCGACCTGTCGTGGCCAGCGTTTTCTATAACCGCATGGCCCGCCGCATGGTGCTGGCGACGGATCCCAGCGTGATTTATGCCGCCCTGCTCAACAATCGCTATCGGGGAACCATTTATCAATCGGATTTGCAGTTCAACTCGCCCTATAACACTTACAAGGTTGCCGGTCTCCCGCCGGGGCCGATCTGCAATCCCGGCAGGGCCTCGCTTCTTGCCGCCATGCATCCCGCATCGTCGGATTATCTCTATTTCGTCAGCGACAATCAGGGACACCATCGCTTCGCCCGCACCGAACAGGAACACGCCGGCAATGTGGCTGCATACCGGCGCGCCGTCGGGCAGGGCCGCTGACCGCAGTCGGTTGTAACCTGTTTGTAAAGAAGCAATAGGCCTGCGAATGTCGTGCAATGCCGCTTCTACCCGGGAATGCCTCAGATATACTTGTATTGACTAAAGGAATCTAAATTCATAGATGAATTTACACAGAACGTCACGTCTTTCTCTACTCCTGCTCGTTATCTTGCCCTTGACCGGTTGCCTTTTCCGGACCCATGATGTTCGCCTCCCGTTCAGCACAGCACCCCTTCGTGAGGCCACTCTTGAGCAGTTAGTCGATTTCATCAATACGAACTCTGCCCGCCTTCAAAGCCTGAAGGCAAACGTCGACTACAACGTCAGTGTGAGCAAGCAGAAGAAGGACAAAGCCAACGAATTCAAAGTCACCGAATACACGGAGATCAGCGGGTACCTGCTCGTGCGAAAACCGGACATGCTGCGCATGATCGGATTGGTGCCCGCAGTCCGCAGCACGCTGTTTGACATGTCGGGCAACGCCAAAGGCTTTGCCTTGTCCATTCCCGGACAAAGCAAGTTTTTTGTCGGATCGAACTTGGTTTCCAGGCCGTCCATTCAACCACTGGAAAATATCAGGCCGCCTGTCATTTTTGACGCGCTGCTGCTCCGGTCAATTGACCCGCAGAATGAAATTGCCGTGCTCGAACAGGGCGCGGAAATGGTGAAAGATCCCAAGTCGCACAAGAACCTGCAGCAACAGGATTACGAAGTGATCGTGATCCGCAAGGAGGGCAGCAATTGGTATCTTTCACGCAAAGTCATCTTCAGCCGCGTTAACCTTCAACCCGACCGGCAGCTTATCTACAACCAGCAAGGGCAGGTTGTCACCGATGCTTCGTACGAAGACTTCAAGGACTTTGGCGCCGCTCTGCTGCCGCAGACAGTACACATCAACCGTCCCGTTGAGGGCTATTCCATCCAGATCACTTTCAGCAAAGTGACAGCAAACCAGCCGCTCAGAGATGATCAGTTTGTATTGAGCCAGCCCCCGGGCTCCAAGGTCATCAATCTCGATCAGAAAAACGGCAATACGGCGACGGCAAATTCCCAACCCGGGGAAGAGAATCCCAAGCCCATGCATTGATCTTCAGGGCAGATTGTTAAAATGAATCCATGAACAGGATGATCGTGGCCAACCTGGTGCACCGGCCCTTGCGGTCGCTGATCAGCATTATTGCCATTGCGGTGGAAGTGACGCTGATTCTGTTGATCGTTGGCTTGGCAACAGGAATGCTGAATGACAGCCGTAATCGGACGAAGGGGACGGGAGCGGACGTAATTGTCCGCCCACCCGGCTCATCGGCCATCATCGGTCTCACCGGTGCGCCTGTATCGATCAAAGTGGCCGATAAAATCCGCAAGCAATCCCATGTCGCCGCAGTATCGCCTGTTGTTGTTCACTTGATTTCCAGTAACGCGGTGGAGTTTATTTACGGAATCGATCTCTCTTCTTTTGAAGCTGTGGGAGGGCCGTTCCGTTATGTGGAAGGCGGCCGCTTCCAGGAGCCATACGACATGCTCGTTGATGAGCTGTTCGCGTCTGCCAATAAGGTCCACGTGGGTTCCAAAGTTGAACTGTTCAACCAAACGTTTCGGGTTTCCGGCGTAGTAGAGCCGGGCCGCGGCGCACGACGCTTTATTTCCATAGAAACCATGCAGGATTTGATCGGTGCCCAGGGCAAGGCTTCCATCTTCTACGTCAAGCTGGACAATCCTGCAAACGCAGAGCTTGTCTCAAGTCAGATAAAACAGATCTCGGGGATGGAAAACTACAGCGTAATGTCCATGACCGAATTTCTCAGCCAGATGACTCCCGAAAGATTGCCCGGTCTCTCATCGTTCATCAAGGTTGTCGTAGGCATCGCCGTGGTGATCGGTTTCATCGTGATTTTCCAATCCATGTACACGGCGGTGATGGAACGCACGCGCGAAATCGGCATTCTCAAATCCCTGGGAGCCTCCAAGCTGTACATCGTCCGCGTAATTCTGCGCGAAACCCTGGTGCTGGCGGTTGCCGGGATTATCGTTGGAATGATCATCAGCTTTACTGCACGTCCCATCCTCAGTTACAAGTTCCCTACGTTACCGGTGGAGATTACCAAAGGCTGGATTCTGCGCGCGACAATCATCGCCATCGTCGGGGCCATCTTCGGGGCAATCTACCCTGCTTTCAAAGCCGCGCAGAAAGATCCAATCGACGCGCTGGCATACGAATAGTGCCAATGGTCTTTGTCCTCGACAACTACGATTCCTTCACTTACAACCTGGTGCAATATCTTGGTGAACTGGGAGAGCAAGTTGACGTCCGTCGCAATGACCAGGTTTCCTGCCAGGAAATCGAACGGCTCAAGCCTTCACACATCGTAATTTCTCCCGGACCGTGCACTCCGCAGAAGGCCGGCATCAGCATTGACCTGCTCAAGTATTTTGCCGGCAGGAAACCGGTGCTTGGCGTGTGTCTGGGACATCAGGCAATTGGAGCAGCCTTTGGAGGCGACGTAGTGCGGGCCGGCAAAGTCATGCATGGAAAAATCAGCCGTATTGAGCATGACGGCAAAACCATCTTTCAGGACGCTCCCAATCCTTTGACCGCAACCCGCTACCACTCGCTGATTGTCGCCAAAAAAGGTTTGCCCAAAGACCTGGAGATCAGCGCGCATACCCGCGAATCGGATGGCACCAGCGTAATCATGGGATTACGCCACAGACGCTATCCCATCGAGGGCGTTCAATTCCATCCTGAGAGTGTTCTCACAGATTCCGGGAAACTGCTGCTGAAGAATTTTCTGGCGCTTTAGCATGGCCCGGAAGCGCCATTTGCGCTAGAATGACGGCCTATAAAGCCCTGCGCATGAGGGAGCCGCTGCTGGGACCCGCTGATTGGCGGCTTGAGATCGCAATCAACATCATAGCCAGCATATTTGGAAAGCGCGGAGACGCCCATGGCACAACCGCAAACCGAAAAGCGCGCTACCCGGCGCTTTGTCCTGGATCTGCCGGTCGCGGTCAAGTTTTTTAACAACGGCACCTATGAGGTGACCGGCCACACCCGCGACGTAAGTGCCCGCGGAGTTTTTTTCTATCTTGATTCTGAAATTGCGGAGGGAGCGCCAATCGAATTTGTAATGACTTTACCTTCAGAAATAACTTTCGCCAGCCCCATTCGGGTCCATTGTGTGGGCAAAGTGGTGCGTGTGGAAAAAACACCCGCCGGACAGGGCATTGCCGTTGCCATTGACAAATACGATATCTAAAATCAAATCCTTGGCTCCCGTGCTTTCAACGCAAAGAAAAGTCTTCAGGCCGCTTGCGCTCGTGGCCCTGGTGTTCCCTATGCTCGCAGGTGCACAGTCCTCGCAGACAATCGGCGAGTTGTTCGCCTCGGAAAGCACTGCGCAAGGCCCGGTGCTGCTGGCTGGGACTGGCATGAGTGTGGCCAGCGGTGCTGAGCTCGCTGCGGGAAAATCTGTTGCCACATTGCGTCTTGAGCGCGGCGGCGAGGTGCGCATCTGCCCCAATGGAAACATGACTGTGAGCGCCCCTCAGGGCAATGTGCAACAGGGCAACCAGGAATTGATGTTCGCCATGAATGGCGGATCGGTAGAGCTGGACTACCCCATCAATGATCTGGCTGACACCTTCATGACACCCGACTTCAAGCTCATGCTGGCCGGGCCCGGAGTATTTCACTTCGCGCTCGGCGTAAACGCCAGGGGAGATACGTGCATAAAACCAATGCGCGGCAACAGCGCCGGCATCATTGTTTCGGAGATGATTGGAAGCGGCGTCTACCAGGTCAAGCCCGATGAAGCCGTGCTTTTTGCTGGTGGAAAATTGGGCGGACGCGGACCGCTTGTGGGCGGTTGCGGATGCCCCAGGCCGCCGCCGGTCATGCGCGCAGAGGAAAAACCGCCTCAGCCGACGCCGCCCGCCGAAACCAGGGCCGCGGTAGCTGCTCCCAGGCCCGAGCCTGTCCCCGTTGCCAAGCCGGACTTAACTGCTCCGCCGCCGTCGCTGACTCCTGAGGCTACCCGCGTCCAGGTGGAAGCCCCCCTGCTATTCCGAGGCGACCGGCCGGCGGAGCCGGTCTATGCCGTCGCCAGGATCCACTTTTCTCAGTTACCAAACACGGTTCTCGTGCAAGAAAAATCGAAGCCGGTCGTTCTAAAACCAGGCAAGGGAGAAGTGTCGGTAAAAAGCAAGGAAAACAAGGGATTTTTTGGCCGGATTAAGGGTTTTTTTGCTGCGCTCTTTCACAAGTAACAGTTGCTGGATTTGCTAAAATTTAATTAAACTTTTACAAGCTTTGATCAATAATTTGGAACTTTTAGGCCTTCAGGCCGTCTATACTGGTGCCAGACATGTCTTCGCCCGACTCTCACGACGGAACTAGTAGCCAACCCTCTCCGGCTCCTCAACCAGGGCCTCCAGAGCAGACTTCTGTCATCAAGTTTGCCAAGGAAAAACCTCCGGAAAATATGGTTTTGCCTACGCTTTTTGGCGCTGGCTACGGTACCTATCAGGTTCGTCCGGAAAACTTTGTACTCTCGTTCCTCAGCCATACGCTTGTCATCGCGATTGGTCTGCTGCTGATCCATTTCGGCGTTCAGACAGTCAAAGCGCCGGAAAAGGCCAAATACACTTCGATCGAGCTATCTCCGTATGTTCCCCATGTTGGCCGCGAAGCTGGTGGCGGCGGTGGTGGCGGTGATGCCAGCAAGCTGAAAGCTTCAACGGGTACGCCTCCCAAGGCAACGTTGGAACAGCAGATTGTTCCGCCCACCGTGGAAGTCCCCAAGGTGCAGGCCAAATTGACGGCGACGCCGACGATCGTAGCTGACATCCACTTTCCGCAGAGCAACCAGATCGGTGATCCACTCTCCAAGCTGATGATTCCATCCAATGGTAGCGGCGTGGGCAGCGGGATTGGCTCCGGCTCCGGTGGCGGTGTTGGCTCCGGTTCTGGTGGCGGACTCGGTCCCGGTACAGGGGGAAATTTTGGTGGAGGCGTGTTCCACGTTGGCAACGGAGTCACCGCGCCCGTCGCTATTTTCTCTCCCGATCCCGACTACTCTGACGAGGCCCGCAAAGCCAAGTATCAGGGCACTGTGGTGTTGACCGTGATCGTAGGCGCTGATGGCAGGGTGCACAGCGCCCGCTTAGCCCGCTCGCTGGGCATGGGATTGGATGAAAAGGCGATCGAAAAAGTGATGATGTGGAAATTCAAGCCCGCAACCAAAGACTCCAACCCCGTTGCAGTGGAAGTGAGCGTCGAAGTCACTTTCAACCTGTACTAAAAAGCACTCATCATTCAGCCCGCGTGACTGCGTGGCTTCACGGAAATTCCTCGCCAGCAAGGTTACACTTCCGCTTTCTCGGGTTTTGACGGGCTACTAGTCAAGCCATTCGAAAACAACAGCCAACAGCAAAGACCGATTCCACGCTTTGGGTGCGACGGTGCTATCAGAAAAATAGGATGCAATCGCGCTGGCGAGGAGTTCGCGTGAGACCAAACTGCTTCGCGGGGCTGAATGTCGAAGATCCCGGCGTGCCGTGGGCTGATTTGCCAAGTGCTGAGCGCTTCTTACTCGTGCGCCTCTTCCAGTTGGCCTTGTTCAAGTTTTTCCTGGCAGGCGATACAGTAGCGAGTCCAGGGAACGGCTTCCAGGCGCTTGGAGTTGATCTCATTGCCGCAGCTTACGCATTCACCAAAAACGCCTTCGCGAATGCGTTGCAACGCGGTTTCCACCATTTGCAGCAATTGACGCTCGTTATTGCTCTGCGAGAAGAGAAACTCCTTGGTATAAGAGCTGGCGGCCCGGTCAGCGATGTCCTGAGCAGTATCCTGGTCGGCGATGCGGCCATCCTCTTCCGTGCGGCTCACAGCTTTGCGCAAAGCCTGTTGCCGCTCTTCCAGCCGTTTTTTGAATGATTCCAGCTTCTTCTTTTCCATGTTGCGCGACAAATGATTAATCTTAGACGCCATGCCTTTACCCGTCAAATGCGGTCAGTAGACATAAGATGCGTGTACGGCCCCTGCGGTTCCAACCCAACCCGCAACTTTTATCCACAGAGTGGTTTCTGCTTGATTGATTTTTTCAAGAAAATAAAAAAGCGGCCCCATTTGGGACCGCTTCAATAAAAAGAGGCAAGGAGGGAGGGGAAAGTCTCAGGGAAGGCGATGCAAGATGAAGTCGAGGCAAACGCCCAGACGCTCGGTTTGGAAAAGACGACGATTTTGGAAGAGGGTTAAAGTCATTACAGTTTACGGCCTCTTTTGGATGTACTCGTTCATAGCACTTCTCCAGCCAAAACACTGCTATAACATGTGGAAACCTTTTCTGTATCTCTTTAAACCATTTGTTTTCTAATGATTAAGCAGTTAACCGACGTGCGAAAAGTGCTAAAATCCAAGATCGATCAAAGACCCTCTATGTGGTATTTTAATTCCACATCTAGGCATTGGAGTGCTTAGGCTGGGTCTTGCCGTGCTCCTCCATGGCCTTCAGTTTATTCAGCAAAGCTTTGTAGCTGATCTTCAAAATCTTGGCCGCCTGGCGCCGGTTCCAGCGAGTCTGCGCGAGCACGCGTTCAATGGCTTCACGTTCAGCCTGCATAGCCGCGCGACGACCAATCTCAAGCAGCGATGGCATTTCAAATTCAGAACCGTTCCCACTCACCTGGATCGGAGGGACTGACACCGGCGATGGCACATTCAGCCCAACAACATTTGTCGGAGTCGCCGGCATGGAAGAAACAATCGGCTTGTGCGTCGAAAGCTCGCGGATGATCTGCCCTTCATTCCCCACAATCACGTAACGCTTCACCAGGTTTTCCAGTTCGCGAATGTTTCCCGGCCAGGCGTAATCCATCATGCGGCTGACCGCGTATTCGCTGAACATGGGAGGATGCTTGCTGTAATACTCGCTGTAGCGGCTCAGGAAATACTCCAGGAAGATAGGAATGTCCTCACGCCGTTCACGCAGCGGCGGAATGTGAATGGTCACTACATTCAGGCGATAGAAGAGGTCTTCGCGGAAAACACCTTCTTCAACCGCGCGCTCCAGCGGTTTGTTCGTGGCCGCCAGCACGCGGACGTCAACCTGGATATCGCGCTTGCCGCCCAGCCGTGAGAACTCATGGTCTTGCAGCACGTGCAGAAGCTTGGCCTGCAACGCCGGATGCATCTCGCTGATTTCGTCCAGAAAGACGGTGCCATTGTTGGCCTGCTCGAATCGGCCCAGTTTCTGGCGTGTGGCGCCGGTAAATGCCCCCGGCTCATAACCGAACAACTCGCTCTCCAGCAACTCATACGGAATGGCCGCGCAGTTCACCTTCACGAAAGGTTTGTCATTGCGCGTCGACTCCGAATGGATCATTCGCGCCACACCCTCTTTGCCGGTGCCGCTTTCACCTCGCACCAGAACTGTCGCCGTAGTGTCCGCCACCTGCTCGATCGTGGTCTTCACTTCCATCATCTTCGCGCTGGTGCCAAACAACATGGTGAAGTCGCTCTGCCGCCGTACCTGTTCGCGGAGCTGTGAAACCTCGCCGTGCATGCGCTGTTGATCGAGTGCTTTGGCGATCCGCACTTCCAGTTCTTTGGCATCGACTGGCTTGCTGAGGTAATCGTCAGCGCCCAGTTTGGATGCTCTGAAGATTACGTCAGGATCTTTGCTGGCTGACAGCACAATGACACAGATGGAAGATTTGAATTGCTTCACCCTCTGAATCAAATCCGAACTTATGGCACTGCTTCCATACATATCGAGCAGGACTATGGCAGGGTCAAAAGTTCGGCAGACCCGTACCGCATCAGGACTGGCCGGAGCCGAAGCCACTTCAAAGTTGCGCCGCGAGAGATGAGCCGAAAGATATTTCGCCGTGACCAGATCGTTATCGATAATCAATACCCGTGGCTTCTGGCTCATTCTGCTCTCCCGCAGCAGTCCGTAAGAGTTTGGAGGATACTGGACAGGGGTATCCCTTAAAGTGAGATTCTAACGCTAATACTGTACTCCGATTCCATTTTCAGGTATTTGGATGCCCAGTTGAGGCCTGGGAGTAGTCTGGCAGGAGCATCTAAAGGACAAAATGAGGAACACTGATTCCCTTTCCGCTGGGGTCCGATTCTGCTGAGATAGAAAGGGGCGACGGAGGTCTATTTGGATGGTCGGTAAGGAAACTTTGACGAACCGACCCCCTAGGAGGATCTCCTGCCGGTGATGAAGTGATAGGGTGGCCAGGGGCCGCTCATCACTACCTCAACACCAGGCAAATGGCGCGTGGCCATCTGGTAGCGATTTTGATATTTCTCGACCTGCTTGTGCTCGATCAGGTGGGCGATATCAATGAGCATGCCGCCGGAATCTACTTTGCGACAGCAGACGTCCTGGTCGAGCGGGCCAAAAATCTTGTGGACTTGCACAGAAAGGGCGCGGGCCTTGGTTTGGCGCTCGCGATGCCGTGCAGCTTTTTCCCGCAGCTTGCTCAGATACTCGCTGCCAACAGTGGAAGGCAGTTCAATCTCTTCCAGGGCTTCACGCAATGAGCCGTCGCGTACCACCAGCTTCAAATGCATTTCCGCTTTGCCCTTGAGTTTGCTCACGCTGTCCAAAAAGGCCTTGCGGTTCAGGCGGACAGCGCGCCGCAATGCATCATCACTGTCGAAAATCGTGCCGAACCGGAAAGGCAGCACAGTGGTGCGTTTGAAGCATTCACTGACCACGTGCGCATGTTGCAGGAGGGCCGCTTGTCCAAGCCCGTCAACCGGAATGTACTCGCTGACAATCACGGCAAATTCGCCGCTGGGATAACCGAAGGTTTGTGCGTCGCCTATGCCTTTTAAACCTTCTACGGGAAATGGGCGGCGCGCCCGAGTACCGTTCTGAAAAGCTTGCTGCTCAATAATGCAGTATGCGTACCATGCCATGGGATCTCCTGACTTGGAAAAAGGTTAGGGCCGGTATCGAACTGTTTAACGGGCGATTTTTTTTCTGAAGAGTAGTGATGGCCCACTCTTGCAGGTTCATCACTGGCCGGCAGGTTTTCCGGTGTAAGTACATCGTATTCCGAGACGGTAATAAATGCAACAAATATAGGGCTGCGAACTTAAAATTTTCTTAGATTCAACGTTTTCGCTCAATTCGGCCGCTGCTCGCCTGCCCTGTAGACTCGATTTTGTCGGCTTAACATATTGATTACACTAGGCTTACTGTGACTCGGCAACACCCGCGGTGAGTGCTCTTTCGAATTTAAAGCTGGGCGCCTGATCGCCCCATGCGCTGTCGGCGTGAGTTTGCATGGCCGAAAATGACAGCAAGTTACGACCTTTCGTGAGTTTTCCCAACTCATCAAAACAGCATCTCAGAAGTGGACAATGAACTAACTGGTCTTGTCTTTCCAAAACCCGAGGATTACTCCCCCGATGTCGGCGCCAGAGGTACCACAGCTCGGTTTGTCTCCCCCGGAACGGTTCGTCGTCGAAGTCTTTTCCGAGCTGAATCAGCAGACTATTCAAAATCGCTGGCAGCACTTGAATGTGATTCTTCGCCTCAGCATGCTTACCGGATTGCAAATGCAGCTTGATGCGACGTTGAATCTGATGTGCGACATGACAGCCGAGATCACAGGCTTCGATAAAGCGGTAATTTATTTCTGGGATGAAAATCGCGATCAGGTGGACTTGCGCGTGGCACGCGGTTTTCCGGTCAGCACAGCGGAACTCGCAGCGGCGCCCAACGGAAATCTGCTGAACTTCTGGGCGGTCAAGTATTCGCGCCCGCTGCTGGTTACCCGCGGCCACAACCTCCAGGCCGATACATTACTGGATCAGACCGGCGCCAATAGCGCGCTGGCGATTCCGCTGTTTGTGAGCAATCGGGTGATTGGATCATTGCAGCTCTTTTCTCTGGACGCGAATGGCTTCCATATCGAGGACGCTCAGCTCCTGTGGATCCTCTCGCTGGTGGCGGAAAACCTTCTTACCCGCGAATATGCAAACGAGGGGCTCTTGCGTTTCGCCTTTACCGATTACCTCACCGGGCTGAGGACGCGCGGATATTTTGAGCAGCAACTGGAACTGGAAATCAAGCGCGCAGAACGCAAGCGGCAAAAGTTCTCGCTGCTCATGATTGATATCGACCATTTCAAGACCCTCAATGACACTTTCGGGCACCACGTGGGGGACCAGGTCCTCCGCGACGTGGCCTCAATCCTCATGAAGGACATGCGTGAGGTCGATACGGTGGCCCGGTATGGTGGTGAAGAATTCGTCATGATTCTGCCTGAAACCACGGAAGTGGGGGCCGCCTACGTGGCCGGGCGCCTGCGCAAGTCGGTCGAACAAGCTAAGTTTTTTGCGGGTTCGCCACAGGCAATTCAGCATCTCACTATCAGCATAGGGCTCGCTGTATTCGATACCGATGCTCAGTTCAAGCGTGATCTGATCGAATTTGCCGATGCTGCCTTGTACTCCGCAAAACGTACCGGGCGGAATCGCGTGGTTTGTTACTCGGAAGTAGCGGGGCAGCAAAAAGTCTCCTGACAGTCGGGTCCTCTCACTATGCGCAATTCACGAGCGCACACATCGGTTCAATCCGTGCCCGTCTTGCGGATTGCCGATCCGCCCCGGCCAAAGTCCCGGCAATGGCGCGTGATTCACGCTTGCGAATACGCGCGCGATGTTTTGCCCATCCTCGAAGGCCAGATCACTGCCGGGATGCGGCCTTTCATCGTGACCCCGATGGGCGCAGGAACAGCCGAAGCTTATCTTGCCAGGAAAGATCTGGAACAGCCGGACGCGCTCTCCCTGTTGCGAGCCTGGCAGGATGTGCGTAACTGGCGAAAGTCGCTGCTGGAGTGTGATCCGGAAAACAAGGCCGACCTGGTGCATACCCACTCATTTTCTTCCGGGATGGCCGGGGTGCGGAATTTGTCCTGCGTCGTCTACGACTTCAAAGCCTGCATCGAAGAGCTGGCTATGTCTGCCGGACAATGCGAGCGCGGCAGTTGGATGGCCCGCTCATTCCGCGTGGCTGAGCAGTTCATTCTCTCCCGCGCCAAAGCCGTAATTGTCCATTCACAGGGAATGAAATCTGCGGCACATGAGCGCGGCGCGGCTCCGGAGAACGTTTTCCTGATTCCAGCACCGGTCGCTCTCGATGAACTGCCGCTGATGCCGACTAATTTTTTGCGCGAACACTTCGCGATTGATAACTCCTCAACCATTTTCTATCTGCCGCAGTCTTTGCCCGCTCAAGGTTCATCTGCAGCGCTGGGCTGCGCGCTGGAGGCATTTGCTCTGGCCGTCGCCGCAAATCCCGAATTGCGCCTGCTGATTGAAGCGGCGCCGGAACAGTTTCCTGGCATTCGCGGCCATGCGGAGCGGCTGGGAATTTCGAAGCACATCGTCTGCGTCGAAGAGAAAGAGGCTTCCGCCGTGCTTCAGGGTGTTGATGTAGTGATCTCGACCGGTGAAACCCCTGACGATCCCGTCCACGCGCGCTATCCCAACCCGGCTTGCCTGCAAGCGCTGTCTGCGGGAAAGCCACTGCTGGCCGCAGATGTGGAGCACAATCGCGGCGCCTCTCCAGAGGGCCGGGGCTGCCTGTGGTTTCGGGAAAATGATGCGCACGATCTCGCCTCGCGAGTGACTTTTCTCGCCGGTAATCCGGGTTTTCGCGCAGCGCTTGCCAACGCTGGCCGCGCACTCATTGTGGAAACGCGCAGCAGCACCGTGATTGGACACGAGTACGATGCGGCCTATCGTCACGCGCTGGCGCAAAAGCGCGCCAATGGCCCAGGACCGGGTGCCACGACCCTCTTGCCCATCACTTCGACAACGTGAGGCGCAGTAACCCCGCTGAGTGCTGTCTGCTTTTCTGTTAACCATCCTGCCAGCAGGTCGTCTAAGAGATAGCCACAGGAACTCCAATTTCAGGAATAGAATCCATCTATGTGTTACTCAAAGTTGTGTTCTGTAGCGTTTGCTGTCTGCTGTCTTTTATCAATATTTGCCTTTTCCCAAAATAATCCACCGCAGCAGCAGTCACAGGGTGAGGTGTTGCAATCCCAGACCGTGATCAGAACCAGCACGCGCCTGGTGATTGTGGATGTAATCGCAACCGACGATCAAGGCCACATGGTGACGGACCTCAAGCGCGATGATTTCACGGTGCTGGAGGATGGTAAACCGCAAACGCTCCTCGACTTCAGTCTCCAGAAACCGAGTACGACCATGCAAAGCTTGTCCAAACTACCGGCAAATGTCGTAAGCAACGTGCCGCGCTACACCTGGGCGAGTTCCTGGAACATCATCCTGCTCGACGCCATGAACACGGATTTTTCCAACCGTGCTTACGCCCAGGACATGCTCATTAAGTATCTGGATAAGGGGCCGGCGATCGAGCCCACGGCGGTATTCGCGCTCGAAGGAAAGCTGACCTTGCTGCACGATTTCAGCACAGACACCAAAGCGCTGCGTGACGTTCTGGCCCATTACAAGCCGCATGGCCCTGTTCACGTTGCCGATGTGTATACCGCCGCCTCCGCCTTCAGTACAGAAGGTTCTTTTCAAACCAGCGATCTCGGCTTCGACGTAACCTTGTCCTCAATGCTGTTTCTGGCCCACTCGCTGTCCAACTATCCCGGACGCAAGAACCTCATCTGGGTCTCAGAAGGGTTTCCGCTCAATTTGTTCCCTGATGTCTCGATGGGAAGCAGCAATTTCGTCATCAGCGACCATACGCTGGAAGTCGAAAAAATCACCGATGAGCTCATGAAAGCTCAGGTCGCGGTCTACCCCATTGACGCTGCTGGAGTGTCGCTCAATTCCCGTTTTAACGCCCGCACCGCCATGGAGAGCGTGGCCGAGCGCACGGGTGGAAGAACTTTTTATAACCGCAACGACATTGATGTGGGCGTGCGCACCAGCATTGAAGACGGTTCTGTTTTCTACAACATGCATTACTCCCCGCAGAACAAGAACTGGGACAATCGCTTTCGCAAGATTGAAGTTACGGTAAGCCGGCCGCACGTTCATCTCCAGTACCGCAAAGGTTATTACGCGGTGCAGCCGCAGGAGGGCGTGAAGAACAATGTCATGGTTTCCGGCGACCTCGGCCAGGCCCTGCTGCTGGATGCGCCCGTGGCCAGCGGCGTTTTGTTCCAGGCCGGCGTCGAACCCGTGCCCCAGGCGCCGCATGAGAAATACCTCGTCAACTTTGCCGTTGATCCTCATACCATTTCATTCCAGCAGGGCGGTGATGGCTTGCAACACGCCAAGCTCGGCTGCGTGGTATGGGCCTACCATGGAGGAGACGCCGCGCCTCAGCGCTTCCAGGGCGCCACTGTGTCAGCAGACCTCGATGCTCCGGTGTTTCAAAAGGTCATGGGCAGTTATCTGCCCTGTAAATGCCAGGTAGACTTGAAGAGGGGCGACTATACCCTGCGCATTGCCGTGATCGACCGCACCACGAATCTCATCGGCGCTACCAACATAAAATTGAATGTTCCGTGATTTTTGAGTTTATCCCGATCCTGCCCATTCTGAAGAAGTCTTTCGTTCCACATAGTCTGAATGAATGGGCGGGAGAGGGGAACCCTGCCCGCTTGCATGCAATTTCAGGGCGTATTGCCCGGGGCAAAATCGTGCCTCTGATTCAGATGTGACAAATCAGACAAAAACCCGGGGCCTGGCGGCCCCGGGTTATAGTTTCAATTCGGTCCTACTGTACGTTCAGCGCCGTATCGTCAATCACAAATGACGTTTGCAGGCTCGAATCCTCCTTGCCGAGGAAGCGAACCTGGACCGTCTGCCCGATGAAGGAGTTCATGCTGAACGAGTGCTGCTGGTATCCCGCAGCATGGTTCAGGTTGGAGAACGTGCCCAGGGTTGCCAGCAGTGTGCCCGAAGTGTTCAGCACCTGGATTTGCAGTGTGTCGAATGCCGTAGTCGTAGTGGTTTCCGCGGTATCGATATGCAGCCAGAAACTGAGCGTCGCGCTGGTGGCCGTGGAAGGAATTGTGACTGTCTGGGTTGTACCGTAACCATCCAGCCAGGCGTCCCACGATCCGCTGTGTGGAGGCTCAGCCGACGAGTTGTTGATCACGGCTGGCGTCAGGCTCCACGGTGCCGTGTTGGTCCCGTTTTCAAATCCCGGGTTGCCCAGCAACTGCTGCGCCGAGGCTGAGCTGATGGTCAGGCTGACCGTCGTCGTGTGAGTCAGGCTGCCTGACGTTCCCGTCACCGTCACGCTTGTTGTACCCGTGGTTGCCGTGCTACTGGCCGTGAACGTCAGCACACTGGTGGATGTGGTTGGGTTTGTCCCGAACGAAGCCGTTACGCCGCTCGGCAGAGCAGAATTGGAGAGCGTCACAGATCCGGTAAATCCATTCGACGGCGTCACCGTAATCGTGCTGTTCCCACTGGTTCCCTGCTTCACGGTCAGGCTGCTGGGCGACGCTGACAGCGAGAAGTTCGGAGTCGCCGCAGCATTCACCGTCAGGCTGATCGTCGTGGTGTGAGTCAGGCTGCCGGATGTTCCCGTAACCGTTACCGTGGCAGTTCCCGTTGTCGCGGTCGAACTCGCCGAAAGCGTCAGCACGCTGGTCGAGGTGGTCGGATTGGTTCCGAAGCTTGCTGTCACCCCAGAAGGCAATCCCGAAGCTGACAGCGTCACACTTCCCGTGAATCCGCCTGAAGCAGTAACCGTAATCGTGCTGTTCCCGCTGCTGCCCTGGGTGACCGACAAGCTGGATGGCGAAGCAGACAAGGAAAAGTTAGGCGAGCTTGGCGGCGGTGGCAGCACGCAGTTGTTCGCCGAGTTGGAGAATTCCAACTGGATCGTGTACGTGGTGCCGTTGGCTGTATAGGATCCTTGCTGGCCGTTACAGATATCGCCAATTTCGCCATTATTCATGTCATACCACGCCAGCGGTGCAGCGAATGTGGTGGCGATGCCGACATCGGCATCGGTAATCGCTTCCGTCAGTTCGTGGCTGGTCACGGACGTGTAGTTGCCGAAGACTGTCGAGTTTCCGCATCCGCTGGAGCAGCCGCTGCCTGCCTGCATGTCCGGCAGGACCCCGTAAAGAAGGTGCTTCGAATTCAGCGTATTGGACGTGGTCCCGTGATACGCGCAAAAACCGCCTGCCACGCAGCTTGAAGATCCGCCCTGCGTGATCGTCTTTCCGGGAGGGAAATAGATCATGTAAAGCGTATTCACATTGCCCGCGGCGTCGAGCGCCGGCGCCGGAAGATGGCCGGCGTTGATCTGGGCCAGCAGTTCCGCCTGGATGTTCGTGTCATCGATCGTCGATCCATTGTTGGCCGATGACGGAACAATCTGGAACAGCCCGTCAAACGTGCCATTCCCAATAATCTGGTTCGTGCCTCCGGAAATATTGGTGTCGTACTGAGTGAGCAGGTTGATGTATCCGCTGTTGGTTCCCAGAATGTCGCCGAAGAAGTTGCCCATGGTCGGTGAGCTATTCCCGGCTACCTGTGCATTGTAAGACCCGCTTCCATACAGCACTTGCACAATGTGCGTGTTCGAAATGACCGGCCCGCCAAAGTACGAGAGGTGCGCGCCGGCCGGGGCCGCGAATCCTACTGGCAGGTGGCGGTCCCGCCACGGAACCCCGTGTTGAATAGCGTGGCTATTGGGATCCGGCGACTGCGGTTGAGAATGTTGATTGTCAACTCCATTGCCTGGAGCAGTTGCCTGTGATGAACTGGCCGGGGTTTGTCCTGCCAGCGACAGAGCAAACCAGAAAAACAACAGCATGAGCCCGAATACCCGTAGGGGAAAAACTGTTCTCTGGAACATTCGTGATCTCCTGTTTTGTCTTTGGTGAATGGTGGGTTGGCTCGCGAAGACCGTGCTCTTGCGTCGTGGGAGAAATTTTCAAACTCAAGGCAGAGGCCTCCTCGAGATTTTCATGCGGATGACTGGTTTCAGGTTCCGGTACGTCGGCGTGGGCGCCGGCAGAAACAATCCTCGAATGCCGGAACCGGCTCGAACAATCCTGATACGCAGAGTACCCGTTCAGCTACAAACCTCACAGACTCTACTACTCTGGATGCACTCTCGTCAAAGGAAAAATTCCGATTTTCGTTTCAAAACGGGAAGCGACTCGCCTGCAACCAGTTAAGCGCACAGTAACCAGAATATTGGCCGTCCGCTCAGCCACCCTCTCAACCCCTGTCATCCTGAAGCCGCTCAAAAAAAGCGGCCCTTTCCGCGGAGCCAGTCCTGAAGCGAGGTTACGAAGCTGAAGGAAAGGATCCCGAGGATTTGTCCCCTGCCATGCCGAATCAGGTAGTCTCTCCAGGTTCTATCCTTCACCTCCGGTTTCAGCCGCAGAACCTATGCATTGCTTACTTTTTGTCGAGCTGGCAGGCCAGGGGCCAAAGGCTACCGGGGTTCCCCGACACGCGCGTGCTTTTTGCGTGTGGCGGGGTGGAAGGGCTAAAGGCCAGGGGCCGAATCAGTAGCTGCTCTCCCGGAAAACCCGCGCTGCTGGTTTTGAATCTGAAAACATGTTTGGTTGTTGGAGGACCCGCTTTGCTCCGGACCCCTGGGCTTTCTAATACGCAGAAGATTCCTGTCTTTTTCATCATTCTGGTAGCGTTCGCTCTTCATGGGCCGTTGCTGATCATGCAGCGTCCCGCGAACTCCTACGACGCGAACTTCCATATTTCCATGGCGGCGCACTATGCCCACCACTGGTTTAATCCCTGGAACGAGAGCTCTCTGGCTGGCTTTTCCGAGACCACCTACCCGCCACTCACCCATCAGTGGATCGCCCTGCTTTCGCATGTAGTTGGACTGCTTCGCGCTTATTTGTTGTTCCAGTTGATCGTCATTTTGTTGCTTCCTTTGGCGGTTTACCGCTATGCCAGGCTTTGGGTGGATGAACGCTCGGCCAGCTATGCTGCCCTGGGCAGCGTCTTCATAGGGTGCCTGTGGATGCTGGTTTACGAAGACGGCCAGCTTGCCACTACCTCTTCCACAACCCTGTTTTTGCTGGCAATCCCTTTCTTTTATGCGTGGGCCATTGATGGCAAAGGCCGCGATCTGGTGAAGGGTCTGGTGATCGGGTTCGCCGCCTCGGCGGCGCACCATGCAACCACCATCTTCGGCTCCGTGCTTTTCGTTTTGCCCGTGGTCTGGCTCGCATGCCTCGACCACAGGAAAGTCCATCCGGAAGAATCTTTGTGGCGGGTGTTTCGCCGGATCGGCATCTTTCTGGGGCTGGCATTTTCCGGCATCTGCCTTGTGCTGCTCCCGTATATCGCGTCATTGATCAAGCACCCCATCAAACAGGTCCCTATCTGGCACCAGAGCCGGTCCAACATGCTTCTTCAACCCTTCTGGGGACTGCATTATCAGGTCATCGGAATGGGCGCTCTGCTGCTCATCATTCCCTATGTCTTCTGGCGTGGCGCGGGCGATCGCCGTCTGCGTCCGTTGTTTGTCGGCTTCTGGCTGACCTGGATCATCGGCCTTGGCGGTACCACTCCCCTGCCGCGTTTGCTGCTCGGACGTGCCTTTGACGTTCTCACCTTTGAACGCTTCACTTTCTGGGCGCTTCTGATGGAATTGCCGTTTGCCGCACTGCTCGCTTCCTTCTTGATTCGCAAATACGGAAAGAAAGCGGCGATCGTGCTTGCGACAGCCTGCGTTGCGGGAGCGGCCATGGCGTTTGCATGGAACACTTACTTCACCCTGATCGCACCTCACCTTCCCGTCGGCGATGTGATCAACTTCCTCAACACCAATGGGCACGATAAGTACCGCTACATCACGCTCGGGTTCGGCAACTCGATGTCTGAAGTGGCGTCCCATACAACAGCCAATTCAGTAGATGGCGAATACAACTCCGCGCGAACTCTGCCGGAAATGACGGAGAATGGATCGGCACAGCTTACCAGCTCGAAGTATTACGGAACAGCGGGGATGGTCGCGCTCAGTTCCATCTTGAAGCATGCGCCGCGCTATGGATTGAAATACATCTTCTGCCACGACCCGTATTACGAACCGATGCTGGTTTTTGGCGGCTGGCGGCAGATCGATTCCTTCAACCAGGGCGATATCACCGTTTGGACCACCATCGGTATTCCTCCCGCCCACCCAATTCCCTCTGACATGATTCCGCCCCGTTGGCAGGGAATCATGTGGGGCATTCTGCCGTTTGGCAGCAGCATCGCCGCCATCATCGTGGTCTTCCTGTTGCCGGAGCCGCGCAAGAGACGTTGGGAAACCGATGATTCCGATCAGGCGCCCCGCGTGGCGGCGGAGGAGCCGGTCGAGAGCTATGCCAGTGCTCCGACGGGAACCACAGGAGGGCCTCCCAGGGCGCGACAAAAAATCTCGCTTATAACTGCGTTTCCGCCCGGGCGCGGCGACTTGAACGAATATGGTTACCATCTCGCCCGCGTGCTCAACGCCAATCCGCAGATTGAGTTGACCGTCCTCGCGGAAGTCATGAAAGACCCAGCTCCTGAGCTGCCGGGCTTCTACGTCCAGCGCTGCTGGAAGTTCAACTCCGTCATCAATCTGTTCCGGCTGGTGCACGCCGTGCGCAGGACCAATCCTGACGTGGTGTGGTTCAACGTCGGGCTCTCTTCAATGGCGAACCGCCCCGTTGCCGCATTTGTGAATACCGCGCTTCCAGCGCTGCTCAGCCTGCTTGGCTATAACACGCACGTCACGCTGCACGCGTTTTTTGAAAACGTAGATCTGTCGCATGCCAACCTGAGATTTCCTGCTCTCTATCGCTTTGGCGGCAACCTGGCGACACGCATTCTGCTGCGGGCAAACGGAGTCCACGTGCTCCTGCCTTCCTACGGGCGCGCGCTGCAGGAAAAATACAACGTCGCCCCCGGGCGCATCCACGTACATTCCCATGGCGTGTTCGCCTTGGAGATTCAGCAGCCCACGCCGAATAACAGCACCAGAATCCTCGCGTTTGGCAGTTGGGGAACCTACAAGCGCCTGGAAGGACTGCTGGCGGCCCTTTCAATTGTCCAGAGACAGGTTCCTCAGGCCGAACTGGTGATCGCAGGCGGCGATCATCCCAAGGCCCGTGGATATACTGAGTCGCTCAGGAAACAATACGAAGGCAACGACTCGATTCGTTTCGTGGGTTATGTGCCTGAGTCACGCCTCCCTGATCTATTCCGCAGCTCGGCCTTAGCGGTGCTGCCTTACGATTCAGGCGCAGGATCGAGCGGCGTGGCGCACATTGCGGCCGAGAACGGCCTGCCGATTGTTGCTGCCGATCTTCCTGACTTCGCCGAGATGGCGCATTGGGAAGGCCTGGCAGTGGAATTTTATCCACGGGGTGACGTGAATGGTCTGGCGCAGGCGATCCTTCGCGTGCTGTCATCGCAAGAACTTCGTGAGCACATGGCAGCCCAGAACGCGGCCGCAGCGTCAAAGATCACATTCGACCGCGTCGTCGGCGGATATCTGGAGGCATTTCAGGTAACGCTCCAGAGGGAAAAAGAGTTTGCAAGAAGATCGCAGGAAATCCGTGAGCAACCCGGGTTTGCCGTGAACCGGGGGGCCACACTCAATCCAAATCAAATCCAGGAGATTCGATGAAAAGGGCTCTCATTACCGGTATCGCAGGCCAGGACGGAAGCTATCTGGCAGAGTATTTGCTGGGCAAAGGCTACAAGGTATTCGGCATCATCAGGTCGGAGTTCAGCGCGGCGTACAACCTGAGAAACGTAATGGGCAGGGTCAATCTGCTTTATGGCGATCTGACTGACCAGTTGTCATTGCTGGCCGCGGTCAAGAAATCAGAGCCGGACGAGATTTACAACCTCGCCGGCCAGCCCTTTGTGCCCAATAGCTGGCTCAGCCCGTACGAGACCATGAACGTCAACAGCGGCGGCCTGGCGCGTTTCCTGGACATCATCGAGCGCACTGATCATCGCATCAAGATTTATCAGGCCTCATCATCGGAGATGTTCGGCAATCACCGTGGCCAGAGCAACGAGGACACGCCCCTGCTGCCTACCAGCCCGTATGGCGTTTCCAAGCTGGCCGCGCATCATCTCTGCCGCGTCTACCGCGATAAAGGCCTGTTTGCCGTGGGAGGCATCCTGTTTAACCATGAGTCCCCGCGCCGCGGCCCGGAGATGGTCACACGCAAGATCACACAACACGTTGCCTCATGGATGCTGGGCAGTGACGAACCTCTGCGCCTGGGCAACATTGACGTGACCCGCGATTGGGGCTTTGCCGGCGACTACGTGGAAGCCATGCACCTGATGCTGCAGCAGGATGAGCCGCGCGATTACGTGATCGGCATGGGACAAACCACCAGCGTAAGAGAGTTCCTGCATCGCGCCCTGGAAGCGGCCAACATTCCTTATGAATCGGTGGCCCACCTGGTCAGCCACGATGCACACCTGGTGCGCGACAACGAGATCTATTCGCTGTGCGCTGATGCCAGCCGTGCCAAAAAGGAACTGGGATGGCGTCCCGAGACTTCATTCGCACAATTGGTCAAGATGATGGTGGACGAAGATTACGCGGCACTCTCAAAATCGGTGGACGGCAGCAAGCCTCTGGTGGAAACCAAAATCACTGAAATGGAAACTCCAGTGCCGGTCCGCGAGGCCGTGTAATTAGCGAACTTTGACCAGAGTGAAGGAACAGAATCACACGGGCCCTCTTTTCCGAAGACCCGATGACCAGCCTGTCCTCGATCCCGCATGGCGGGATTGCGCAGCCGAAGGAAACCGATGACCAGATTCCTCGACTATTCCGTTGTTACCGCCACTTACAACGAGGCGCAGAATATCACTGCGCTGCTGTCCGCCATCATTAACGCTCTCGAGCCAACCGGACGCACCTACGAGATCGTGGTGGTGGACGATAATTCTCCTGACGGCACGGGAAACATTGTTCAGGCCGCGATGCAGAAGAACAACTGCATCCGTCTGGTCACGCGCGTGAATGAGCGTGGCATCGGCCCGGCATATCTCCACGGAATTCGGCACTCCAATGGAAATGTTGTCTGCACCATGGATGCCGATTTTTCTCATCCGCCGGAAAGGCTGCCGGATTTGCTGGCGGCCGCCGAAGACGGCTCTCTGGTCCTGGGCTCGCGTTTTCTGCGTAAAGGCGACTTCGACACGCTGTGGTATAGAGTTCTGCCTACTCGCACCATCAACATGTGGCACCGGCTCGTGCTTCACACCGGCCTGCACGACCATACCAACGGCTATCTGGCCTGCCGCCGTGACAGCCTGGACCGGCTGTTGGCGGAGGGAGCACGTCTGGGCGTCCGTCCCTATGATCGGACGCTCTACGGCTTGATCCTGGCGACGCTGGCCTGCCGCTTTCATATTCCAGTGAAGGAGCTGCCGGCAAAATACATCTTCCGCACCAAAGGCGAAACCAAGATCAAATTCGGCACCGGAGTGATGCTCTTGTTTGAAGAGTGGTTCGATTCGTTGCGATTAGTGCCGGCGAGATACGGCAAGTCAGTAGTTAGTACTTAGTGGTTAGTATTCAGCTAAGTGCAAAACCAAAAGCCTCGATGCGCTTGGCGGCGTGCGATTCCCTCAAACCGTTTTTGATCGTGAGATTCTGGTCGCGAGAGCCGCGAATTCCAACGCCTTGTCATCCTGAGACCTGATCGCGCAGCGGCGCGATCAGGTGGAAGGATCTGCTCCGCTGCCGTTTCGCGTCAGCCGAGAAGAATCTGTGCTGTACCTGTTGAAAAGCGAAGGGCCAATGGCGTGAAGCCATTGGCCCGTTGTTTCCTGTTGCCTGTTGCCTTCCTAGGCTGCTTCCTTCGCATCCAGCTCGAACACTGTTTTGACCGCCGCCATGCCCAGCGCGGTGCGAATGCCGTCACAGACGCGGTCAACTTCTTCCTCGGTAAGCAGCGGGCTGGAGGGCAGGTTCATGCCACGCCGTGAAAGATCCAGGCTTACGGGAAGTCCTTCGGCGGATTGCTGCCGAAATGGCGGCAGCGTGGACATAGGCAGGAAGAATGGCCGCGTCTCGATCCGGTCTTCAGCCAGAGCGTCCATCACGCGCTCGCGCGTGGCCGAATCAGGCAGCAGGATCGAGTACATCCAGTACACGCCTTCCTTCTCCGGGGTACTCGCGGCATGCAGTTCGATCTGCGGTATCTCCGCCAGGCGCTCTTCGTACCAGGAAGCAATCTTCCTTTTGAGGGCCAGCACCGTGTCGATGCGCTGAAGCTGAGAGCGTCCAATGGCCGCCTGAAGCGCGGTCATGCGGTAGTTGAATCCGAGTTCCGGGTGAAAGTACTTGCGGTCCGGCGCCATGCCGTGGCCGCGCAGGACGCGTAGCCGCTCCGCCAACTGGCGGTCGCCAGTCACAACCATCCCGCCTTCGCCGGTAGTGATGACCTTGTTGGCATAAAAAGAAAATGCGCCGGCGGTCCCGAACGTTCCCGTCTTGCGTCCGTTGCGGCTGGCGCCGCAGGCTTCTGCTGCGTCCTCGATCATCAGCAGGTCAGGAACGGCCTCAGCAATGGCCTCACAATCGGCCGGATTGCCGTAAAGATGAACGGGCAGAACGGCCCTGGTCCGCGGCGTCCTTTTGCGCAGGACTTCTTCCACCGTGATGTTCCAGTCAGCACGAGAGACATCGGCAAAAACCGGAGTTGCTCCAGTCTGAGCAATGGTGGCCGCGGAGGCTATGAATGTGAGGTCAGGGACGATGACTTCGTCGCCCGGGCCGATGCCCAGGCCTGTGAGCGCCAGGTGCAGCGCCGTGGTTCCGTTGGATGTGCTGATTGCGTAGTCGGCGCCTATGAAATCAGCAAAATCGTTTTCGAATCTTTGTACTTCAGGACCAGTGGAAGAGATCCAGCCGTCAGCAGCAACCCTCTTTACAGCCTCTACATCCTCATCAGATATCCATGACGAATAAACAGGAATGGAAAAATTATTCATTTGGGTCCCCTACAGCAACAGCAGTTCACATCTAAACATATGATGCAATTTTCAATTGCCGCGCCCATGGTAGGTAAGGCTGAAGCACGGGCCCTTGCCCGCGCCGTCCTTCAGAACCAGATCTCACGCGGGGACTCGATCGCCGAGTTTGAAAATAATTTTGCCGCCTTCATGGGCGGAGGCGATGCCGTCTCAGTAATCACAGGGACGTCCGCGATTGAGGTGGCCCTGCGCGCCCTGGGGCTGGCCGGTAAGGAAGTAGTCACCGGCGCTATGAGCTGCCTTGCGACGGCCAACGCTCTTCTCTCAACCG
The DNA here is from genome assembly GCA_036518395.1 of Candidatus Angelobacter sp. GTDB lineage: Bacteria > Acidobacteriota > Terriglobia > Terriglobales > Acidobacteriaceae > Angelobacter. The sequence goes on along the minus strand of DATDNH010000049.1, from coordinate 2,863 downwards.
GCTGCAGAATTCGCTTCGCCGACCATGACCGGCAGAGCTGGCAGGTTTCACTAGACAGCGTGGCGCGGGCAATTACTCCTGAGACTCGCGCCCTGGTCATTGCCCACCTCTATGGCAGCACGCCCGATGTTCCAGCTCTGGCCGATCTGGCCCGCCGCCATTCGATCCCGTTGATTGAGGATTGTTCGCAGTGCCTGGGCGCGCTCTGGGACGGCCAGATGGTCGGAACGTTCGGCACTGCCTCAACGTTTTCGTTTTACGGCAACAAGCTGATCACCACCGGCGAAGGCGGGATGGTCTGGTTCGCCGACAGTAGTGCCGGGGCGCAGGCGCGGATGATCCGCAGCTACGGGCAGGACAAGCCGTTTCATCACGTAGTCTTCGGGCTGAACTGGAAGATGCCAAACCTGCTGGCGGCCTTTGGCGTCGAGCAGTTAAAGCGCGTGCCCAGGCTGCTGGCCGCGCGTCGCAAACGCATGAAACTGCTGCGGCGGCTGCTGGGTAACCATCCGGAGATCCTGCTGCCGCAACTTCCGGCACAACTGGATCCATCGCCGTTCTGCTTCCCGCTGTTGGTGCCGAATCGCGATTCGGTTGCAATTCAGGAGCAACTCGCGCGCGCCGGAATCGAGACGCGTCCGCTGTTTGCCCCGCAGTTCGATCAGCCCTGCTGGCACGATGTGGCAGAGATGCCCCCGGAAGAATTTCCGGTCGCGCGCTATCTGGGAACGCATGGATTCTATTTGCCGGTCTCGCCGCACTTGAAGCTGAGCGATTTCCCGATCATTGCCAAAGAGCTGTTGCGGGCTGTCGAAGCGCCGGCAGCGGAATCAGTTGAGGTCTCTGCCTGTGCGTAAGTTCGTGATCGCCGCGTTTGCTGCTTGTGCTGTCATCTTGGCAGCATTGTTGATCACGGGCGCGCCGCTGGGCGCGTGGATGGCAGCAACGTTTGAATGGATTGGCCGTCTGGGCGTGCGCGGCGGAATTCTCTTCGCGCTGCTCTACATCGTCACCACGGTCGTGTTGTTTCCCCAGACCCCATTCAATCTGGGCGCGGGATTTCTCTATGGCGTATTCTGGGGCTCGGTGCTCGTCACAGTGGCCAGCACGATTGCGGCGACCATTGCCTTCCTGCTCACCCGTTATGTTGCCCGCGACTTTATCGCGCGCAAGCTGGGCCGCTACGCCCGCTTTGAAGCCATGGACCAGGCCATCGAAAAACATGGCCTGAAGCTGGTCTTCCTCATGCGCCTCCAGCCCGTCTTTGTCCCATTTGGCTATCTGAACATGGGGCTGGGCCTGACGCGCGTGCGTCTGTTCGACTACGTGCTCGGAACCGTGCTGGGAACTCTGCCGGGAACGGTGCTGTATGCGTATGCAGGCAGAGCCGTAAAAAATATCTCTTTCTTCGCGCTGCACATTTTTCCCACAGAAGGCACGGGCTCCAATTGGTTCTTCTGGGTCGGCCTGGTGGCAGTGGTGGCATTCTCGATTCTGCTCGCCCACATCGCCAGGCAGAGCTTCGCCGCAGCGGTGAAAGAGCAGGCTAAAGCAGATCCAGAATTGGCATCTGCGGACTCAACGACCAACAAGGCGCACGATCTCTCAGCAGCTTAGAGGCGATTTGGGAGCTCTGTAACCTGTAACCTACCTTGCTGTCACTTTGACTGCCACTGGCTGCCACGATGACGCACTTGTGACATCACCCTCTTCACAAACCCTGTTTTCTGAGTAATTCTGGCAGTGGCTCACATTTTTGAGGTGTTTTGCGGGCGTGAGTGATCCCGCTTCGCGGGAGAACAGGAGTCCGCAGCCGAAATCCCGGCTGGCCGTGGATCGAATCGTGAGTTAGCCGCCCCAGGGCGGCCGAACCCGCTATTTGAGTTCGCATTGTTCTTTGACAACTGAATATTGAGCCTTATTGGCGGGGTCCGAGTCGTCAGGCGAAATCCCGCCCTGCGCGGATTGAGCCGTATTGGCTGCGCCGGATACGTGTCGTCTAGCTCGGCGGATCGCTTTTGCGAATTGATTCGTGCGCGACAGCCGCAGCGCGCTCTTCGGCGCTCAGCGATGGCGAACCTGCTACTGACTGAACGCCGATCAGAGCGCATAAGACACGTGTCTTCACGCTGTAGAGGCCGAACAACGCTGCAGGATTAGTGTGCCTGCACAAATCGAAACGCTTGTGCCTTTTGGGGCCAAGCTTTTGCCGTTGGTTTTGCTAATTGCCAACTACTAATTACTAACCACTATTTCCAACGAAAGGAGAGATCGCTGTTGAACTTAATAGCCAAGAGCTAAAAGCCAATAGCCAAGAGCCGATTTTCTTATGAACTACCTGTCGAAACTATTTCCAAGCTTGCGGCGCAAATCCCATCGCACAAGGGTGAAAGCGCCGCCGGCAAAGCAAAGTGAAGCCATCACTGGCGCAAATAACCCTGAGGCCAGTCCCGAAGAGAACCGGGCCCGCTGGATTCAAAAGGTCCAGGCGCTCCGTGCAAACGTTAAACATGCCGCCTTCGAGGACGTGAAAATGATGGATTCGCTGGTCTCCTTCCTGCGTAAGTATCTGGCGTGCGACGAACACCAGCTCACGATTCTGGCTTTTTGGATCGTCCTTACCAGGTGCTTCCAGCATTTTCCCACCGCGCCGTACCTTCACATCCGTTCCCCGGAGCCGGAGTCGGGCAAGTCGCTCTGCTTGCGGCTGTTAAACCTGCTCTGCGATTGGCCGTGGATGGCTGCCGGATCCACTCCCGCAACCGTGATCGATCAGCTGCTTGAGGGGCGCTCAATGGGCGAGGTCAGGGACCACAACGGGACTCTCTTCTATCCGCCGCCTTTCACCATCCTGCTCGATGAT
>DATDNH010000048.1:0-9756 GCA_036518395.1 Candidatus Angelobacter sp. | reverse complement strand
CTGATGCAGGCTCAGCGTGAGGCGGAGCGGCTCCCCGAGCAGGACCGCGAAGGCCTCGTAGCCAAATCATGGGAGCTGATCCGGAAAACTCCAACAGGTGAAATTGCTGTGCTGGAGAAAGGCGTGCTCTCTTTCGACCGTTCTGAGGACGGATCCATCGTCTTCACAGACGGCAGCCACATCTTCGCGCGTCATCCTGACGGAAAAAAAGAACAATTGGCGAGCGACCGCTTTATCTCTCAGGTGATTGCAGTTGGGTAGTTGATGGTTCTGTTTATCCGCCGCTGAGCTGTTTTTTGACGATCTCGCTCACCATCTTGCCCTCGACCCGGGCGCCTGAGGCTTGCAGCTTCGCCATCACGTTCTTCATTACCGTGCCCATATCTTTCATGGTGGGCGATCCCATCTCTGCGATTGTGGCTTGGACCGTGGCCGTGATCTCATCTTCGCCCATCGCCTTCGGCAGATAACCTTCAATGATGGTGATCTCGGCTGCTTCTTTGTCCGCCAGTTCCTGGCGCCCGCCCTTCTGGAACTGCTCGATGGAATCCCGGCGCTGCTTGATCAGCGTAGCCAGCACCTGTTGCGCTTCTTTGTCGTCGAGTGCGCCGCGCTTATCAATCTCTTTGTTCTTCAGCGCAGACTTGACCATGCGTAAAGTGGAAAGTTTGAGTTCATCACGGCTGCGCATCGCCGCGACCATGTCTTGCTGCACTTGCTCAGGGATGCCCATGCTCCAGCCTTTCTGGTTTTTGTAGTTTACCGCGATCCCGCCCTTTTTCTGGAACTTCTCAAGCCTCAAAGCAACTATTGCGGAAGGGCGGGAGAGGGATCGCTAGGTAGTGTTCTAAACCTGCGTTGATGCTCTAACAACAACCCCAGTCTTGCATTGCCGAGGGTCCATTGTTAGGGTGTTGGGCTCAAGTGCAATCTCGCCTGCAGACATTGTGGGTACCGCGCGGGGAAGGTCAGCCGACGGAGCGATTTGACGCGCAGCTTACAACTAGCTATAACGCGGTGGCGCTGTGCGCGATGATTTTTGGGGTGAACCGCCGAAGTGGGCGCAAGCTTTAACAACCAGGAGAAGAAACATGATAAGACTGCCGCTTTTGCCGGGGCTGATGATACTCATTTGCATCTCGGCGGCATTTTCGTCGGTTTTATAGAGCGCCGCGGCCTTCACGCTGTTATTTACGAAAGCCAGTAAAATGCTGCTCCGGTGATGCGATGAACTGTGACCTTGAACGAGTTTTTGGGGAACTGGCGGCCCGTCTTCCCGAGAACGAGGGGAGCCCAGTGTTCGAGTTGCGTGAAACTAATGTCCCCGTTGCTCCCGCAGAATTGACAACCGATCGAGTGTGTATTCGTCGTTGTTACCTTCAACGGCTGCCGGGGTGCCGTGGAGACCACCTGGACATCATTGCTCCGCCTTCCACCTTTCGTCAGCTAGGATTGCTCTTGCTTTCTGTCCTGTTCCATGAAGAGACCGACCGCTCGGTCATCCATCTGCTCCCTGCTGATTCCCAGGTCAAACACATCGTGACTGAGTACAAGCATGGGCTAAGATCCCAGGTCAGCGGGTATCGCTACCGACCCTGGGATCTCAGGTACGTTCCAAAGGAGATCGAATTCGTATTCAAGGCCAACAGAGAAGGCTTGGACGCACCCCTGCTTCGGCTGACCAATATTGCAGACCAGTACTGTGAGAACGACTGGGAGAAGCGGGACGTACTGCATTGGGCCGGAAGGATCGTTGCAACGGCTGAAATCGCCAAGTTCCTGCTCAACGCAGGTCGTAAAACGGCAAAACAGAAAGGCTGGGTGATCCCCTCGAACGGGGCATTCTTCACAGCGGAAGCATGGCTGTGGACACCAGAAGAGTGGGAGGATATGCAACGTGGTCTAGCTGAAGCAGGGGAGCATAGCCGTCGTCATCGCTATGGCGGCTTGACTGAACACGAGTAAGGGAAGCGGTAGAGGATGGACCGAACTACGCAGGATACTACGTTCGCAGCCTGGAAACGCGGCTGTCCTGAACTTGCGGAACTGCTTTCAACCCAAGTTTAGGACAGTGACCGATCGCTACAGACTAAACACTTTTCAGGGCGCATGCGCAAAAGCACCTGGCCTTTCTCCGCCTGTTATTCAGCCTATGGCACGTGATTGGGATCACATCAGAAAAGGCGGGATCGGGATAGAGTCAAAAACGAATCACCGCGGTTCGCGGTAAACTAAAACTTCCACTTCTAAAGGAAAGCCCATGATCATCAAGTCTCGTCTTTTTACTCCCGGGCCCACTCCCTTGCTGCCCGCGGGGCAGCTCGCCATGGCGGGCGCCACCATGCATCACCGCACTGCGGAATTCCGTGCCCTGTACAGCAAAGTTCTGGCCGATCTGAAAACTTTTGTCGGTACAAGCAATGATGTTGTGATGTTCACCGCGTCCGGCACGGGAGCCATGGAGGCCGCCGTGAGCAACCTGACCTCGCCCGGCGACAAAGTTCTGGTGCTTTCAGCCGGTAAATTCGGAGAACGTTGGGAGTCGCTGGCCAAAACCTACGGTTGCCAGGTTGATGCAGTGCGCGCGCCCTATGGCCAGACCGTTACTCCGGCGCAGGTCAAAGAAAGACTTTCTTCCGCACACGTTGCGCTGTACATGCAAGCGACGGAAAGCTCCACCGGAGTTCGCCATGACGTAGAGGGAATTGCACGTCTGCTGAAGCACACAAATACTCTGCTCGTCGTGGATGCCATTACCGGATTGGGAACCACGAACTTTGACGTTGATGGCTGGGGCGTGGACGTAATCATCGGGGGCTCGCAAAAAGCCGTGATGATTCCGCCCGGACTGGCCTACTGTGCCGTGAGCGAACGCGCGTGGCAAAGAATGGAGAGCAGCAAGAACCCTCGCTACTACTTTGACCTGCGCAAGGAGAGAAAAAATGGCGCAAAAGGCGAATCCTCGTACACGCCTTCGACTGCTCTCGTTGCCGCTCTGAATGCTGCGATGGACTATCTGCGTGAGCAGGGCGGCGGCGATCTGGCCAAAGGCCGCGATCTGCTCATTCGCAATGCGGAAATCGCAGCCGCTATGACCCGCGCCGCCGCTCAGGCACTTCGGCTGAAACTGTTCTCCGTCGAATCGCCGGGCGCAGCTCTCACTGCCATCGCTTCGCCGAATGGCATGGACTCTGGAGACATCGCCAAAGCTTTGCGTAAACGCTTTGGCGCTATCATCGCCAATGGTCAGGGCGAGATGAAAGGCCACCTGTTCCGCATTGCTCACATCGGCCTCTATGATTACCTTGACACGATCGCGATGATTGGGGCCCTGGAGCACGTGCTCATTGATCTGGGCATAAACATCGAGTTGGGCGCAGGGTTGCGCGCCGCGCAGTTGGTCTACGCGAAAATGTCCGCCGGCAAAGAAGTGGAACCCGTGCTGAGCACCGTCTCCGCATGAGATGAAAAACTTTAACTTGTGCCTTTAGCCAGAGGCCTGTAGCTACGAGCCAAAGGCTGTCTCATGAAAATTGTCATTGCTGAAAAAGTCTCCGCCAACGCTGTTCAATTACTGAAACAAGAACAAGACTGGACTGTGCTCACTGCCGACCAGCTCGACGGCAATCTTGCCGCCGCGCTTGCAGACGCCGACGCACTGGTCGTCCGTTCCGCCGTAGACGTGAACGCCGGCCTTCTTCGCGCCTCGAAGAAATTGCGTGTCATTGGCCGCGCCGGAGTTGGCGTCGACAACATCGATCTCGATGCTGCTACCAAAGCCGGCATCGCCGTTATGAACACTCCCGGCGCAAACGCTGTGGCGGTGGCCGAGCATACTCTCGCTCTTATGCTGGCGCTCGCGCGTCATCTCACTCGCGCCGACTCCACCACACGAGCCGGCAAGTGGGAGAAAAAATCATTGCAGGGAACAGAGCTGCGCGGCAAGGTTCTGGGCGTGATCGGCCTTGGCCGCATTGGCCTGGAAGTGGCCAAACGCGCCAAGGCTTTTGAGATGAAAGTCATCGCGCACGATCCCTTCGTCGCTGCTTCCGTGGCCCGCCAACTCGACATCCAACTGGCGGAACTCGACGAGATCTATGCCGCATCCGACTACCTCACACTCCACGTCGGCCTCACGCCTCAGACCACGGGAATGATTGACGAAAAAGCGCTGGCCAAAATGAAACGCGGTGTGCGCATCATCAATTGCGCTCGAGGCGAACTGGTAAATGAAGCTGCACTCGCCGCTGCCCTCAGCAGCAAGCAGGTTGGAGGCGCCGCCCTGGACGTCTTTACTGAAGAACCGCCTAAAAATTCTTCTCTGCTGGCCCTGGAAAACGTGATTGCCACGCCACACGTTGCCGGCTCAACTCACGAGGCGCAGGACGCCGTGGGCGTGCAGATTGCCAGTCAGGTCCGCGAATATCTGAAGCGCGGCGTGATCCAGAATGCTGTCAACATGCCATCGATTGACGACCAGCAATATGCCCAGATGCAGCCCTACCTGGCATTGGCGGAAAAGCTGGGAGCGTTTCTCGCGCATCTTGTGTCGGGCTCACTGCAGGAAATTTCCATCCGCTACACTGGCCGCATCTGCGAATGGAAAACCGAATTGATACGCAATGCCGCGATTCAGGGGGTGCTGAACCAGCGCATCGCGGAGCGCGCTAACGTTGTCAATGCCGCAGCCATCGCCCAGGAGCGCGGTATTCAGGTGCACGAAAACAAGAAAGAAAAAACCGCCGGCGGCGCGGGCGACGTGATCTCACTGCTGCTGAAGACCGCTTCCGGTGAGCGCCTGGTGAGAGGCGCTGTCCTGCGCGGAACCTCGTTGCGCCTCCTGGGCGTGGACGATATTGATATCGAAGTTCCCCTGGAAGGCAAGCTGATTTATCTGCGCAACCGCGACGTTCCCGGCGTTGTCGGCAAAGTCGGCACGCTTCTCGGCCGACACAGCATCAACATTGCCAACTTTGCGCTTGGCCGCAGTAGCCGCGCCGGCAGCGGACAAGCAATCGCCGTCGTTCAGGTAGACAATGCCGCTCCGGAAAACGTCCTCCGCGAACTCGAACACCTGCCGGAAATCCAGGAAGTCCGCGCCGTCGATTTCTGATTTTTGATAGTTGATTGTTGATTGATTCACGCTGCGAGCAAACGCGAGTACACGGCGATGGGCACGTCGTGGGTTCTGCTTTTTGCTAACTACTAAATACTGCCGTTAGTGAATATTCGGGCTCTGCCTGGTAGGCCGTGGCCTGCTCTTCTTTGCTTTTGCCACCTTTAAATCAAACTGCACCGGCAGCTTCTTCGGCGGGTAGCACGCATTGTTGTCGCACGCTTGATACCTGAATTCACCATGAACGGTGTAAGTGCCCGACGGCGCATGCGGCTGCGGAATGATCGCTGCCTTGATGATCACATCGCCGGAGTAAACGCTCAGCTTCTGCGTTGGGTCAAAGGGAAAGCTGGTCAACTGGCCTGGAGGATATTGCACCTTGGCAATCACCAAATCAGGAGGCGGCGTAAAACCGAGCGTGGTGGGAATCAATTCTTCAGTTGTGGGCTTATTGGAATTGATGTGATATCCGTTTTTCACATGAAACGTGAACTGCACCGGCTTAGTCTGCCCGGGGGTTACCGAGACGGTATCCAGCGGATCAAACTCCACATATCCTCTCCCCTGGCTAGATCCGCTTTCCTGGGAAAAAACGATCCCACAGAGCATGACCACTGACATCACCTTGGCGGCGAACTTTGCTGGTTTCATTGTGCCTTCGCAGACTCCGTGGAATTCATTGATTTCTTGATGTTGGCCTCCAGAATGTCCATCCCTCGCAGTCCCAGTTCATGCTCAACGATTCTTCCGGAGCGGTCAACAAAAAACAACGTGGGCATTCCGTCGATGCCGCCGTAAAGGTCAGCCACTTTTTCCGTGCCGATCAGGATCGGGTAGTTTACCCCCATTTTGTGGGCGAAATCAGAGATGGTCTTTTCGTCGGTGTCTTCCATGGAAATGCCGACAATCTGGAGCCCCTGGCCGCCATATTTTTTCTGGAAGTCCACCAGCCACGGCATCTCGATCTTGCACGGCTCGCACCACGTGGCCCAGAAGTTCACCACCACCGCTTTTCCTTTGAGATCGGAAAGCTTCAGGGTCTTGCCTCTTCCGTCCAGCACTTTCAGGTCGAAGTCGGGCGCCGGTTTGCCATTGAACCGGTCTTCATCTCCGTTGCCATTGGCGCTGGCCACCTGGCCCTGATGTGACGTAAATGACTTGCCTAAAAACAAAAGTCCGGTAACGACTACGATCACAACTCCCACGAAAATTACGCTGTTCTTCACGTTTAATACCTCACATGGCAAAGCGGTTGAGGAAGCCCAGCTTGCTTGCCAGCCAGGTGAAATGGCCGGCCAGGATCAATCCTCCAATGGCAATCAAAAGTACTCCGCTGAGTATCTCCACAGTATTCAAATGGCGGCGAAACCGGCCATAAAACATCAGAAACCGGTCTACCAGAAGGGACGTTAGCAGGAAAGGGACGGCCAGACCAAGAGAATATACCCACAGCAGAACAATACCTTTCGCTATTGTATCTGAGTTGGCCGCAAGGCCTAAAATGGCGCCGAGGATCGGGCCGATACAAGGTGTCCATCCAAAAGCAAAAGCAAAACCCACCAGAAAGGCCCCGATGGGTGTTTTTCCGCCCTGGATTGAGTGGAGGCGCTTGTCGGCATACAAGGCCTTGATCTTGATCAGCCCGGTTAAGTGAATTCCAAAAATGATGATGATGATGCCTGCAACCCAGGTCAGATATTTCTTGTAAGTGTGCACCAACTGTCCAAGACCGGAGGCGGTTGCTCCAAGGGTGACGAAAACAATCGTGAAACCCAGGATGAACATGATCGAATGCAGCATGACCGTCTTCATCAACTGGCGATTGCCGGACTGCAACTCGTCCACGCTGGCGCCTGAAATCAGAGACACGTATCCGGGAACCAGCGGCAGGACGCACGGCGAGAGAAATGAAACCAACCCAGCGAGAAACGCGGCAATCATTGGAACTTAGATTCTAATCTTAATTCAAGGCTTCTCCGGATGGGAACCCGGCGAAGTGCTGTAGGATCGCAATTTACTGAGCCCACCTCGCAAGGAGTGGAAATTGCAAAAGGCCGGCGCGAACGCCGGCCTCGCATCATTGGGTTGGATGTACGCTACTTCTTAGCCGTATAGATTGCGTCTTTTGCGGATTTCGCCACTCGGAACTTCACCACGGTTTTGGCCGGGATCTTGATGGCTTCCCCAGTCTGCGGGTTACGTCCCATGCGGGCCTTCCGGTTTGCCTTTACCAGGCGGCCGATGCCAGGAATGACGAAAATGCCATTCTTCTTGGTCTCTTTGATTGCGGTGTCCGCGAGATGTTCCAGAATTGACGCCGCGGTCTTGTTCGGGACCTGATGCTTCTCGGCGATATGGCGCACGAGTTCGGTCTTGGTCATACCACTTGCCATGGTTCCTCCTTAAAATTCTGAGCGCACTTTGTCACTCGTTTCGTGTATACCACCGTCGCTCATGCGGTGCAAGCGTTTTAGCCGCATTTTATGCGGGTTTTTCGCAATTATCTGTGGAAAACTCGCGTAAACAGTGGGGATTCGCCTCCGACCCCTCTCAAAGCCGCTGCTCTCCTGCTATTTTCGCTTGTAGAAGCTCAGTACAGAGTCGCCTTGCCGCAAAATACGCTGGCGCCGCAGCGAGCCAAACGCTTCACCCGGATCAAAATGCTTATCGTGCTCGGCTATGACTAATCCATCGGGATTAAGTACACATGACTGCGAAATATATCCGAGGACCTCTTCATAGTCTTCTTTCTTCCGGTACGGCGGATCGACGTAGCAGAAATCGCAGGCCGCCGACTGTGAATCCAGCAGCCGCAATGCCGTAGGCGCCTCGCGGTCAATCATTTCAAAACCATCTTCAATTCCAAGCGAGGCGAGATTGTCGCGAATCGTCCGTGCCGCCCGCTTTGACGATTCCACAAAGTACACCATGCGCGCTCCCCGGCTGATCGCCTCAATCCCGATCGCTCCCGTGCCGGCAAATAAATCCAGCCACACGGAACCTTCGACTGCCGCCGCTACCACATTAAAAAGTGTTTCCCGCAGTCGATCGGAAGTCGGACGGGTCTCGATCCCCGCGGGTGCGGCCAGCCGCCGACTCTTGTATTTCCCTGCAATCACGCGCATTGTGACTGGACTCCACTGTCGTACATCTAATTAAGTGTATAGAATCGTTTCAGCTACAAAGCAGGTTCAGGCTTTTGAATTTGGTTTTGACGTTCCCAAGGGCCAAAGGCTACGGGCTAAAGGCCCTAAGCAACAAATCGAGGGACAAAGCTAGCAGTTCGTAGCTGGCAGCTTTCTTCATGAGAAGTTGGTCCATCTCCGCCGGCAGGTTTTTCGGTGTGGAGCTCCGCATCCACGTGACGTTCGTGTTTCTGCTGCTGTTTGTAGTAGCCAATGAGTACAAAAACTTCGGCCCCACAGGAGCGATTCGCGGGCTGGGGTTGATGGCCATCATTTTTGGTTCAGTCATCCTGCACGAAGCCGGTCATGCAAGCCTGGCCTTGCGTTATGGCGTTCCCGTCCGCGGCATCATGTTGCTGCCAATTGGCGGCATGACGCTGATGGATCCACAGCAGCACGCCGACAGCATTAAGAACGCCGTCCGCGAAACTCGGATCGCCATCGCCGGTCCGATGGTGAATCTGTTTGTTGCCGGTCTCTCAGGCCTGATCTTCCTCGCATGGATTCCCAAAACGAACCTGTGGTCGCAACCCTGGATCACCACAGCCGCGCTGCCTCGCAGCTTTTTCTGGACCAACTTCTTCCTGTTTGCCTTCAATGTGCTGCCTGCTTTCCCCAGCGACGGCGGCAAAGTCCTTCGTGCCCGGCTGGCGCAAAAAATGGACTACCAGCAGGCCACGCGCCGCGCCGTCAATATCGGCACCATTTTTTCCGCTACATTTATGTTTCTGGGCGCCGTCTTGTCGCCCTGGCTGATGTTAATCGGGGTGATCATGTTCTTCGCCGCGCAGATGGAAGAACGCACCGTGCTCTTTCACTCGGTGGTGGAAACAGTCCACATGGAAGACATCATGCTGACCCATTTCTCCACGCTTTCTCCGGCAGACACGCTGGAAGATGCCCTGTACAAGGCTGTCCATACTTTGCAGGACGATTTTCCCGTGGTCCGCGGAGGCGACCTGGTAGGCGTAATCAATCGCCAGACCATCGTTGACCGGTTGCGCCGCGAAGGCAATGGCTACGTTCAGGGCGCAATGAGCAAAGCTTTTGAGATTGCCTCGCGCACAGAATCGCTGGCCTCAGCATTTCGCAAACTGACTGGCCGCGGGCTCACGTTGATTCCCGTAGTAGACGACGAGCGGCTCGTAGGCATCGTAACCCTGCAAAATCTCATGCACAGCATGGGCCTGCTAGCCGAATCCCGCAGGTTGCAGCGCCAGGTGGAGGAGACTTAGGTTTTGCAGGTGTTATCCCGATCCCGCCCGTCGCTTCACAAATGCTTAAGCTGTCCGTAAGTTATGCAGACGGGCGGGAGAGGGATCCCTACTCCTGCGAAACGGTTTCAAGGCGAATGCCCAAACAAGTCTTCCCTCCGGCCTTGAAATTACCAACCTACCCCCACTTACCAAATTCTTCCTGATAAACTTTCTCCGTTTCACTGGAGCGCACGCGTGT
>DATDNH010000047.1:0-4278 GCA_036518395.1 Candidatus Angelobacter sp. | reverse complement strand
CTTCTGCCTCTCCACTGTCAGGTTCCGCAACTCGAGTTCTCGCGATAAGCATTCTTCGTATGCAGATTCCAGCAAACCCGGTCCAAGCAGGCGATGAACTTCCATCGCTGCCCCGATGATTTGCTGGGTTATTTCATTATCGTCCATAAGAAGAGACTTTACACAGAGTACACAGAGGGAAGAGGGCGCAGAGTTCACAGAGAAGAAAGTCGGAGGAGCGGGCACTCCCCTAAAATGAAAAAAGCGGGAGAAAAATCTCCCGCATTTTGACGCAGCTTTATACGTCAATAAGTATAAGAAAAGTATAGGCTTCTGTCAAGCCAAACTCTTATTTTGCCTAAGTCCTTTGTTTTCAGCGATCAGATTGCCGGGTATAGGATAATTTTATGATTTAACCTCGGTCGATAATCAATTCGCCAATCGCGGATCCGAGCTTAAATTCTTTTGTTGCGTTAGCTTACCGGCAAGCTAACCCTACGGACGTTCTTTTTGCCATTGGAGCCAGGGCGCCATCTCTTGCTCTGCTAAGAAGTGTTCAAGTGCGCGCAGGGCCTCATTGGTCGTGATATTCCAGGAGGCAGGGTACTCATCGCGCTGGCCGTTCGCCAAGTGATACTCGATCACTGCCTTCGGCGGTCCTGAATAATCGGGGTTGCGCGTGGAGAAACCCGCGTCGCCTTCAAAACGAAGGAACATCAGCCAGGCTGCCTCGCCGTTGATGAGCGCACAAATGGACGGCCAGCTATCTGGTTGCTGCATCCAAACTTCCGAGAACTGGCTGCGCCGGACCTGCGCGAGGCACAGGTGGAGCTCTCCAGGCTCGCTGACCTCATAGAGGACTTTGTTGATTTTCAGCTCCATCCGCCATGATTTTACTCTCTCACGCTTCAGTTATCTGTTTTCAGCTCGCGGATCCAGATGTTGCGGTAGCGCACGGGATGGTTGTGGTCCTGCAGCGCCAGCGGAACCTTTTCCGAGTGCGGCTTATAGGGAAGGTGGTCTCCGGCGGTTGGACCGGTGATCTCCACGTTGTCCTGCACCAGTACGCCGTTATGCAGCACGGTCACGCGGGCGGGGCGCGTCAATTTTCCTGCCGCGTCGAAACGCGGGCCGTGGAAAACGATGTCATAACTCTGCCATTGGCCGGGCGGGCGTGAAGCGTTCACCAGAGGAGGATATTCGCCATAAACTGCGGCGGCTTGCCCGTCGGGATAGGTTTTGTTTTCGTAGGAATCGAGCACCTGAATTTCGTAAAGTCCCTGCAGAAAAACGCCGCTGTTGCCGCGGTCCTGGCTTTCGCCTTTTGCAGGGGATGGTTCGGCAAATTCCACGTGCAACTGGCAATCGCCGAACGGTTCGCGCGTGTGGATGTATCCAGTTTTCGGCACCACTTCAAAATAGCCGTTCTCGACTTTCCATTTTGCTGCCCCGCCATCCTTGTCGGCCCACTGGGAAAGATCCTTGCCATCGAAGAGTACGACGGCGTCGGAAGGCGGGTGTCCCGGCGCATCCTGCGTGCCCGTTGTGCCAGGATCAATCACCGGTGGCGCTGGCCTGTTCAAATCGTGAATCTTCCATTTCGTATCCACCTGCGCGGTACAAACACCACAAGAGCTAAAGGCTAGAAGGACGCCGCCGCACGACGAAAGAATCTTCTTCATCTCTTGTACCTCTCGTAGCAACGCCGGGATTTTAGCGCAATTGGAGGCAAATTGGGCGCGGCACGCTGCGCCTCTACAAAGAGCTTGCTCCGGAGAAACTTGTGTGGCGGCTTTACGCCAGTACCATCTCGTCCTAATTCAGTCTGGCCGTTCCGGCTAGCAATGTTTCCTTATCTGCGCACCCCGTGGCCGACTGTAACGCTGGCCGAGAAAGCGACAAACGTACCTTGCCACTGCCTCCTCAAACTCTTCATCACCGAAATTAATTGTGAGCCACACATCATTGATCGACGCCTGCGAGCCGAGCCGAAACTCTTTGCCAGCTAGTTGCTTAAGGGCTTGGGAGAAGGATGCTTGATCGATTTTCACAGTGCGTTGCTGCGCTTTGTGCATCTTGCCAACTTCCGCGCACGCTGAACCACAGTGCAGCGTCATATGAGGATTTGGGTAGTTGAGATATGCCTTGACCACTTCGATTGACCTCCTGCAGAATTCCGCTCATTCATTCGAGGCGGCGCGCGCCTTTCGAGTCGCCTCCTCTATCTCCAACGGGGGCCTTCCAACAATCTGCAACGTGACGATGTTCTTAGCCAAATGAAGGGAGACGCCCTGATTTCTCCAATCCTTGTAAAACTCATCCAGACCGTCGCTCATCTGTTTGATCGTAATGTTGTTCGGCATCGGGATTTTTCGGTCGAAATCATCAATCCAGGCTTTTCCGGCGTCCGCGCAAAGAGGCTTTGCTCCTTTATCGAGAACGATCCTGTAGAGCTGCTCGGCGTCGCTGAAGCCAATGAGGTAAGCGAACTTAATGTTCCCATCAGCTTTACTCCAAAACGCGTAGCCCGTCGTAGGCCGATATTCCTGTGGAGGGTGCAAGCTCGCAAAATCAACGGCTCCGAACAGGCCGCTGACAACCAATAGAATCACACTCCCAGCTAGGTTTCGTTTCATGCTCACGCTCCTTCAAGGCGGGACTGCTTCGCTCATCGTATCACCAGCCTGAACGTGATTGCTGCAAAGGAGCAGCGCGAAGCCATTCGTTAACTGTGAACTGTCGAATGTCAACTTGTTGTTCTACGCTGCCGAGCCCTTGATGCGCATGCCGTAGAACGAACGATAGACAAAGAAGAAGGAGACCACAAAGAATCCGGCGGCCAAAATGTGCGCCAAGCCACTGCCCTGGCTGGCCGTCAGGCTGACGGCCAGCTCGACGGCAAGCAGGCCAAACAGCGTCGTAAATTTGATGATTGGGTTCAACGCCACGGAAGAAGTGTCTTTGAAAGGATCGCCCACGGTGTCGCCAATAACCGTGGCGTCGTGCAGCGGCGTACCCTTTTGCTTAAGTTCCACTTCCACAATTTTCTTGGCGTTGTCCCACGCGCCGCCCGCGTTGGCCATGAAAATGGCCTGATACAAACCGAACGTGGCGATGGAAATGAGGTAGCCGATGAAAAAGAACGGCTCGACGAACGCAAACGCCAGCGTGGCGAAAAACACGGCGATGAAAATGTTGAGCATCCCTTTTTGCGCATACTTCGTGCAGATTTCCACAACTTTCTTGCTGTCTGCGATGCTTGCCGCCGCAGCGCTTTCCAGCTTGATGTTTGCCTTGATGAATTCCACGGCACGATAGGCGCCGGTGGTTACGGCTTGCGTACTCGCGCCGGTAAACCAGTAAATCACCGCGCCGCCAGTGATGAGGCCCAGAACGAACGGCGCGTGGAGCAACGAGAGTTTGTCTACATTGGCCGCCAGTCCGTTCGTAAGCGCCATGATGATGGAGAAAATCATCGTGGTCGCGCCGACGACAGCCGTGCCGATCAAAACCGGCTTCGCGGTGGCTTTGAACGTGTTGCCCGCGCCGTCGTTGGCTTCGAGCATGTGTTTGGCGCGCTCGAAATTTACGTCAAAGTTGTAGTCCTTCTTGAGTTCCTGCTTGATACCGGGAATTTGTTCGATGAGCGAAAGCTCGAAGACGGATTGCGCGTTGTCGGTGACGGGTCCGTAAGAGTCCACTGCGATGGTCACGGGGCCCATCCCAAGAAAGCCGAAAGCGACGAGGCCGAACGCGAAAACCGGTTCGGCCACCATCAATTTGCTGAGTCCGCCCTGCGAAACCAGGTAGCCGATGGACATCAGCGCCACCATCGAGAGGCCGAGATAGTAAGCGGAAAAATTTCCCGCGACGAAGCCGGACAAAATTCCCAGCGACGGCCCGCCTTCTTGCGCCGAGGTGACGATTTCTTTCGTGTGGCGCGAGTCGACGGAAGTGAAAACTTTCACCAGTTCCGGAATGATGGCGCCGGCCAGCGTTCCGCAGGTGATGATCGTTCCGAGTTTCCACCACTGCGTCGTGTCGCCGCCCAGCTCCGGAATAATGAGCCAGGAAGCTAGATACGTCAGGCCAATGGAAACGAAGGAAGTGATCCACACCAGCGAAGTGAGCGGCGCCTCGAAATTCATGTCGTCGACTTTGCCGTATTTCGCTTTCGCGATGAAGCCGTTGATGAAATATGCTGCCGCGCTCGCCACCAACATAATTATCCGCATCACGAAAATCCAAACGAGCAACTGCACCTGAATGGTGCTCGAGAGCGCTGTGGCTTTGGCGATC
>DATDNH010000046.1:0-2164 GCA_036518395.1 Candidatus Angelobacter sp. | reverse complement strand
CATGCTGCAGCTCTCGATGTACATCGACCGAACCGCATAAGAAAAAAGCATGATCGCGAGGATGAACCAGGGGGCGGACTTACCGATGGCCTGTTCCGCAATGGCGCCAGCATAGAAAGCAGAGGAGCCGAGGTCGTTAAGAACGATGGCGGCGGCGCGCCAGAAGGAAATGAAGCTCAGCAGCGCCGTGGTGGCCACCAAAACGCGCGGAATTCCGTTGCCCCGGCTGGCTCCGGCAGCAGGGTTATTGGGGATGCTGCTCATGTGTGGGTTTCGCTAGTTTGCAGGCTAAAATGCTCCCATTTTTCGGACGTGATGTCTAGCGGAGCGAATTCTTTATCAGATCGTTGCTTCGCTACTAAATGAGCAACTCCCAACTAACGCAGGCCTCCAGAAAGCTGCTTTGCGAAAGCGGCTCGGATTGGAGAGCGGAGAAGAAAAAAGAGCAGCGCGAGGGAAAAGATTAAGCCGACGCCACCCCTCAACAGATCGCCCAAGAGGGCGTTCGCCAGATTTCCTACAACCTGCGTCGCAATAATGATCACGGCAAGGCTCCATCCCCAGAAACGGCGCCAGAACCAGCCCGTACCCGCGAACGCCAAAGCTGCTCCCAGCAGCAGAAAAGCAACCCCCGCGGCACTCCCGAAGGGCGCAAGCTGCTTATATGCACGTGCGTTCAGAGTCCACAGACGGTCGAGAAAGGAACCGCGCCAAATGAGCGTCGCTCCGGCGATAGAAGCCATGGTTGCGCCAAAGAACAAGAATATGCCAAAGATTTTGAATCCTCGAAATGGGTTGGTTTGCCTGAGCATGGAGAGCAAGGGCGTTCTCGCAAGAAAAGGGGGCTAACCGGCGGCGGTTCGGAACGCCTTGGCGCACTCCGGGCAGGGGCAGATGCTGCGGAGATGGTCGTAGGCGTAGATACCGGTGGAGTGGCCGTCGGTAAAAGTAATTTGAATGGCGTAATTCCCTACTTGCGTGGCCGCTTTGGCGCGCGGCTTGGGCTTGAACATGGGCAGCGCGGGAGATGACGCCATTCCCGGAGCGAGGGATTTAAAGGCTTCTTTCTTGCCGCGCTCGTCGTTGCAAGTCGCGCAAGGGCATTCGTCACGCAAATACGCGAAATCGTAATGGCTGGCGTGCCCGTCGGCCCAAGTGATGTCCACACCGGCGCCGCTCGAAACGTGAATCTTGACGCTAGTCGGCTTTTTTCGCGGGTCGAGGGGAGTGGGCATTTTGGGCGCGAGGTCAGGACTTCGATTTGCCCTCGCAGCAATCGCCTGGGGGAATAGGATTGCCGTGCGGACAGGTTTTAGGGTGGCCCAGGAACGTGCAGATGCGCGCGTCGAGTTCGGGACTGATGATGTGCTCAAAACGGCAGGCTTGCGTATGCGCTTCGATTTCGTCGACGGCAAAAGTGTCCTTGAATAGCCGCTCCGCGAGCCGGTGACGGCGCACCACATCGCGCGCGCGCTGGCTACCCACAGGAGTCAGTTGCACTTCCCCGTTTTGCAGCGCGACCAACTGCAAATCCGCCATGCGCGCAAGAACGCGTGAGGCCGGCTCTTCGGGCACGGTCGAAAGCTTTCCCGAGGCTCCGGCGGCGCGCAAGCGCGCGACCTCGGCGGGCTTGCCTTCCTCGCCGCAAACCCAAATCTGTTCGAGCAAATGGTCGAAACGGATTTCGTCGTCGCCAGAAACGGACTTGCAACAGTCAGGCGTGTCCACCAGCGGGCAATTGAGCGGCTGACTCGGCCCGTGCAGCGCGGAATCAAAATGCAGGTGGCCGTGCGCAAGTTCGATGCGGCGATCGGCTTGACGCGCGATGTCCGGATCGTGTGTGACCATGAGGATGGTGTGTCCCGCGTTGTGGAGCTTGCGGAAAATCTCGATGACGATTCTTTCGTTGGCTTCGTCCAAATTGCCGGTGGGCTCGTCAGCAAGGATGAGCTTGGGCTGATTGATGAGCGCGCGCGCGATGGCTACACGCTGCTGTTCGCCGCCGGAAAGTTGCGCGGGCACGTGCGTCAGGCGGTCGCCGAGGCCCACACGCTTCAGCGCTTCTTCCGCCTCTTTTTCGTCCGTCACACTGTGAAAATACTGCGCCAGCATCACGTTTTCGAGGGCGGTAAGATAGGGCACAAGATGAAATTGCTGAAAAACA
>DATDNH010000045.1:0-5629 GCA_036518395.1 Candidatus Angelobacter sp. | reverse complement strand
TGGGTGGACGCTCTCCGCGCCGTGGTGCCCGGTCCTGCTCCCATTTTGGGACCAGGGGATCAGGGCGCTCTTATTGATCCGCATTACCGGACTCCTTATGCCCTTCAGGCCAGTGCCGGATTTGAACATGCCATCACCAAAACCTGGCGCTTGAATATCAACTATGAGCACCAGCAGGGCGTGCATCAATACCGCCGCTACGAGTACACGGCGCAGGACCCCGTCCTTGCCCCCAATGGCACTCTGCCACCCGGTGCTCCAGACATTTCCGTGTTCCGCAGCGATAATCGCTCACGCTATGACGGCGTGTCGTTCGCCATCAATCACAGTCTCTCCAGTCGTTTTGAGTTCACGGCGCACTACACTCTTGCCAGCGCCAGTACCTGGGGGGCCGTGGTTGGAGAGTTGTTTGATTACGTGAATGGCGTTTCCAGCGTCACCAATCCGTTTGGTCCGGGCGACCATGGACCCTCGGGCGAGGATGTTCGCCACCGCTTTGTGCTTGCCGGCACGCTGCATCTGCCCGGACATTTCGAACTGAGTACGCTCTCCCAATTCGAGAGTGCCCGTCCTTTCACACTGGCGACTGGTGTGGATATCAACGGCGACGGCGTAGCCACCGACCGCGCCGTAATCAACGGGCAGCAAACAACCCTCGATCAATTTCGCGGTGTGCCCTTCGCCCAGGTTGACCTGCGCATCAGCCGTGAATTCAAGATTCACGAAAAAATGTCTCTCAGGCCGTTTGTGGAATTCTTCAACCTGTTGAACCGGCAGAATCCCGGCAACAATTTTGTCGGAGACATCGGCGCGCTTCCCGTGCCGCCGGGTGAAGTGGAAGCTGGAAATGTGACAGATGTGTGTCTGAATGCTTCCTGCACCACGACGCGGCCCATCCGCAGCCTCAAAGATCTGCGCCAGCCCGCAGGCGCTCTCGGCGATTTTTTTGGCCCGGGAACTACAGTGGGAGTGCCGTTCTCAGCACAGTTGGGCGTTAGATTTAGTTTCTAAGGTGTTTGGTTTTTTTAGTTTACTTCGAACGAAGTGAGAGGTCTCTACGAGCTCCCAGATTCCGTGTTTCCCTGAAACAGTTTTCCAGTGTCGTAGTCTACTCTTGTGCATGCGCTCGGTTTTTTGCCACAGCAGGAGAGGCCCCTGCACCTCGTAGATTGTCAGGCAGCGTGAAAAGGGCGCCGAAACAACACACATTAAGCGTTTTAGGGCTGCGCTTCCGGTGTAGGGATCAATGCCATCCTGGCTGTTGAGGATCTCTTCACACAAAAGCTGCTGCGCGCCCCTGAGTGCTGAATGCTAAGTGCTGAGTGCTTGGTTAATACCGATTTCTGAACCCGCCACCGCCGCCGCGACGATTTCCTCCGCCACCGGGACGCCCGCCACGATTGAAGCCGCCGCCAGAACGTTCACCCTTCGGCCGCGCCTCGTTGACATTAACGTTTCGCGCGCCAAGCTGCGTCCCGTTCGTGCCCTGAATCGCCTTCTGCGCCTCTTCATCGTTGGCCATCTCCACAAATGCGAAACCACGTGGCTGACCCGTATCGCGGTCACGCATGATGGTGACATTGTCCACCTGCCCGTATGCTTCAAAAGCTTCCCGGAGTTCCTGTTCAGAGATCTTGTAATCAAGGTTCCCGACGTAGATGTTTTTCATTGAGGTCCTTCTTTGTGTGGATTCAATCGCCGCGATTACTGGCAGGACTGCTTTTGTACGAGCAATAGCGGAAGAGTGCAGGGACTCCCCTGCTCCCACATGAGGAACAGACTCCAGAGTACGCTTGCCCGCTCAAACATGCAAACTCCATTTCGCCTTCTTTCGGTTACTGACCTCAACCTCGCAATTAGAGTTCTGGCTTTTCGATGGCATTGCGGCCTGAATGGAGGCCGGTTGCTTTAGTTTCGAACTCTAACCTGGCTCGCGACGAACTCTCGTGAAAATAAAGCCGCTCGCGGGCTGAAGGCTGAATGCTGAGTGCTGAATGCTAGCTAGAGTGCTACGATGTAGCCTTGAAACTCCTGGATAAAAAGACTGCGCAGGCGCTGTTTACGTCCCTCATTTTTGCGGCCGCCCTGCTATTTGCTTTTGCCGCCTGGCGCGTCATCATCTGTTTTGTTTTTGCCATTTTCTTTGCCTATTTATTGGAAGCTCCGGTGGCCCGCTTGCAAGCGCTGCTGCGCGGCTCCCGCAACGCTGCGATCACCGTGGTATACGTCATTTTTGCCGCTGTATTGATTCTGGTGGTTTCATTAATCGCTCCCAAGGTTGTGCAGGAAGCGCAGACGCTCTTACAGAAATCACCGCAATTGGCCGACCAGATCAGTGGCGGACAACTTACCCGCCAGGTCCAGCAGGTGGCCTCGGAGCACGGCTTTAGCAAAGACACCCAGGAGCGCATCCAGGGATTCTTAATGAATCATCGCGGGGAGATCATAAGCACGATCCAGAACTTGGTATTGCGCGCGGCCCGGACGATCCAGGGACTATGGTGGCTCCTCCTCGTTCCCATCCTCGCCATCTTTTTCCTGAAAGACGGACGCAAATTTGGCGACATCATCATCAATGCCGTCGAAGACACTCGCAATCGTCAGATTGTCTCGGCTACCATCCAGCAAATGAACTCCATGCTGGGCGATTTCCTCCGCGCTCAGGTTCTGCTCTCCGTACTTGCCATGGTTGTGCTGACAATTTTTCTTTCCGCCATGCGCATGCAGTATGCCGTGGCAGTCGGGCCCGCTGCCGGCGCGCTGGAATTTATTCCCGTGGTTGGACCATTCCTGGGAATTCTGCTGGTAATGGGGGTCGGCTTCCTCACCGGCTACCACCATCTGTTCTGGGTTTTTGTGTTCCTGCTGATCTGGCGGGGCATCCAGGACTACGTGACCTCTCCCCGCATCATGGGCGAAAGGCTTAAATTGCATCCCCTCGCCGTTCTGTTTGGGGTGCTGGCCGGCGGGGAAGTTGGCGGCGTGATCGGCGTCTTCCTCTCCATCCCCATCCTGGCTAGTGTGAGAATCCTATGGCACACCTGGAGGCTCTATCGGGCTTCGCCTACCCAGGAGCGGCTGCTCGCCTCTCTCTCCACTGGTAACGAATAGGTTTATTAGAGGTTTTTAATGTCCTTCCCGTTCCCTTTCCCGCAATGAGAATTCCATTTACGAAAACTTTTTGGAATCAAGGGAATGAGAGAACAGGGCGTCGGGCCTCGCGGGCCTGGTCGCCCCGGGATCCTTACGCTATCCCCTTGAAAAGAGCGGAGATACTGATTTCCAGCTTTTTTGAGAGGACCAGCAAGGTGGAGAGGGTCAAATTGGTCTCGCCGCGCTCGATCTCGCCCATGTGACTGCGGTGAATGCCACAAAGATCGGCGAATTCCTCCTGTGACCAGCCCTTTTTTAGCCGCAGTTCACGCACGCGGGCGCCTAAAGCCTTCTGAATTACTTGCATTTCCAAGATTTTCGAGGTATGCTGCATCCCGCGTCTACTTGTTATAACTGGTCTTGATGTGCTAGGGCTTGTTATAACTGTTTAGCTCGCCGATAAATGAGTCGGTCCCACTGGCCCATTATCGGGGTATCAGCGTTCAGTTTCCGGCTTGCCGCAAGCGTGCCTTCACGCGAATGTGCGCTCCAGCAAGACCAGGCTGACGTGTGCCTGTTGCGAGGAGAAGGACTACCTGCGGCAGCGTGGAAGGACATGCAGCCGATGCGTGCGCAGTCCCGGAGGGCAAACGGTTACTGTCCAGGTTTCGGCAGGGGCCACAGAAAGCGCCGTGGCGCTTACATAAGGCTCCAGTGGGTTACCAAGCCCCACCCGCAGAAGCGGGTCAGTTCGGAAGAACTGGCCCGCTACCGTATCAGCAACACAACTCTGAACGTACAGACGGTGCTCAGCACCGGGGTCCCCGGCGCGCGCCGGTTTTGCGCGAGTTGGGGTGGAGGACCCGTCTCTCGCCCGAAGGGCGAATCCGGAGGATAATCGCCCCACCCGAAAAAGAAGGAGTTCCCGATTCTTTAAGAGGTGCAGGAACTCCTTTTTTCAAGCAGTGAGGTTTAAAGCACGGTCGGATTGCTTTACTTATAGCCCCCAACTGTAAAAACAACATTAACGGCGGATGAAATTTCCGCTAAGTTCGTCTGAAACAGACGCATTTCGAGGCATGCCAGCCCCTGACTCCGTGGTTTTTGCTTTTGCTGTTGCCTTTGCTTTCCTCCATCGTTTTCTCCGTGCAATCTCCGCGTCTCCGTGCCGTGTAGCCTGTCCTCGAGGTGAGGTCACCGGAAGGCGACCGTAGCCGAAGGATGGTGCAATTTTGGTTTTGGCTCGCTGCGCCGTGAGCGCTGCTGCAGTTGCCGATAATACGTACGCGCATTGTCGCCAAACGTCGCCTCATACTGTGGATATTGCCGGAAGTCCTCGTATTTGCTCATATCGAGCCTTTTCACGACCTCGTTGAGAGGAACTCCGGCCCGGTACATGGGTTCCACCTGGTCGCGCAGGGCGGCCAGGTAATCGCGAAACCGCCGCAACTCCTCTTTCGAAGCCAGCTCAAAATGCCCCGGCACCACGGCGTCCAGCGGCAACTTCAGCATCGAATCAAGCGCCGCGATCCAGTTCTCCATGTCACCCTGGTCCATCGCCGGGCAGGAATGGTTCAGGAAAAGATCGCCCGTGGCGATGGCGTGTTGTTGCGGAAAATAGACCACCGCATCTCCCATCGTATGCGCCGGGCCGGGAAAATAAATCCTGATCTCGCTCCCACCCAGGAAAATTTCAATACTGTCTTGAATGGCGATCCTGTCTGTGCCGGCCGCAGAAGGTCCACTGCCCGACTTCTGCAAAGTAAATGCGGTTGAGATGATGGTCGCGCCGGGTCCAAACACGCTGTTTCCTCCGCGGTGGTCCGGATGGTAATGAGTATTCACCACGTAGCGAATCGGCAGAGCAGAAAGCTTGCGAATCTCCCCCAGAATCTTGCGCCCCTCGGCTTCATTGAGCCCCGTATCCACCACCAGAATGCCTTCGCGCGTAATCAGGAAGGTAGAGTTGGCGCTGCTGTCGTTTTCAGAGATGTAGGCGTAAAGGTTGTCAGCAATCTTGTGGACGGCCGCTGGCGATTGCGCAATTGCCAGCAGCACAAAAATCAGGCAGTACCAAACCGAAAGCGATCGCCTCAAAAAATGAAGAAACATGAAGCCAAAATGTAGCACAGGCTCGGCAAGCATATATAAGTGTGGAGAGCAGCCGCCCCGGCTGCGTCTTGCTTTCTCCTTCGACATCGACCGCAATGCCAATCGCGCACACGAAACTCCAGGCGCGCAGCTCTCCTTTGACGCCTCCACCAATCATGTTGCCAGCGGTAACGGCGTCACTTACGATGCAGCCGGCAACATCATCAACGACGGCACCTGCACCTACACTTACGATGCTGAGTACCGGATCACATCAGTCGGTACCTGCACTACTGCAACATATTTTTACGACGCTCTTGGACGCCGTGCCCGGCGCTCCGTTGGCAGCAGCAATTATGAGGAGGTCTATGACCTTGGTGGACGCGTGGTCGCCGAAGTGTACTCGAGTGGCTGGGGTCCGGGAGAGGTCTATGCCGGCAGTCGC
>DATDNH010000044.1:0-26488 GCA_036518395.1 Candidatus Angelobacter sp. | reverse complement strand
AAGTTGGAATTCCGAGTCAATACCCACATTGGGATACTTGGGCTTGACATATTTATTAATGAAATACTCAAGCGCCATGCGCGGGACATCAATGCCATCAATGGAAACGGTGCGTGTGTGCACCTTGGCTTTCCCGCCGGCGGCGGCTGCATCCGCCTCCACACGGACAGCGTGAGTGCCATTGAACAACGAAAGCAGCGGGTTGGATGAGTGTTGCCCGGCGCGAATCTCATCAAAGTCAATCGTCGCGACTCCCGTCAGTACTCCCGACTGCCCCTGGAACGTGACTTTCTTCACTCCGTCGGGCAGTTTCACCCGTCCAGCAGCAAAGTAATCGTTGATCTCGTCTTCGGTCATGACGGTCGGAGTCGGATCAGGATGCGCGAGCCTGCCATTTTGCTGGATATGATCCAGTTTGCGTTGAAGACTGGCAGCCAGGCGATGCTGCGATCCTGGCTGTTGACTCAGCATGCAGGTGGTAAGCAGAGAAATGATGGCGATCTTGAAAAATTTCATCGGGTTCTTACGGGTACTTCTGGGCGGTAAGTCTTTGCGCAGCAACGGTGGGTTTCTCCAGACTCCCAGTAATCTCCCACTGGGTAGCACTGTTGCTGACCTTGAGTTTAGCCTGTTTTTCCGCAAAGGAAATGGTTCCGCTTATGTCATAGATGCGGTTCTCTGCTTTAAATTTGCTTGGCAGCAGCTCCAGAATGGCATGATTCACTGCACATTTGCCCTGGAGGGCCTGGAAACGCGTGGGTTTTGCGCCGTCCAGCGCCAGCGCCCGCGATGTCCCATTAGCCACGACAAAATCGCCATTTCCCTTGGCGCTATCCAGCATCTCGACAGCAGTCTGGCCGCTCAGGTCAAGCGCATAAGTAAGACTGGTTTTACCGCTGATCCATGAACCCAGCAGCGGCGCAATGGAAGCAGGCAAATCAAGGCGCTCCGGGGAGACTCCGCTGATGGTTCCAGTGCCACTATAGCGAACCGGAGAACCGCTCCAGTCAATGCCCCATTTCCCCTGCATCGATCCATCGGCAATTCCTGCATGGATATCGGTGATCGAAAGCACATGCTGGCCAAATTCCAGATGCGCAATGAATTTCTCCAACGGAAGATCGCCGACATTCAGCGTCGCGAGCGTTAGCGTGCCGCTCGCGCGAAAATCAGGCAGCTTATTCGACGAGGAGAGGAATGGCAGGCTCCATCCTGTGTCACTTGCGCCCAGCAGGCCGGCAATATCAAGTGTGGCCAGGGTATCTGCATGAAGCTCGAACTGAAACGGACAAGGAGCGGCCGGCTCGCAATTCAGCGGTTTGCTTATCGAGCCCGTTAGTTGCACAGTCGAATGTTCAAACTGGGCCGCAGAAATCAGAACGACGTCTGAATCGCTGAAATGCACGTCTGCCGTGGGAAGCAGCAAATGATTCTTGATTCCCGAAACAGCGGCCGTCACATTCTCCAAATGCGCCGTTCCGCCCAGCCGCGCCGGAGCAAAGTTTGCCCATTGGCCGTGGACATTCACATCCAGGCTGGCATTGCCGGAAACACTCACCAGCCGCGATCGAAACCCGGCGATGTTGCCTAAATCCAGAATGCGTTCCAGCGGCGCCGTGCCTCTCGCAACCAGAAAGTAATCTGTTGACCTGAAGCTGCCCTGTGCCTGCACGGACGCTTCAATTCCCAATTGCAGGGAAAAAGGATCAAAGGTTAACACCTCTCCTTCATTCCCCTGAACTGCTTTGGCAACCACTCGTTTTCCACCAGTTTTGACGGATTCTTTCATGTTCTGCTGGCTGCCCAGATGAAAACGAATACTGCTTACCTGGACCGGAGCAGCAGCCAGGGAAGAGCTTACGGCAAATGCCGAAGTGGAACCCTGGCCGTGCCAATCTCGTGGCTGATCGGCGTGACCATGGAAGGCAAAAGCAGCATCGAGTTGCCCGGTGGCGGTCAGGTCCTCCGGAAGTGCCCGTTTGGCAAATGACGCAAATCTTGCTACGGCCGACAAAGGCACGCGATTGGCGACAAGCGAAAGATCATAATCGTGCGGCGACACTGGAGAAACTTTCCCGCTCAGGCGGACTCCTCCAGTCTCCAGCGGAACGCTGCAATTAAAATCCAGAATCTCCTGGCCGTATTGCCCAAGGCAACGCGCACTGATGTCGAACATGCCGCTCCGGTCAATGTCATAACGCCGAAAATTCGTCAGGTCGGCCTGGGCTGTCAGATGCATGTCAAACAGCTCGCCGGTAACTTCCGCTTTCATGTACAGGCTGCCGCGCCACCCTTTATCGTGGCCCACTGCGAGCTTGGAGAGTTGTCCCAGTTGTCCTTCATCCCACGACAACTGGAGTTTGACCGGGGTCTGGGAAAAGTTGGATGCGCGCTTCAGGTCACCCTCAATCTTGATTGTTCCCGTATCGGAAAGATTCATGTCCGTGCGGATAGGACGGCCGCTCAATCGCACATGCCATTGATCTTCCGAGGGCAGCCAGAAGGCAAAGTCGGTATCAATCAGCGCATAAGGTTTTTTTTCCGGCCCGATTTTTATGTTGATCCGGCCCTCATCCGCTTCGATATAGGGGAAACGCGCGCGTTGCTCCGCCCGTCGTTTTGAAGTCGGCGCCGTCGGGACTTGCTCGGCCCGCACCAGCAGTGACTCCACGTTCCAGTGACCATTCAAGTAGACCAGATTCAGGCGGGGTGGAATTCTGTCGGTGGCATTTTGCAGTCTGAGGTTGGCAATCTCAAGCCGCCCCTGCCATAAAGAGGTAAGCCGCAAATCGGCGGTAACTTTGCCGCACAGCAGAAGCGG
The DNA here is from genome assembly GCA_036518395.1 of Candidatus Angelobacter sp. Classification (GTDB taxonomy): domain Bacteria; phylum Acidobacteriota; class Terriglobia; order Terriglobales; family Acidobacteriaceae; genus Angelobacter. The sequence goes on along the minus strand of DATDNH010000044.1, from coordinate 23,667 downwards.
TTCAGCATTGAAGCTGGGGTCGTCCGCCACTTCAAAATCGTAAAGATCAAATCCGGGCCGGGGCAGCAGGCGAAAGCTCACTGAACCGATTTTTACGGGACGCCCCACGGCGGAGCTTAGAGCGGTTGCCAGGCGCGATTTAAAACGCGCGCCATTGATGTTGGGAGGCAGAAAAATGGCCAGAACGATGATGAGCAAAACGGCAACAACAATTTTTTTTCGCGACAACGCGGCCATTAATGCACCGGATGGAACATGCGTGACCACCGGGTCTGATCAAAGAAGTGCACAATTACGTGAAAGATGAACTTGATGCGGTCACTCCACTCCGTGTGGTTGTATTGATCTTCCGGGGTATCGAACGACCAGTAGATGAACAGCGGCCGGCCAATGAGGTTTTCTTCAGGAACAAAACCCCAGTAACGGCTGTCGTAACTATTTTCACGGCTGTCGCCCATGGCGAAATAATTATGCTCCGGAATCACAAGATCACCGTGATCAATGTGGAGGCGCATCTCCAGCCTCCTATCGCTGCCTTGTGGATTGAGTCCTTCTGGACTGACGTTGGGAAAATTGTCCCGGTATTCAGCGTCTGGTTGATATCCCTGTGGAGGAATGTGATAGACATAAGGCTCGTTCTGCTTCACACCGTTGACATAAAGTTCGCCATTCTGCAGGTGAATCCGGTCTCCCGGAACAGCAACAATTCGTTTCACCAGGTGAAGGTCAGCTTGGATGGGCGATATGAACACCGCAGTTTCGCCACGCCGGATCTTGCGGTATGGCAACAGCGGCCCGACATAGCCCGCCCTGGGCGACGCGGTCAGACGGTCTACAAAAACGTGGTCGCCCACCAGCAGCGTTTTTTCCATGGAGCGCGATGGGATTTCAAAAGCCTGAATGATGAACGTGATGATGAACAGACCTGAGACCAGCACTCCGGCAATCCCCAGAATTGCTTCAGAGAGAGTCTCTTTCGGTCTTGGTTCTTTCTTTTTCTCGGTTTTTTTGAAAAACATTTTTTTCTGAGGAGGATGCGTCCTTAACGTACCAGGTGGAACATGCGGTCCCAGCGGCCCGACTGCGACACGTTGAGTCAGCAGGCATCCTAGATTGATGAGTTTATCATTGCTGCTGTCGCCAGTGCTGCGATGAGTGAACCGTCACAACAAATTTTCTTGAATGTCCCGCCCATCAGCGCACGAGGTGGAACATGCGCGACCATCGGGTCTTATCAAAGAAGTGCACGATTACATGAAAGACAGACTGGATGCGGTCACTCCAACTGGTGTGATTGTATTCCTCTTCAGTGGTATTGAATGACCAGTAGACGAAGAGCGGACGGCCCATAATATTTTCCTCTGGCACAAAACCCCAATAACGGCTGTCTCTGCTGTTCTCGCGACTGTCCCCCATGGCGAAATAGTGATGTGGCGGAACAACGAGATCTCCGTGATCCAGGTTGGCCTGCATGGTCATAGGCCACCCTGGCTTGAGGTCTCGTCCGAGCGGACTTTCAGAAGGGAACTCGTCGCGGTAGGGATCGTAGTTTCGGAAAATCCGGATTACGTAGGGTTCCATCTGCTTGACGCCGTTCACATAAAGATCGCCGTGAACCAAATGGATGCGATCGCCTGGCACGCCGATAATCCGCTTTACAAGATGAAGATCCGGCGTTTCCGGCGAAATGAATACAGCAATCTCGCCTCGGCGGATCGGACGGTAAGGCATCAGCGGCCCGACGTAGTTCGTTTTTGAAACGGCTGTAAGTCGGTCGACAAAAAGGTGGTCGCCAACCAGCAACGTGTTCTCCATGGAACGCGACGGGATTTCAAATGCCTGGACAATGAAGGTGATGATGAACAGGCCTGAAACCAGCACTCCGGCTATGCCGAGGATCGCCTCAGAAAGAGTCTCTTTCGGTCTGGTTTTCTTACTCTTTTCAGTTTTCCGGAAAAGCATTTTACCGACAGGAGGATGCAGCCTACCGTACCAGGTGGAACATGCGGTCCCAACGGGCAAACTGCCAGACGTGGGTCAGGAGGCGTCCTGAATTGAAGAGTTTACCATTGCCGCTGCCGTCAGCACCTTCTTGCTGGTCGCGTAACGATAAGTAGACAACCAGCGGACGCCCCACAATGTTGTCGCGCGGCACAAATCCCCAATAGCGGCTGTCCAGGCTGTGATCGCGGTTGTCGCCCATCACAAAGTACATGTCCGCGGGCACAACCAGTCCTCCATTGTGAAGATGCTGCCACATGCCTGAGCGCCAGCTTGCGTCTACTTCGTTTACAAAATCCGGATCAGCAGGAAAATTGTCGCGATAGAAGTTGCGATCCCCGGGAACGTGTACGGCATAGCTCTCCGGCAATGGCTCGTCATTCACAAACACGATCTTATTGCGAAGGCGGATTTTATCGCCCGGCACTCCAACCACACGTTTTACAAAATGTTGCGAAGGATCAATCGGGTAGTGGAAAACCACGATATCTCCACGCTTCAGGTCGCGATAAGGCATCAGCCAGTCCCACATTCCGCCCTGGCCAAAATGGATTTTGTCGACGAGAAGATAATCGCCAATGAGAAGCGTTTTCTCCATAGACTCCGACGGAATCTGAAATGCCTGCACTATGAAGGTGATAACGAACAGCACAATGACAATGATCGAAAGCAGCGATTGCAGAAGAGTTTCGCCGCTTCGCGGCGAGGGTTCCACCAGCGTCGCGCTGACGGTGTGCACCTCGCGAACATCAGGATCGAGCTGCTGCTCGGCTGCGGGCAGCTCAGCCTGGTCCACGGTGGTCTCCGCCACCTGGGACGTGCTGCTGACTACGTTCTCTTCCGGCGGTGTCATACGTTTTGCTTTTCAACTTCTGCGCGCAAGCGTTCCAGCGCCTGCTTGGCTGCCAATTGTTCCGCTTTTTTTTTCGTCGCGCCTTCCGCCCGCGTTACATACTCGGGCTTGCTTTGCCCCTGAGGATAAATCCGCGCCTCCACAGTGAAGATTTTGCGGTGGTCCGGGCCTTCTTCCTTTACGGTGACGTACACCGGCTGCAAACGTCCTTTCGACTGAAGCAGCTCCTGCAATGCTGACTTAAAGTCCGTCAGGCTGAAGTCGGCCTCGTGCTCGCCCGTGATCTCCTCCAGTTCGGGTTCCAGGATTCCGTGAACGATAAAAGCCCGCGCCTGCTCCAAGCCTGAATCCAGATACATCGCGGCAATTACAGCTTCCAGGGAGTCGGAGAGCAAGGTAGACTTGGCGCGCCCTCCACTTCGCTCTTCTCCCCGGCCCAGCCGGAGATATCTGCCTAATTCCAGCCCTGCCGCCACCTTTACTAGATGCCCGGCGCTGACCAGATGCGCTTTTAATTTTGACAGTTGACCTTCATGGAACTCCGGAAAGCGCTCGAACAGAAGCTGGCTGGTCACCAGCCCAAGCACCGCATCGCCCAGAAACTCAAATTGCTCGTTATCCAGCGCGCCAGTGGGTTCCAGTCCGGAGGCCTTTGACTCCTCATGCGCGTGCGAGCTGTGCGTAAGCGCGCGCTCCAGCAGCTCCGGACGCTTGAACTTGTATCCCAGAGCAGCCTGCAAAGCCGTAAGGTCCTGCTTGTTCATTCCCATGTTCGCGACTATTGTGGCGGTTTGCTCGATTCCGCGGGTAAACTGGCCAGCTTCTGTAGACGCTCGCGCTCTCCTTGTGCAAGCTTCCCCAGTTCCGGATTTGAGCCGGTAAACTGTAAAGCTGCATTCACAGAGGCCAGCGCCTCAAGGTACTTCTTCTGCTGTTGGGTACGATCCGTAGCTGCTGTTGCCAGATGGTCCTGGGCCAGGGCCAGGTGATACCAGATGTACGGGTCAGGCTGAGTTTTATTCAAATCGGCGGCGGCGCGCAAGTCTTTTTCCGCATCCGCATCCTTTCCCGTCTTCAACTCCATAATACCCAGGGCAGAGTGGGCCATGGACTGGAGCGTACTCTTGTAAGCCGCAATTTGCTCTGGCGTTGTCTTGGGTGGGGGAGTGAAACCGGAGTCGACAGTCTGTAATGCGCGGTCGGAATTCTTCTTGATTTCCGCGATTTTCTGTTCGCGGTCCTGATCCGCATCACTCAAGCTGTCTGCCAGCACAGTCGCAGTCAGCACCAGGGCGATGGAATTGTCGGGATCGAGCGCCAGGACTTTTTCGCCCATGGCCAACATTTTTCCTGGGTTATCTTCAGTCTGGAAATCGTGCATGGCCTTGGAGTACAGGTAGGCACGCAGCTCGCTTTGCGGATATTTTTCTGCGAACTCCTTTGCCGCCTGCTCGGCCGCAGCTCCTCCTTGCAGCGCATAGGCAGAGTTGTAATCCTTGTACTCCTCCTGGCTCTTGGCTTGTGGGGGGCGCTTGCCCTGGGACTGCGCTGGGTTTGCGGCATTCACCCCGGTGCCATTCGCGGGCGGCTGCTGCGCTCCCGCAGCTGTCCCCAGCACCAAGGCCACGCCGAAGATGAATCGCAATTTATTCATATGAGTTGCTTCCTGCAATCAGTGCGGCCCGGATGGCGGCTGGTACGGAGCGGCCAATCCTTTCTCGGCAGCCGTTTTGGTGTCCGGAGTGGGATCACCGGCCTGCAACGCAGCGCGATAGTGCGCCACTGCCTGCTCGCGGTTGTCCTGTATATCAAAGATTCTGCCCAGATAGATATGGCTCCAGGCCAGCGTGCGCGGATCGTGGGCCGACTCCACTGAGCGCTGAAAATAGTTGCGTGCGCCTTCCATATCGCCCGATAAAGTTGCAGCTCTTGCCAGTATAAAGAACGCGCGCCCCTGATCTTCATTGCTTTTTGGATCATTCAGCGCCTGCATCGCCAGTTTCTGGGCGCCGGCAGGGTCGCCCCTTGCGAGCCTGTCCTCTGCATCATCCAGATACTTTTGGTCGCGGGCTAGAAGTTTGGATGCGCTCACCACTTCAGGAGCGGCTTGCGATGCGAATGCGACCTCTGACGCATGCTTCTTTTCCTTCTCCAGGTCAATGTTGTACAGAAGATCGCCGTAAGCGTCTTTTATGCCGGTTGCTTCTTTATCGAAATTGATCAGCGCGCCATAAAAATAATGTGTCAGGACGAACCCTTCTTCCACCGAATGTTGCACCTGCGCCACTCTTGCGGGTTCCTTGTCTTTTCCGCCAGGAATCATTCGCACCTCAATGGCTCGGATCAGGCATTCAGTTACAAGCAGAGAAATATCCTGTTTAAAGTCCTGATCCATGGGCGCCGACTGCACGTTTTGCAGAAGCGGATCCAGACGCTGCAGGCTGCGTCCGCGCTTGAGCGCGAGCGGCTCCAGGACGTAGTGCAAATAAGTATGCCGAATCTCCGGCAGGTGAAGCTGGCCATCCTGTCCCGGCGATACCACCAGAAAATAATTGTCACCATAGTTTCGGGAATTCACCTGGGCAGGGCTCAGGAGAGGTTCCAGGTAGACCACAAAACGCCGTCCCACATAACTGCTGAATGGCAGCTTGAGGTAAAGGTCTGTCTGAGTGATGGTGTTGGCCACTGGCTCGTGAAAACGCCGGATCAAGCCTTCGTATTCAGTCTGATGTTTCTGCCAGATCGTGTGCAGGCCGGCTGCACGATAGAACTTCTGCATTAAAGACACCGAACCAAGTACGCGTGCTGCGTCGGGCGGCAGATCGGCTTCGCGCAGTGTCAAAGCGAAATCAGGAGGCTGGCCGAGATCGAGCGTTAGCGAGACATATTGGGCAATGTCGCGGCCGGGATCAGTCGTCAGATGCTCCTGCTGGAATTGGCAAACCGCGCGCAATGCCTGTGCCGCATCCGGAGACCTGCGCAGCGCCCCAAGAACGTCTGTGCGAACGGCCTGGCGGACGGGCTCCGAGTTGTCCAGACCCGCATCATAACCGCAGGCATTCAACGCCGCAGCGAAACTGAAAATGGTTTCATTGACTTCGAGCTGGGCCTTCGTGACCTGCGCCCGGCAAGCACCGGAAAAAGCCAGCAGCAGGCAAAGTGAGGGCAGATAGTGCTTGAACTTCAGGAGTCCTCCGGAAAAACCAGTAATTAGTACTTAGTAGTTAGTATTTAGCAAGTTCAACTGCAAAGGCAAGCGCAGCCGGCAGTACTTGAGTCATCACGAGAACCCTGTTGAGCCCAAGAATTCGAAGGCCCACCAAACAGGTGGGCCTCACGAAGTTGGTTTTGCTAAGTACTACTAACTACTAAGGACTGTTACCCTTTTACATTCACGTGGGAGAAGCAGATGATTGCCGTTCCCTGTATCGGCTGGCCGAAAGCGTAGGCCGGGGTGAAACTGGTGAAGAGAAGGGCGCGATTCAACTGCGAGCGCACTTCTTCAGTGTCAGGGCCGGAAATAATCTCGTAGTTCTGCACGCGCCCGCTGGCATCTACAAAAGCCTGGATCACCACCGGCGAATCAAGGTTCAAATCTGTATCCGCAACTGACGACATGGCGGTTTGCGGCGGTTTCAACCGTGGCGAAGGATAGAAACCGGGGATCATTTCGTCCACGCCAACATTCGGCGCAGCGCTAACTGCCGGAACAAACAAAAATCCTGCCAGTGCGCCAAAGAAGATGATTGTGGTCAAAATGCCCGCGGTCGCCGGAAACATAAATGCATTCACCGCGTCTTCCAGCCGTACCATGTAGCCCTGCACAATACTGCGCCACGTGCGTGAGCGCTCGCGCGATAACGCCAGGCGGATTTTCAATGCCAGATCGGGCGGCGCGGGCTTGCGTCCCAGCGACGCAACCAGCAACCGGGTGTTTTCCAGTTTGCGATACTCCGACTGGCACTCACGGCAGGCGTTCATGTGATCTGACACAGCCTGCATTTCCACACCGGTCGCAGCGTTGTCCAGAAACGACGGGAACAAAGGTCGTACTTCTGCACAGTTCATTGCTATACTGCCTCCACTTCAGCTTGACCCGGCAAGTTGGCGCAGCCCTTCTTCTGGTCTGCTAGGCCGCCAAATTCAGGACCCAACTGCCGGACAAATGATTCCAGGCGCTTTTTCAGCGCGTCGCGTCCTCGAATGAGCCGCGATTTCACAGTCCCCAGGGAGACCTGCAAAACCTCGGCAATTTCTTCGTAAGAAAGACCTTCTATATCGCGCAGTAGGACCGTCGTGCGATATGGCTCCGGTACCTGCCGCAGCTCCTCCTCTACCCGGGCGCGTATCTCCTCGTGGGCCAGCAGCTCAAGCGGCGACTCACCCTGATCGACCAGCGCATTACAGATGCTGAAAGAGTGGCCGCCTTCATCCTCCTGAACTTCAATGGAACTTTCTTTGCTCTTATGACGGAACCACCAGCGCCGCTGATTGGAAGCCTCGTGGATGGCGATGCGATACAGCCAGGTTTTCAGGCTGGACTCGCCGTTAAACCGCTTTATGCCGCGAAATACTTTGAGAAAGACTTCCTGCGCAGTGTCTGCCGCATCTGCGGGGTCATTCACAATGCGGTACACCAGGCTGTAGATAGGCTGGTGGTAGTGCGCGATGAGCCAGTTGTAGGCTTCCTCCGAGCCGGCCTTCAATTCGGCCACAATAGAGGCTTCCTCAGCCCTGACGGCAATCGCGCTGGCCAGATTACCCAATGTTGCTGCTCCCGCCATTTTTCTCATGGCGTCACCCCAACGGTATCAATTTTTGGGGGCCGCTACAACTCGTCTTTCTGGGTACTCTCGTAACCCGATGCTTATAAGGGGTACTACTACACTTCCCCTGAATTTATAGACCCCGGCCAAACGACGAAAGTTCCTGAAAAAAGGCAGTACTTAGTATTTAGTATTTGGAAATTAGGAACCCCAAAACACCTCTTGGATAGCCTGGAGCGCAGCCGCCTCGGCTGCGTCTTTGGACAAGGACGCACACTGTAACAGAATTCTCTTGTTGGCTTGGCTAACTACTAAACACTAAGTACTAACTACTGTTCTCACTGCGGCGGCGGGGGCGAAGCAGTCTTCTTTTTCTTCTTCTTTTGTTGTGGCGTGGAATCGTCAATCACAACTTTCTTAGGCGCCTGGCTGGATTGTGCCTGCTGCGCCGCCTGAGACTGCTTAGTTTGAATTTCCATATTGGTGGCTACCTGCTCGATGTAATTCGAGAGGTTCTGGCGGGCGGTGTCCAGAGCGGCCGCGTCTGCGGCCAAAGGATCGTATTCTTCCTTCCTGCCAAAGGCTCCAGCCGATTCGGCAATCGAGTTCAGAAACTCATACACCACGTTGAGATTGTGGTAGAGCTTGAACGTCCTGGCAACGCTGCCGGGAGCGGCCTGGGCATCGCTGATCAGCCCGGGAATGGCGGCATTGATGTTTCGTTGCAGGGAGTTAACTACCTGCTGCATTTGCTGCTTCTCTGCGTTGTCGGTCTTCCATCTCTCGATTCGCAATTTACTCAGGTCACCATTGGTAGAGAGCGAGACACGCTGAATGTCCGCCAGAATGGAGTTGAGGTTTAGTCCAGCAGGCTGCGTCGGTTGCGGTTGCGGGGTGGCCTGTGCCGTGGACCTGGTTTGTGCGCTTAAGCTTACGGCGAGCGAAACGATTACGATTGCTGCCAGGGGAACCTTCATTTCGTACTCCTGCCCGTACTAGATGAGAATAGCGGGGAGGCAGGTTACTTGCAAAGTGCGGGAAATCTTGAGAATTGATGCATCGGGTTATCGTGCATCGGGGCATCGGAAGCTCAATCAGGTTAGGCATTGCGGGTAATGAGAATCCATCATCACGATGAATAGCAAAAAATCAAAGAAACTCGACTACCGCGACGCAGCCCGCGAGCTGCGGCGGCATGGCAATGCGGCCAGAGCAGCATTTTCTGTCGGCTACTTCAAGGACACCGCGGGTGACATGTTTCTGGGCGTAGCTGTTCCCGCAATGCGAAGGCTTGCCAGCGAATTCCGCGGTGTGCCCATGACGCAGATGCGCCGGCTCATGCAGTCCAGTATCCATGAAGAGCGGATGCTGGCCATTGAAATCTTGCGATTGAAATTCCAGAAAGGCAGCCCGCAACAGCAGAAAGAGATTTTTCATTTTTATATGAAGAACCGCCGCTGCATTCGCAGTTGGGACGGTGTGGACGGAAGCGCTCCTTATATCGTCGGCTGTTACCTCTTGCGGCGCGACAAGAAGGTGCTGTACGAGTTGGCCCGATCCGATCGCCTCTGGGACCGCCGCATCGCCGTCGTAGCGACGCTCTGGTTCATAAGAAACGGCCACACACGCGACACACTGAAAATCGCCAGGATGCTGCTGAACGACAAAGAAGACCTGATTCACAAAGCCACCGGCTGGATGCTGCGTGAAGTGGGAAAGCAAAAACTGGCGGAGCTGAAAAAATTCCTGAGACAACACAGCAAAACCATGCCGCGCACGATGCTGCGCTACGCCATCGAGCGATTTCCAGAAGCTGAACGAAAGAGATACCTGGCGCGCTGAAGAATGATTTGAATCAAGTGTTTTGAATTGACAAGCGGTTGGGCGGTGGTACACTTTCACCTCGCGTTTGCTCATTCAACCTGGAACGCCAAACGTTTCCGGAACGGAGTTTTGTTCCATGATCTCCCGTCGAGTTTTGTTGTCCTGGCTGGGCGTATCTGCTGGCGCCTGTGCCGTCACCGCTGGCAGTCCTCTTTCCGCCGCTACTGGTGCGCGGGCTGCGCAGGGCACCCGCGTCATCAATTTGGAGAGCTTTTGTATCGCACATGGGAACCACGAATCGCGCCTTGATGCGTATCTGGCTGACACCCTGCTTCCGCGCATGCAAGAGCTCCACGAGGGTCCACGACTTTGCCTGCATGCGATCGTGGCGCCTCATATTCCACAAGCCACGGTATTGGCCGCGTTCTCGAGCTTCGATGAAATGCTCGAGGTCCGCAGCAGCCTCGCATCAAGCCCCGACGTTCGGCAGGCTCGGGCGGAGTTGGAATCGGCCCGCATCCTCGAAGATGTGCGGTCGCAGGTGCTGGTGGTTCGCGAAGAATCTTTGCATTTTCCAACGGATTTGAATTCTTTCCAGACGGGCATCTTCGAAATGCGTTCTTATGATGCCCCGGCGTGGCACGACGGCGTGCCCACGCGCCTGCTCGCAGTGCTGCACCGCGCCAGAATTCACCCAATTGTGAATGCCGCTACTGCTGCCGGCGAACACATGCCGCGATTCACCTACGTGGTTCCGTTTGCGAGCCTCGCCGCCCGCGAACAGGCCTGGAGCACCCTGGAAGCTGACGCGGAATGGATCGACATGCAGCGAGAATCGACCGCAACCGTTACCGGCAAATCGATCTACAAGCTGGCTCCCTATTCCCGGTTGGGATAAGCAGAGGATTTTACAGACATGCCTTGGACCTTCAAGATATTTCCTTCGATTGGCGTCGCCAGGATCGGCAACTGCCCCGATGATTCTCCTTCCGGCTTCTACGTGGGACCAGAGATTCCGGGCTCGGTTATTGTTCCCCCGAATGGCTACAAGGACGCGCAGGGACGTGTGCGCCGGCAGGCCGCTCGTTTCCGCATTTACGGCTGGGAAAACGGCGTGTTTATGGGCGAGATTACCTCCTCGGTCGCCAATATCACCTGGACGGTCGAACTCGCGAACACGAAGGCTGCATTTAACAGGTTCGAGGGCATCGGCCATACAGGCCCACTCCGAAACGCATCGGTTAGCGATCGCAGCTCCCTCGCGATTACACCCGGTCCTCGCACCATCACCGGTCCCAACGGAACCGCCTTCTTTGACACCGGTCATTTCATGGGAATCCCAGTGCCGCTCGGAGAAATTCAAACTGACGGGAGCGGCCGCCTTCTCGTACTCGGCGGATTCGGTTCTTCCAGTTCGCCCACCAACGCGCCGCTCACCACCTTTGCCAACAACGACGGCTGGCACGATGACGTTTCCGATGGTCCGGTGACCGCGGCCGTGACGCTCCACGGCAACCAAGCACCGGTTCAGGCCAGCGGCGCATGGGTGATCTGCCCTCCGCCGCGTTTCGCACCGCCGATCTTCCACATCATTAGTCTGTACGACGCGCTGTTGCAGACCGCGGTCGACCGCCTGGGCTTCCCAGTGCCGGCGACCCCGTCGTTCACAAACGACGTCTATCCTGTCCTCAAGCGCGCCATAGACTATCAGTGGGTTACTACCAAAATCGGCAATAAACATGATCCACTACAAGCCGTTATTCCGCCGCCCGCCACCGCAGACCAGCGAAACACCGTCTTCCAGGCGTTGCGCGACCCGGCCATTACGCCCACCGTAGATACTCCGCATCTCATGCCGGCCATCTGGACGGATTTTTTCCGCGACGTCTTTGGGATCAGAGGTCACGGATCCCCTAACACCGGTCATTGGGCAAACCATGCGCTGACTCCAACGCAGTACAACGTGATGAAAAACTGGGCGGCCGGAAATTTCATCAACGACTGGGTTGGACCTCCTGCGCCCGGTACAAGCATTACTCCTGACGGCCTTACTCGCGCGGCTCTGGAAAACTGCAGCGGCGGTCCGTTCTTCCCGGGAATCGAAACCAGCTTTTTCACGCGCGATGTGTACCCGTATGTCGAACCTTTCCGGCTCGATGGGACTCAACTGAATGCCGGCGATCTCAGCAAGCAGCAGGCTATACCCTGGCAGGCAGACTTCTTCGACTGCGTTTTCCAATCTCCTTTGTCGTGGTGGCCGGCGGCACACCCCGACAACGTTTTTACCGCAGGCTCCAACAATTATGTGACGTGGGACCGAGGTATGAACAGCTTCGAGGACATGGTGAATTTCTGGAGCGGTCTGGGGTTCCTGGTGCAGAGTGGCGATGTAGTCATCGAAACCGAGCGCACGCTCTGACCTTTCGTGGTGAGGCATTCCTTTGATGTACTAGTCGCCGGCGCTGGCCCCGCGGGATCATCCGCGGCTCTCGAGTGCAGTCGCCATGGGCTCTCCGTTGGCTTAATTGAGCAGGACCGGTACGAAACCCGCCGAGTCGGTGAGACTCTGCCACCCATGATTCGTCACCAGTTGAACGCACTGGGAATCTGGGAGCGATTCCTGGAGTGTGGCCCGCTGCCATCGTATGGGATCCGAACGGCGTGGGAAGCGCCAGCCCCGCGCCACCAGGACTTTATTCAGAATCCTTATGGGTGCGGCTGGCACGTTGATCGAGCGCGCTTTGATGCCATGCTCGCCTCCGCAGCCGTCCAGGCTGGAGCTACGCTTTTCCTGCCTGCTCGAGTCGCGTCCTGCAGTAAAACTGCGAACGGTGCATGGACGCTTGAAATCGCTCAAGACGGAGCGATACTGAGTCTTTCCGGCCGGATGCTCGTGGATGCCACAGGGCGAAAAGCCGTGTTCGCGAGTCGTATTGGAACAAAGGCTGACGTTGCCGACCGGCTCATTGGCGCGGTTTCGTTTTCTGAAGATTCCGATATCGCGCAATGGACTTTAATTGAAGCGGTGGAAAATGGCTGGTGGTATTCCGTTCCTCTGCCTGGCGCCAGTATGGTCTTCGCGTATATGACCGATTCCGATCTATGGATGGATCGGGAGTGGGATCAGCTATTGCAGCAAGCGCCGCTAACCTTCGAGCGCGCGCGCAGCAGGCCTATTCCTCCGCCATCTCGCATTGTCTCGGCAGCTTCAGTCGTCCGTCGTCCCGCCGCTGGTCCCGGCTGGATAGCAATAGGCGACGCGGCTCTCGCCTTTGATCCACTCTCGGGGCAAGGTGTACTTAAATCAATTGAAACAGGTGTTCGGTGCGCTTCGGTAATCGCCAAATATTTTGACGGGGACTTGAGCGCGCTGGAAGAATACGAAACCTGGGTCAACGAAACCTACCGGTCTTACCTCTCGACGCGAGCAGAGTTCTATACCCGCGTAGAGCGCTGGCCCGGATCGCGATTCTGGCAACGACGGGCATCGCGGAACGCTGGAAGTAAACTCGAGTGACCGCCACATATTGCTTCGCGGAGAGGTCGGATGCCTTTGGAAAAGGATTGGTACACGGCGCAAAGGGATCGAATCTTTTTCACCTGGAGTGCGCAGCAGAATGTGCGCGGTTTCGAAATTGTGGATGCTGAAGGACCGCGCTTCAAAGTCGCCGGGCAAGGATGGATGTGGGACCTGCAAAGCCAGACTTACAACGTCTGCGCGGGACATCGGCATCCGCAAATCGTCGCCCGCATGATCGAACAAATTCAGACTCTTCCGGCCGCACATCCGCATGCGCTTCTGCCGGTGAGAATGGAACTGGCGCAACTGTTACACCTGCATACCGGAATGCACAAAGCATTTTTCACCACCGGCGGGAGCGAAGCCGTGGAAAATGCCATCAAGATTGCCCGGCTTGTGACCGGTCGCAGCAAGATCATTACTCGCCGCACCTCTTACCACGGAGCTACGCTGGCGGTCCTCGGCATTGCCGGCGATCAGCGGAAAAAGCCCTTCGAGCGTGATCTGGCGAATGCGTTTCATATAGAAGATCCCTATCCTGCACGCGAGGCCGATGGTGAAAAATGCTCAGACTGGCTGGAAAGCCTGACACATCTCATCGAGCGCGAAAATCCTGAGACAATCGCCGCGATTCTGCTGGAGGGTATGACCGGTGTGAATGGAATGCAGACCCCTCCGAGGGATTTCTGGCCCGGCGCGCGCAAGCTCTGCAACGATTACGGCATTCTGCTGATAGACGACGAAATCTTTTCCGGTTTTGGACGTACCGGTAAATGGTGGGCCTGGCAGCATTGGGGAGCAGCCCCGGACATTCTCGTTTTGGGAAAAGGCCTGACGTCCGGTTACGGTCCCATGGGAGCGGCGCTGGTAACAGAAAAAATTGCACGTCACTTTGACGACAAAATACTCTGGTGCGGGCTCACGAACTTTGCCCATCCTGTTTCGTGCGCGGCGGCCGTGGCCACCCTCAGGGTCCTGGAAAACGAAAAGCTGGTGGAGAACGCTGCCCGCGTTGGGGAAGCGCTCAGACGCAGGCTTCTTGCTTTGAATTCAGGTCCAGGTGGCGCAAAAATCCGCGACATTCGTGGAAAAGGCTTGATGCAGGCAATTGTCTTTGACCGCCCATCTGCGACCTTCCTTGAATTGTTGTGGGAACGGGGAGTCTTTGCGCCGGGCGCCGCCGACATGATGTTCATCTGCCCGCCGCTTTGCCTGAGTGAAGCGCAAATGAACGAAATCATGGATATTGTGGAGTCGGCCCTCGGTACGTGGAATTGAAAGCTGCAACTTTACCGGTGCTTTAGCTATGGTGTAGGCGCTGCGTTGTCATCCCGAGAGGTCTCTGCGCAGCAGAGACTTGGAGGGACCTTGCGTTTGTTTCCATCTCTGTCGGCCCGCAGTGTTTGCCAAGGCGCCCCAGTTCTAAAACCAGCGAGAACTCTAGCTAAACGATTGCGTGCGTGAATCAGTGTAGCCGAAGTTTATCCATTGGCATCATCCGCACGAGATCGGTGATTGGTATTGGCTGCTTAGCATCACAGGCTTTTCCAATCAGCACATCCAACAGCTCTGCCAACCTCACCAGTTTGTCGCTGCCGCAAATCGAGCACCTATCGTTTTCGCCAGGTGTAATGAATTCGCACTCAAGACACAATGTGGCGTCCCTTAATGGAACAAAATTGGAGCGAGAGGCTTTAGTCAGTCTGGCCGTCATATGGGATCACCTGTTTTCAGGCAAGTGCAATTCTTCTGCCGAACGCCGGCACCCGAACTATTGTTTTGTTTTCATGAGGATTGATTGCGAGTTGTGTCGCCGCCCTGAGTCGTTCATCCACAGCAGGTGTGTCGATCAGAAACAACACGCACTATGGCCGTCTGCCACCACCTCTTGAGACTCCCGGTGGATTCGGATTGCCGTGCGAACCCAATCCAGGCGGCTCATTATCATGGCCTTTGTTGTCAGGATTGCCCGACCGCATGCCCGGAGCTTCTTGCGGTGGATCAGGGGCTGAATCCTCCTTTACGCGGCTTTTGTGTCCGGCTTTGATGATGACCGGCTTGCCAATACCCTGCGCGTTCGCCAGCTCAACTTCGCCTTCTTCCACGGAAACTTGTGTTTCATTATGCCTATTCACATCCACGTAGAAACGGGTTCCCCGCACCGAGATTACTGCGCTGGGAGTGCCGATTTGAAACGGCGGTGATCCGCCGAGACGCTTCTGGATTTCCGCCTTGATGCGTCCCAGGAACAACTGCAAACGCTGCCAATTTCCCGTCGCCGGCTGCTTCAAAGTCAAGCGTGTATGTTCGTTGACCAGAATCTGGCTGCCATCCTCCAGGCGCAGCAGAATGCGCCCGCCTTCCGTCGTGATTACAGTTTCCGCTGGCAGCACTTGTCCGCGAACGGGAACCGCGGGCGCCTGTCCCGGAAGCTGGACTTGCGGCTTCCCTTTGATGTCGGCAACGGTCGCGTTCGCAATAGGAGCTGTCGCAGAGGTGGTTGGACTTTGCTGCAGCAGGGCAGCAGGAAAAGTCATCGACCCAAATAGAACTGCGAACATGACCAACTTGTTGCGAATGTGTTGAAGTTTCATACAACTGCCTCAGAAGCGATATTGGAACCAACAGGAAGAACCAGTCCAAAACACGTACCGGATGAGGGGTCGCTGCTCACGTGAACTCGGCCCCCATGCTGTTCGGAAATGCGTTTCACAAATGCCAGACCCAGACCCCAGCCCGGCTTGGCGCCCGCCTGCTCTGCCACACGGTAATAAGGCTCGAAGACGCGCTCCAAATCCTCGGGCGGGATCGCTGGCCCGGGATTGTGCACCTGAAATTCAATCTCCTTGCCCTGGTTCTGCACTCGAACAGTAACCCTGCTGCCTGTCGGGCTGTACTTGACCGCATTGCTCACCAGGTTCAGCAGCGCCCCCGTGATCAGAGATTCATCGCAGTTCAATACCTGGTTTTCGTCGCTGATTTGCGAGTCAATCTCGATGTGTGCAGCCTGCGCCAGTGGCTGCAAGATCTGCTCGACGTGACGAACGATGTCGCGCACCATGACGGATTTCAGGCGAATGGGACGCGAGCCCACGTCCATGCGCAATACTTCCAGGTAGGCATTGATCATCGCCACCAGGCGCCGCGATTCGCGAAAGATCGTTGCCGGTGCGTCGCTGCCGGGCGCCTGCTGCGGATAGCGCATGAGAAATTCAGCAAATCCCTGGATGGCGATCAGCGGCGTACGCAGCTCGTGGGTCACGAAGCCCAGCGCCTCGGCGCGCGCCTGGTCGCGTTCGCGCCTGGCGCTTATGTCTTCCGCCAGCAACATTACCGCATTTGGTTCCTCTGCTGTAGGCCACGGCAGCGCGATGCCGCGAACGCGCCACAGCGCCTCATTCAACGACAGTTCCTTATCGAGCAAAGCGCCGGATTCCAGTCGACGTAGTTCCGTGCCCAACCCCAGGATTTGCCCAATTTCCCGGTGGCCGCAGCTTGCATCAAGTTTTTGCCGCTCGCAGAAGGTCTTCCAGCTGGAGTTATGGAACAACAAACGTCCATCAAAGGCATAGACTGCCAGGGCTTCCTGCATTGCTTCCAGCAGTGTTTCATCAAAGGAATAGAGCGAAGCCAGTTCATCTTCCAGACGCTGCAACGAACGGAGCTTCCAGTGCAGCCGGGACGCCGAGGATCCATAGCGGGGGACAACGATTTTGCCCGCAACCGGCGCTTGCGCGTGAGGCAGAAGCCGCTCCAGTGCCCGCAATCGCGCGGAAATGGCGCGATCAACCACAAATAAATTTTCTAGTTGGGCAAGTGGCGCGGCAAAGATCCCGGCTGCCAGAAACGCTCCATATTCGAATTGCCGGTGAAAAACACTAAACGCAAAATATCCGGCCCCAAACTCCGCGAACATCAGGGCGGCAAGATATGTCAGCCCTCTGCTTCCCGGCCAGCGTACTACCAGCCACAATGCAGCGATGCTGCTGCAAAGCAGCAACAAGAGCTGTGCCGGAGTCCCAACGCTCTTGATTTCCTTGTTGTCGAGCAGCGTGTCAACCGCATTGGCATTGACCTCAACTCCCGGCATCGGGGTTTGTCCACTGACCGGAGTGTATAAGCGGTCACCCAGCTCGGTGGCCCCAAATCCGATCAGGACGATTTTCCCTTCCAGCAATTTGCCCGCATTGCCTTCGAGTAAATCACGGGCTGATAAGGTTACGAATGGAGGATTCGCCTGGTTGGATTCAAATTGATGACGATAGTTGATTCCGAGATAGCTGGTCGGCGCCAGAACCTGGATCGCGGGCCGCTGAGCGGCCGCAGGCTCAGGCTGCAATTTGCCATTTCCATTTCTGGAAACAGTAACCAGGGCAACGGCAAACGCCGCGCGTGGGCCGTCGGCGCTCGGCTCCATAATGGGAATTCTTCGGCACACTCCGTCGGAATCCAGCACGGCCTGGACATGTCCTGTGGCCGCTGCTGCCTGGGCGAAGCGTGGCAGCGGGTCTTTCCACTCGCTGCCCCCGGGAGAATCGGAAATCTTCGCCGGAAGGACGACGTTTCCTGCCTCTCTGATCGCGCTCTCAAACGCCATGTCGTTTGACTCGTCTTCAGCTTCCGGGAGCAGGACGTCAATGCCAATGGCCCGCGGCTTGAACTGGTGTACGGCCCGGATCAACTGCGCCAGTGTCTTGCGCGGCCACGGCCATCTTCCGTATTGCGACAGTGCCGCATCATCGACGAGCACCATCGCTACATTCTGTGACGCAGGCTGGCTTCCGCGAATTCCAAAATAGAAATCACCCACTCTGCGGCTTAAACCGATTACGGGAAAGCTCACGCTGGCGAGCGCTGTTGCCAGCAGCAGAAGAAGATTCAGCCGCAGCCACCGAGCAAAGGACAATGCGCCCTCTGAATCCGGTTTGTGCCAGAAGGAGGTCATGGCTTTTTCGTCTGAAGATCAATTCCCAGGCGGCGCGCCTTTTCATAAAGGGTTTTGCGCTCAATGCCCAGGGCCCGAGCTGCCTTCGATTTGTTCCCATTCACTTCCTGTAAAACGCGCAAGATGTGCTGGCGCTCTACGTCCTGCAAAGTCGCGGCCGTGCCATTCGCGGCCGCAGCAGCAGAGGCCTGGTGCTTGCCACCGGCTTCGCGTTCCACGTCTGCCACGCCGATCTCTCCGGAAACACAGAAGATAGCCAGCCGCTCGATGAAGTTCTCCAGCTCCCGCACATTGCCCGGCCACGCCATGCTCTTCAGCAGTTGCACCGCTTCAGCGGTAATCCGGATGTCTCGATTGTTCCGCGTATTTGAGAGTTTCAGGAAATGCTGGATCAGAAGTGGAATATCGTCCCGCCGCTCCTCCAGCGCCGGCAGGTGAATGGTGACCACGCTCAGGCGATAGAAGAGGTCCTCGCGAAAACTGCCGGCAGAAATCAAAGCTTGCAGGTTCTGGTTGGTTGCGGCGACGATCCGCACGTCCACCGGCACATATTTGTTGGAGCCGATGCGGCGCACCTGCTGCTCCTGCACGGCCCGCAAGAGATTCACCTGAAAGCCGGGTTTGGTTTCAGAGATTTCGTCCAGGAAAAGCGTTCCGCCGTTGGCCGCTTCAAACAACCCTGGATGATCGGCGGTCGCTCCGGTAAATGCGCCTTTTTGATAGCCGAACAGCTCGCTCTCCAGAAGCGTCTCTGAGAACGCGCCGCAGTTCACCGGCATGAAGGGCATGGTCGCCCGTGGGCTGTGAGCATGAATGGCCCTGGCCACAAGTTCTTTGCCCGTTCCGCTGGCGCCCACAATCAGCACACTGGCATTGCTCGGGGCCACGCGCGCAATGGCACGATAGACCTCAAGCATCCTCGCACTTCTGCCCACTATCGCCGTTTCGGGCGCCGGGGCCGCCGGCGCTGCCTCTTTCTTCGACGACTGTCGCGCCTGGAGCCTCCGCACCAACGCGAGCAGATCATCAATCAGCAGGGGCTTGCCCAGATATTCCAGCGCGCCGCTGCCCAGGGACCGCGTGACTGTTTCCAGCGTGGCATGTGCGGTCATGATGACGCACTGGCACTGCGGCTGTATCACTTTCACCAGGTCAAGCACATTCAGGCCATTGGACGTCCCCAGATAAAGATCCACGAGTGCGAGGTCGACCTGGCTTCTGCGCAGCAGTGTCTCAGCGGCTTCCAGAGTCCCGGCCAATTGGCAATTGTGGCCCTCCGCAGCCAGCACGGACTCAAGAAACTTCCGCGTGGATTCGTCATCATCAACAACGAGAATGTTCATCGGCTTCGACATAACCCGCTGCTTCGCTGACGCCTCTCCCGCAATCGGACGTCTGCTGTCGGTATTATTTGGGACACTCTGTACGACGGCTTCCATAAGAGACACGACGCCAGAGAAGAGCAATTGCCTGGCCAGTGGAAATCTCTTTGAAATCCAATGGTTCCGGTGCGCCTTCGAACAGTAGTGTGTCCTAACGACTCAAAAACTGTGTTGAATTGAAACACATTTGGAATGCGATTGCCAGAACTGATTTGACACCGCTTCGGATGCCTCAAGAATCAAGAAGTCGAACGAATCGTCTGTGCACTTTCCGGCAACCACGTGAGGTGTTTTTCCCCACTCTGACGGCACCAGGTCTCTCTTACAGCGGCTGAGATCTGAAGTAAGTCTTTTTAATTCAGCTAAGTAGAAGGACACGGCACAAAGGCATGAAAAGTGCTTTCAGCAGCTCTGGTTTTCTACTGGCCGCCCAAGTTCGTGAATCCAACTTTTCCGAGGTCTCAAAGAATGTCCAGAAATAGCTTGTTCTGTATCATCGCAACCATTCTGTCCATCGGCGGCGCATTAGTCCTGGGCGGCTGTGGTAGCTCAAGCATGCCCACATCACCCAACAACGCCATGGTCAGCGTTACCGTGAGCGATCCGGCCACGTGTTCCGGGCCGTCAGGGCAGTTCAGTCACATCTTTGTGACTATTACTGACGCCCAGATCAATTCCAGTTCCAGCGCCGGGCCCAATGATTCAGGATGGATCGATCTCACGCCAAACCTGAAACAGAACCCCATGCAGGTAGACCTGCTGGCGCAGGCAAACAACCAATGCTTTCTTGCCACTCTGGGTTCTACCACTGAGATTCAGCCCGGTAATTTTCAGCAAATTCGCATCATCCTGGCCAGCAACAACACTACGGTCAGCGGCAACAAATGTGGAAGCACCGCCAATTGCGTGATGCTGAGCAGCAGTCCGAATACGCCCCAGCCTTTGCAGCTCTCGAGCGAATCACAAACTGGAATCAAAATCCCATCGGGTCAGATTGCCGGCGGTCAATTCACCGTGGCGGCAGGACAAACCAAGGATTTGAATATTGACTTCAATGCCTGCGAATCCGTGGTGCAGGAAGGCAATGGCCAGTTCCGGCTGGAGCCGGTCTTGCACGCCGGCGAAGTCAGCCTGACTTCCTCCTCGATCAATGGGAAAGTCATAGACAGCGCAACCACACAACCAATCTCCGGCGGCGTGACTGTTGTGGCTCTGGAGCAGAAAGACAGCAGCGGCGTTGACCGCGTGATCATGGAAACCGTGACGGATTCGACTGGCGCATTTGTTTTCTGCCCCGTGCCGGCTGGAACCTATGACGTCGTGATCACCGCTATCAACGGTTCAAAGGTCCCCTATGGAGCAACTATCATCACCGGTGTCCAGCCTGGCAATGCTTTAGGGAATGTTCCGCTGACGGCCCAGACCGGAGGCGGTACTGCGGCCACTGTCACCGGGCAAATAACCAGCAGCACAGGCAGCGCCGGTACCGTTGCTGACGTATCAATTTCAGCTTTGCAATCCATCTCAGTGAACAATTCCGCCTTGCTGGTTACGATTCCTCTGGCGGCTCAGTCTGCTGCCATGGACAACGTGGCCACGGCGTCGGGAGCCTCTTGTCCGGCAAAAACGGATTGCGTCACCTACACCATCATGGTGCCGGCGGCCAATCCGAGTGTGGGAGCGTTCAGCACCAGTGGCAATCAAAACCCTGCGCCTCCTGCCACCGGTGCAGTGAATTACACCGTGGACGGGCGTGCTTTTGTTCCTGGCGGAGGAAGTTCACCCGACTGCAATCCTTCCGATATGCAGACGAGCTCTACCTCTACGAATACCCCGCTCGTAGTTACCGCTGGAACTACTGTGACCGCAGCGACGCTGGCGTTCTCCGGGTGTCAGTAACCTGGAGACGGTTGAGGACCCTCGCGAGAGCGTTGCCAATGCTGCGAGAAGGGCGCGAGCAATCGCGCCCTTCTAATACTTGATACATGCGTTTTTCTGATCCACCCTGGGACCACCTGATCCCGACTCCCTGTAACCGTTCTGGTCAATTTTGGTCCCCGAGAGCATCGGATTAGAATGAATGCTGTGAAGATAGCCTTGGGCGTTTCCGGCGGCATTGCTGCCTATAAGGCGGCAGAGCTTGTCCGCCTGCTTCAGGACCGCGGGATCCGCGTGCAGGTTGTCATGACCCGCGCTGCCCAGGAGTTTGTCCGTCCTCTCACTTTTGCTGCTCTCAGTGGAGAAAAGGTCATTACTGACCTCTTCGGAGAAGGCGCTCAGGAGCCGAACATCGACTCGGCCGTCGAGCACATTGCGGTGGCCCAGTCGATTGATGCGCTGGTTGTGGCTCCGGCTACGGCAGACGTAATCGGCAAATTCGCCAATGGACTAGCCGACGATTTTCTTTCCACACTTTTCCTGGCGACTACCGCGCCTGTCGTTGTTGCTCCAGCTATGAACGTGAATATGTGGGAAAACGCGGCCACGCAGGCAAACATTCAAAAGCTGAAGGCGCGCGGCGTTCGTGTCGTCGAGCCCGACAGCGGTTATCTCGCCTGTGGCATGACGGGCCCGGGCAGGCTTGCAGCCAATGACAGCATTGTGCAAGCAGTGCTGGAGGCGCTGGGCGCCGCTCAAGACCTGGCACATGAAACCATTCTGGTGACTGCCGGCCCAACCCGAGAGCCGGTTGATCCCGTGCGCTATCTGGGCAACCGCTCCAGCGGCCGCATGGGCTTTGCCCTGGCGGAGGCGGCATTGCGTCGCGGCGCAAAAGTCATTTTGATCACCGGCCCCACCGTACTGAAGCCGCCTTCAGCGGCAGAAGTCATTCAGGTGCAGACCGCAAGAGAGATGCGGGATGCGGTTGTCGCAAATCTCGAGCGCAGCACGGTGGTGATCAAAGCCGCAGCGGTAGCTGATTTTACCGTCAGCAGAGCAGCAGAGCACAAGATCAAGCGCGATGGCGCAATGAGTTTGGAACTCGTACCTACGCCCGATATCCTCAAGGAAATCGCCGCTCGCAAAGGCACGCGCATCGTGGTAGGCTTTGCCGCTGAAACGCAGGATGCGCTCTTCAATGCGCGCAAAAAACTGAACAGCAAGTCGCTCGACGCAATCGTGGTCAACGATGTTTCCAAACCGGGAATTGGCTTCGACTCCGAGCGCAACGCCGTCACCATTCTCACCCAGGCAGAAGAAATCAATGTTCCGGAAACCAGCAAATGGGAGGTCGCCCACCGCGTGCTGGACGTGGTGGTCAAACTTAAGGCCACAGTTTTCTCACCCGAGAAGTAAAAGCGGTCATACACAGGATTTGTTCTCGTGATTTTGATCTCATCTGGGCGCCCTTTGTGTCCTCTGTGGTTCAAAGGTTTCCCGCTTTGCGCCTTACTGTGTTCCCGCAAATGAGCGATCTGAAACTCTGCTTGCCTCTTGTTGGCAAATATGCCATCCTTTCCCGCCATGACACCACTAACTGCCTTGTGGCTCCCCATTTTGGTATCTGCCGTGATCGTGTTCGTGGCCAGTTCCATCATCCACATGTTTCTTCCCTGGCACAAAGGCGATTACCGCAAAGTGCCCAACGAAGACAAACTCATGGACGCGCTTCGTCCCATGGCCATTCCTCCGGGTGACTACATGGTCCCGCGCGCGAACAGCATGGAAGAGATGCGCTCGCCCGAGTTCAAGGAAAAATTCAAAAAAGGCCCGGTGCTGATGTTGACTGTTCTGCCCGGCACAATGGCCATGGGAAAGAACATGGCTCAATGGTTTCTTTATACGGTTGTAGTGGGCATCTTTTCCGCCTATGTCGCCAGCCGTGCGCTGCCGCCGCACCCCGACTACCTGGAAGTCTTTCGCTTTGCCGGAGTCGCAGCTTTTCTCACCTACGCTGGGGCGCTGTGGCAATTTTCCATCTGGTATCGCCGTGCGTGGAGCACAACCATCAAATCCACCATCGATGGCCTGATCTATGCCGGCTTGACCGCCGGAACATTCGGGTGGCTTTGGCCGAGATGACTGATCAACCACGAAGGGCACGAAGGAATGAAGAAACATAATCCTTGATTTGTTCAGAAGAGTGCTCTCAGTGGTCTTGGTTTTGCAGTCGGGTTTGCTTTTTCAATTTTTTGCCTTCTCCGCCTTTCAATGCTCCCATCGTGTAGCTTGTCCTCGAGGTGAGGTCGCATAAGCGACCGCAGCCGAAGGATGGTGAGATCTCGCTTTTGCGGTTAAACTGAAATCAATATGGCTCAAAAACTGAGCGAGCAAGCCAAACAACAACTCGCCGCGCGCGTGGACTACTACCGCGAAATGGGCATCTATGATTTTTACCGTCAACCGGTAACTGAACCCGCTCAGACAGAAGAAGA
>DATDNH010000043.1:0-3208 GCA_036518395.1 Candidatus Angelobacter sp. | reverse complement strand
GTCAGCGGTGGCCTTCTCGAACTGGGGTGCGGACAACCGCTCGGAGTTTTTCCTGCCGACCTACGTGACTACGGCGTGGTATCACCACTTGCTGGCGCCTGAACTGCAAAATTTGACGATCGAACAAGTGGCGCAGCAAGCAAGGGAATTTGCGCATGGGGAATACGCTGCGGCGCTGGAAAAGGGAGACGCGCTTACTGCTGCGGAGCGCCAGAAAGTCGTCGCAGACCTGGCCCGTTTCACGGGGCTGACTCCCAAATACATCGAGCAAACTAATTTGCGCATCAGCCCCTTCCGCTGGTTCAAAGAATTGGAGCGGGACAAGCGGCACACTATCGGACGTCTGGATTCGCGCTTCGAGGGCATGGACGTAGACGCGGCCGGCGAGCGTGCTGAATACGATCCGAGCGAAGCATCTTATGAAGGTGCTTTCGTAGCGACGTTTCACGACTATGTGCGCCGAGAACTCAAGTGGGACAGCGACGCGTACTATACGGTGAGCGCCAACGTACGGCCGTGGGACCAGACGGGCAACACTGAGGTGGCGGAAGTCTTGCGCGCGGCGATGACCCAGCAGACGCATCTGAAAGTGTTGGTGCTTTGTGGCTACTATGACGTCGCCACGCCGTTCAACGGCATCGAGAACACGGTGACGCACATGAACCTCGAACCATCGGTGCGGAAAAACGTCAGCTTTGCGTACTACGAGGCCGGTCACATGATGTACATTGACGAGAAAGAGCACCACAAGCTACACAAAGATGTGGGTGAGTTTATCAACGCGGCGTTCGCGCGCTGAGATCATGCGCAATGCCTGCTTGCAGGCTATGATGATGCCCTAAAGTACGCCTAAGAAGGACGCGTCGCGATTGCTCGCATTTCAAGTCAAGAAAGGAAAGCTGCATTCGGTTGTGAAGCCGTTGCCGAAGCTGCGGCCCGGCTGGGCATTGGTGCGCGTGCTGCTGGCAGGGATTTGCAACACGGATGTGGAGATTCTGCGCGGATACCACGACTTTCGCGGAACACCGGGACATGAATTCGTTGGCGAAGTCGCAGAGGTTGCGGGTGGTTCGGCCGGCGAACGGAAGAGGTGGATCGGGCGGCGCGTTTGCGGGGAGATTAACGTCACATGCTCGGAGTATGGTTTCAAACCAGTCTGCGAGTTTTGCAGGCACGGATTGAAGACACATTGCGTGCGGCGGACCGTGCTGGGGATCGTTGCACACGACGGAGCGTTTGCGGAGTACTTGGCGCTGGCGCTCGAGAATCTGCATGTTGTTCCCAATTCTGTGAGCGATGAACAAGCAGTGTTCGTGGAACCGCTGGCGGCAGCTTGCGAGATTTTAGAGCAAGTGCATGTGAAAGAATTTCGCTCACCGGCGGTGCTGGGGGATGGGAAGCTGGCGCAATTGATAGCGCGCGTGCTGCGGACGGTGGTTCGGCCGGTGGTGATGTACGGCAAACACGAAAAGAAGTTGGCGCTGGCGCGGCGGGCTGGAATCGAGACGAAGAAAGTTCGCGGGGATGCGAGCGATTTGAGACGAGTGAAGCAAGGCTATGCTTTGCTCGTTGAAGCCACCGGTTCGCCAAGTGGGTTGGCGTTGGCGCAACAGATGACCGAACCGCGTGGAACATTAGTGTTGAAATCAACGTTTCATGGAGCGGCGCCGGTGGAAACGTGGCCCATCGTGGTGAAGGAGATCACAGTGGTAGGGTCGCGCTGCGGGCCGTTTGAGAAAGCTATCGCGTTGCTGCGTTCAGGGAAAGTGGATCCGCGGCCGCTGATTACGCGCACGTTTCCGCTGGCGGAGGCTTCAAGAGCAATCGTGTACGCGCAAAAGCCTGGCGTAATGAAAGTTCTGCTTAAGGTCTAAGGAAACTAGGCAGAGGCACAGAGGGCAGAGAAGGACATGAAACTGGAGTTTCTCGAAAGTGGATCACCCGATTGCCCGCTGATTCGCCTCTACGAGTTCACTCCCAAAGAGGCTTACCAATTGCGCCGCATTGCCATTCAA
Organism: Candidatus Angelobacter sp.; assembly: GCA_036518395.1. Taxonomy (GTDB): domain Bacteria; phylum Acidobacteriota; class Terriglobia; order Terriglobales; family Acidobacteriaceae; genus Angelobacter. The sequence continues at coordinate 1,193 of DATDNH010000043.1, read as the reverse complement.
CTGGCGAGAGGCAAGGAGACGACCGTCCGGCTCCATGAGCAGCCGAACGTCACTGCGATCGGCGGTTGCGAACTGTTGCTTCTGCAAGGAAAAGAAGATCGTGGGGTCTCTGCAATTTCTTCCTCAAAGTTCAAATGGATTCTCTCTCCGGCGGGCTGGCTGCAAGTCGCGAATCTGATTCGACCCTTTTCACGCGGCGCCGCCAATGGGGACCAATGGCTTTCTGAAACCGGGAAGGTGAAAATAGTTCTCTCCTGTGACGGCAGATGGTAAAGAGAAAAAGTTTCAAAGGCGGTTGATGCAAGAGGCGACGCAGGCAGCGCCGAAGCCATTGTCGATGTTGACGACGGTGACGTTAGAGGCGCAGGAATTGAGCATGCCAAGGAGCGCGGCGATGCCGCCAAAACTCGCCCCATAGCCGACGCTGGTGGGGACAGCGATGATCGGCGCGGCAACCAAGCCACCCACCACACTGGGCAGCGCCCCTTCCATTCCGGCAACGCAAATAATTACGCGGGCTTGTGCGAGCTTGCTTTGGCAATGTTCGAGCAGGCGATGGATGCCAGCGACGCCGACATCATAGAGTTGATCCACGTGATTGCCCATCATACGCGCGGTGAGGAGCGCCTCTTCGGCGACGGGAATATCGCTGGTGCCTGCGGAGACGACAAGAATCAAGCCCCTGCCCGTGACTTCGCTACTACGCTCGATGGTGATGACGCTGGAAAGCGGATGAAATTGCGCCGCCCGCGCGGTTTTGCCATTGGCTTTTTTCACCGCGGCAAAGACTTTGGCGTCGGCACGCGTGATAAGGATGTTGTGGCGCGAATCTTTCTTTTGCAGCATGGCCTTCACAATACAAGCCACCTGCTGCGGGGTTTTGCCTTTGGCGAAGACAACTTCGGAGAAGCCCTGGCGGAGAGCGCGATGATGGTCGACTTTGGCGAAGCCGAGGTCTTCAAACGGCAAGTGCTTCAGGCGCTCGATGGCCGCGCTCGGAGCGAGTTTCGCGGCCTGCACGGATTCCAGAATTTTCAGCAGTTCTGATTGATTCATGCGATTCAGCCTCTTGAAATTCTATCATTGGCGCGCGGGATTGCCGCGGCTTGACTTGGTGCAGAGCGGCTGCGAGACTGAATTTATCCGAAAAAAAGCAAGAGAAAAGAGATTTAACGTAGAGAACGCAAACGACA
>DATDNH010000042.1:0-31569 GCA_036518395.1 Candidatus Angelobacter sp. | reverse complement strand
GTGCAGCGCCTCGTAGGTGCGCTCGGCCTCGGCGGCGTCTACACGGCTGATGGCGAAACCCACGTGCACCATGACGTAATCACCGGTCTCAGCCTCAGGAACAAAATCCAGGCACGCGCTGCGCACGATGCCGCCAAACTGCACGCGGCCCGTACGCACGCCATTCTCAGCCTGTGTGTTGAGAATCTTTCCGGGTATGGCCAGACACATCGCTTCACCTCTCCACTAATTCGGGTTGCAAGGCCCATTCGTGCAATTCATCGATGGCGGCTTCGATCAACTCCGGCAAAGCCGCCTGAACGGTACTGCTGAGGGTGTCCCCCCAGCCGGTTTCAGCAGGCTGCACGCCCAGCAGTATCATTTTTTCGGGAAATCTCTCGAGCAGGCGCAAGGCCGCCAACAAATCGGAAAATCCGATCTGGTGGACGCTCGGGGTCCCGGGCAGAGGCTCGATCTCGGAAATATCGAAGCGAAAGATGGTGCCGGGACGAGCGCCGTTGTTGATGGCGTCAATGGCCAGCAGGTGGGTAGCATCCTGGATTGCAGGCAGAAGTTGAAGGCCCAGAGTGCCGCCGTCGAGAAGTTCGACGGATTCAGGTATCCGGTGATCTCTGAACAATTGATGAATCGCGTGGACGCCTACACCATCATCACGACGAATCAGATTACCGAGCCCCAGGACGATAATCCGCTGGCTTCGGATCATGACCTCATTTCCTCTTTTCACGCTCTGCCAATTTCCGCGCAATACGGCTGGGCAGAGACCTTTTCAGAATTTGCAGGCGATGCCGCTCCTCTTCCTTGAGTTCCCATTCGGGAACGAACTTGTATCCGGAGAAAATGCTTTCCACCAGACCGTTGCGCTCCTCAATGGAAACCAGTATCGCGCTGTACACGTGGTGAATCACAAAGGCAATGCAGATGAACATGCCGAGAAAGTGAAACAGGCGCAAATACTGGATATCAATCACGCCGGGGACCCAGCCGAAAAGTGAACGCGCAATTCCCGGGCCCCGGGTCTGGCTGTAGAGGACCAGTCCGGTGAAGATTTCGACCACCATGACAAAAAATATTCCGGCGTAGGCAAAACCCGCCAGTGCGTTATGTCCAACCTGATGAACGGGCTCACGCCGGAAAAAGGTGTAGTACTTGATCATCTGGCCGAGCGCTTTCCACTGGGCGCGAGTTGTGGGGACAAGCCACTTCCAATTCGCCCAGTAGTTGCCAGCCAGGGCCCAGTAGGCGCGCACGAATACAGCAGCAAGAAGGATGTAGCCCGTCAAGATATGGATAAAGCGCATGTAGCCCATGGTGTAAGCGCGAGGGCCGCGCGAGATCAGGAACGGGCTGTGGATGTACCAGCCGGTGACGCACAGCACGGCGATAGAGAAAAAGATGATCCAGTGCGCAATGCGTACAGGAATTTCCCACACATACACGCGGGCGAGCCGGCGTTCTCCAAAGGTAGCGTAGGCGTTTACTTGCGGTAGACGACTGGGTGTTGCCGCCATATCTCCTCCTAGGCAGTTCGCCGGGTCGAAAGCACATGGCCCTCGACATCCAGGACGTGGACGGCGCAGGCCATACACGGGTCAAAGGAATGCACTGTGCGCAGGATTTCCAGTGGCCGCTCAGGGTCGGCAACGGGAGTATTCAACAGCGCGGATTCATAAGCGCCGCGCTGTCCGTGCGCGTCGCGCGGTCCTCCGTTCCACGTGGAGGGCACCACGCACTGGTAGTTCTTGATTTTTTTGTCCTCGATCTCCACCCAGTGGCCCAGCGCTCCGCGAGGGGCTTCATGAAAGCCAAAGCCTTGTGCGGTTTTGGGCCAGGTATCGGGGTCCCATTTGTCACCTGCGTGGATGCGAAGATCGCCGCTCCCCATGTGTTGCTGAAGTTCGAGAAGCCAGGGCTTGAGTTTTCGCGCCATGATCTGAGTTTCAATCGCACGCGCCGCAATGCGGCCGAGGGTGGAGAACAATGCAGTGGCAGGCGCATTGAGCTTGGCCAGAACTCCATTTACGGCCGCCTGGACATCTTTATGACCGGAAGCATAGGCCACGAGCATGCGTGAAAGCGGGCCGACTTCCATTGCCTTGTCCTGATACCGCGGCGACTTGAGCCAGGAATATTTCTTCGCCACCTCCATGTACTCAAACGGAGGCTTTGGTCCGGTGTAGTGCGGCGCGGTTTCTCCCTGCGAAGGATGCAGCGATTTTTCGTCCCCATTGACGTAGTCATACCAGGAGTGCGTCACGTACTCGGTGACGTTCGCCGGATCCATCGGATAGACCTTGGAGAGATCGTGATTGAGAATCACGCCCCGAGGCAGATAGAAGCCGGCAGGATTGTTTACGCTGGCGGCGGGGTACTCGCCATAAGCCAGGAAGTTGCCCAAGCCTTCACCGTGTGTGAACCATTCTTTGTAGAACGGCGCCACAGCAAGAACATCGGGAATGTAAACCTTGTCGACGAATTCCTGCGCGCTCTCCACCAGCTTCATCAGGTAAGTGATCCGCTCCGGGTTAATGGGCGCATCAGGTTCGGTGGGATCGAGAGCGGTTGACATTCCGCCAACGAGATAAGTTTGCAGGTGCGGATTCTTGCCGCCCAGGACAGCGTGAATGCGAATGAATTCACGCTGAAAGTCGAGTGCCTCGATGTAATGCGCCACTGCAAGCAGATTGGCTTCGGGCGGCAACTGGTATGCGGGATGTCCCCAATAGCCGCTGGAGAACAAGCTCAGTTGCTTGCTGGCGACCAGGGTCTTGACGCGATCCTGGATGCCCTTGAAGTAAGCAGTGCTCGATTTGGGCCAATCCGAGATGGCTTGCGCGAGCTGTGAAGTTTTCGCCGGATCGGCTTTGAGCGCCAAAGTGACATCAACCCAGTCCAGCGCATGCAGATGGTAAAAATGGACAACGTGGTCCTGCACCAGTTGCGACGCCGCGATCAGGTTGCGGATGATGCGGGCATTGTCAGGAATCTCGATGCCGAGGGCGTTCTCCACTGCGCGCACGGAGGTGAGCGCATGCACAGTGGTGCAGACACCACAGATGCGCTGCGTCCAGATCCAGGCTTCCCGCGGATCACGCCCGCGCAGGATGAGCTCAATGCCACGGAACATGGTTCCGGAACTCCAGGCATCGCTTACCTTGTTGCCCTCCAGTTGCGCCTCAATGCGGAGGTGGCCTTCTATGCGAGTGACGGGATCAACTACGATGCGTGCCATGTTATGCCTCCTTCCCGGACGCTGCTTTGGACGCGGTTTCAGTTTCAGGAGGCGGAGATTCGTCCGTTAGACCGGCGCGCTTGTGTCGCGCGATGCTGATGACTCCATGGGCCGCCGTAGCTGCTGCGACGGCGGTGACCAGCGCTGCGCCGATGTCACCGGCGTTGACGTCTGCTCCGAATCCGGCCACATGCGGCAGCCTCTCATAGAACGGAGACTTGGCATCCCAGAAGCGGTTGGAAGCACAGCCAATGCAACCGTGACCGGATTTTACGGGCCAACTGGTCTGCCCGTTCCAGCGAACACTCGGGCAGTTGTAGGTAGATGCCGGGCCCTTGCATCCCATCTTGTAGAGGCACCATCCTTTGCGATGGCCTTCATCGCCCCAGGCCTCAACGAACCGACCGGCATCGTAATGCGCGCGGCGCTCGCACTGATCGTGAATGAGCGCGCCGTATGCGAACAGAGGACGGTTGAATTGGTCGAGAGCGGGAAGTTCGCCGAAGGTCAGATAGTGAACGATGACGGCGGCGGTATTTTCCGCATTGTGTGGGCAGCCGCCGAGGTTCACAACTTTAATTCCCGGCACGGCTTCCTCGACTCCTACAGCGCCGGTGGGATTGGGATGAGCACGGGGTAAACCACCATCCCACGCGCATGCGCCGACGGCGATTGTGGCAGCAGCGTTGCCGCAGACTTCGCGGGCGATGTCCAGCGCTGTGCGTCCGCCGATGGTGCAGTAAACGCCGTCGTCGGCTGTGGGGATTGCCCCTTCGACAACCACGAGGTATTTACCTTTTTCTTCACGCACCACGCGCTGCAAAGCTGCCTCGGCCTGTTTGCCGGCGCCGGCCATGATGGTTTCGTGATACTCCCACGAGAGCGTTTCCAACACTACGGAAGCGACGTCTGGATGACTCGATCGCAGCATGGATTCCGTATTGCCGGCGCAGTCCTGGAATTCAAGCCAAACCAGGACAGGGCGTTTGGTTTTTTCCAGCGCGTTGGCTACATCGGTTGCGTAGGCTTCAGGCAGAGCGAGGACAGCTACCATCGCGCTGCAATATTTCAAAAAGTCACGGCGTGGAATGCCGTGTTCAGCAAGGGCTTTAGATATAAGACCTTTTTGCGGGACCATCAGAACGTCCCTCCTCTGGAGCGCACTGGGACGGCGCTCACGGGCTTATGGATTCTTATCTTCTATATATGCAGATAAGACGGCGGGTATGTGACGGCGGTCACACTAGTTGGGGGAGAAAGCCTCGCGCTTCACTTTGTCAGATCTTCGTCAGGTAGTGGAGATGTTGATTTCCCGATGGATCATTTCGGAGTATTACTCGACGACGCGCAACCGCGGTGCACCTCGAGAACCCCAGAACAATGGTATGTTTAACCATTAATTCCGATGGCCCCGCGCCTTTGCCGGAACCAGTTCAGAAGCCGGGCGGGTTATGACTCGGCGGCGGGCCGCCATGCAGCGCGAGTTGACCCAGACGGCAAAGGTTGATGGCGTCACCGAGGATGCGCGTGGCTTCCTGGGGAGCATGAAAGCCCATGGAATTTTCAGACATGATGAAGTCAATCATGAATTGGCCGCGTCGCTGGTAATCACGCGCTTGCGCCAATTGATCTGCTGTCACTTTGTCCTTGTTGGCTTTGATGTCATTGATCAAATCCATCAATGCGTCTAATGCAGTGTTTCTCAAGTTGAAGAAGCGATCCTGGATGTCTTCAACCCTGGCCTTCAGCTCCTCTTCGGGAAAATGATGGCAGGTCTGGCAGGCGCGGTTGATTTTCAATAAAGGACTGTTCACCTGATGGTCGCTGATTTTCAATCCTCCCATCCGGGTGTAGGGCATATGACAATCCGCGCAGGCCACTCCGGAACGCGCGTGAACGCCCTGGTTCCACACTTCAAATTCAGGATGACGCGCCTTGATGAGAGGAGCGCCGCTGTCCGGATGCTCCCATTCCTTCACGTGAGTTTCATCCTCATTGGCAATGATGTTTTCGACGCTCAGGCCTTTGGTCCAGGGGAAGGTAAGCTGCTTTTCCGGACCTTTGAAGTAATAAGTGACGTGGCACTGCCCGCAAACGTACGACCGCATCTCCTGGCGGGTGGCCATGGTATTCACATCGTAGTTCTGTATGCCCTGACTGGCCTTTAAGTTCTTAATACCTTCAATGAAGGCCGGACGCGTGACGCGGAGCTGCATGGTTTTGGGATCATGACAATCAATGCATGCAACCGGATGCTTTGCATACTGGCGGGCCTCCTTGTACGGCATGTGATTGATGGCCTGGAAGCCCTTGAAGATATCGCCATTCCCCACCCGGTTATAAACCGTAACCATGGAGGCGTGACAGTTCAGGCAAGCGCCGGGTGGATTGGCTTGCTGCCTGCCGGTAAAAGTCTGGTCATCCAGCATGTAGGCGTGCCCGCGCCGCTCGCGATAGTCTTTGGAAAAGGCATAGCCTGCCCACATGACTTTCAGCCTGGGATCCTGTTCCAATTTGGAACGTCCGACTACGGAACGCGGGTCGGCCGCAGTGGGCGAATGAGGCTCGGCTTCACTTCCGCCGTACTTGGTCCGCTCCATGTCCACGGTGCGCAGGTACAAGTCATACTGCATGGGAAAATTTTTTCCCCAGACAGCAGGATCAGAGATGGTGTCATCCAGTTCCACGACACGATAGAAAGGATTTTTGGCTTCCTGTTTGCGTTCAAAAATATTGATCAGCAGGGCGGTGACAGCAAAGGCTGCGACGGCCGCCAGCGCCACAGTTGTAATCAACCAGCGGCGGGAGGGCCGTTTTTCATCGGCATTAGCGGGGTTCATATCTGCTCCAGAGATTTTGCTGCTGCGGCAGGGCTGCTGCCGCTTCCGCGTGGCCCACGGAAGAATGGCAGCGCGTACACTCGATGCCCTGCGCCCGGCCATGCACGCTGTTGGCGTCGATAGCCTGCGCGATGTTTTCATGACAGCGGCGGCAGGCTGCTTCCGTTACCTTGCGGTCAAATTTTGTGATCTCGATTGTGTCGGGATACCTGCCGGAAGTGAAATAGAAAGAATGAAAAAATCCATTGGAAGCCTTCACTGCATACTTAGCGACCAGATTATGCGGTGTATGGCAGTCGTTGCAGGTGGCGGCGGAGTGGTGGCTGGATTTGACCCAACCGTCATACTGCGTGCGCATGGCGTGGCAATTGGCACAAGCGGAAGGATCATTCAGGAGATAGGAATATCCTTTGGCATAGATAAAAGCATAGCTTCCGATGCCGATGGTCACACCCAGCATCAGAGCCAGCGAAAGGCCTATCCATTTAAATCGCATGATTGCCATCCTGATCTGCGCTCGGGCAGGAGCCCGGGGAGAAGAACTTGCTTTGCATCGCGCGGCTATTCATAGCGCAATGCCTCGATGGGATCAAGATACGCAGCCTTGCGCGCGGGGTAATAGCCGAAGCTGATGCCTACGAGAGCGGAGAAAAATACCGCCAGCAGGACCGCACCCCACCCAATTACCGTTTGCCAGTTGGCCAATCTGGAAATGATGGCTGATGCGCCGATCCCTACGACAATCCCGACAACACCGCCTGCAATGGAGAGCGTTGTTGCTTCTACCAGGAATTGGGTGAGAATGTCGCGGGTTTTGGCACCGACAGCCTGCCGCAAGCCAATCTCCCGCGTGCGCTCGCGAACGGAAACCAGCATGATGTTCATGATTCCGATCCCGCCGACAATCAGTGAAACGGACGCCACGGCGGCAAGCATGAGCGACATTACTCGCGATGATGTCTCCTGCGCGGCAAAAATTTCTTCCATGTTGCGGATGGAAAAGTCGTCTTCCTGTCCTGGCTGCAAATGATGCCGCTGACGTAACAGTGCAGTGGCCGCATCCTGCGCAGCATGCATCTGGCTGGCATCTTTCGCCTGGATCATGATGCTGTTCACAGCATCAGCATTGGCGGAGCGGATTCCCAGAACTTTTCTTTTTGCTGTGGAAATTGGAATGAGGACGATGTCGTCCTGGTCCTGTCCGGTAGGGGACTGGCCTTTGCGGGCAAGGACGCCAGCCACCGTAAAAGGCACGTGCTTGATGCGGACGCTCTGGCCTACGGGGTCGGAATCGCCGAACAGGTTGTCGACCACAGTAGGCCCAAGCAAGGCTGTTTTGTTGGCTGAATCCACATCGCGATTCGTGAATGTTGCGCCTTTTGCCACGGGAAGATCGCGAATCGTCAGATAAGAAGGTGTAGTTCCGAGGACTGAGGTCGCCCAGTTCGCGTCGCCATAAACAATCTGCGCTGTACCACGCACCGTGGGAGCGCTTGCGGCAATTTCCGGACACTGCGCCACAAGGTCCCGAGCATCAGATTCCGTCAGCGTGATTGCGTTGCCTGTGCCCATGCGCAGGCCCGAACTTGTCATGCTTCCGGGAATAATAATGATGACGTTACTGCCGATGCTGGCAATCTGCTCCTGCACGCGCTGAGTTGCGCCCGAGCCCACGGCCACGGTAGCAATTACGGCAGCCACGCCAATGACTATCCCGAGCATTGTCAGGGCGGAACGAATTTTATTGACCTCCAGGGCCCTGAAGGCAATTCGCATTGCTGAGTACAGGCGCTTCATGACAGTACCTCCGCCATCTGCGGCACCGAGGGTGCGTGGGCGAGTTCATGCGCGACAGGTTCGTCGCTCACAATCTGGCCGTCACGAAACCGCACAATACGGTCTGCATAGGTTGCGATCTCGTCGGAATGCGTGATCAGAATGATAGTGATGCCGCGCTCACGATTCAGCTCCTGAAAAATCTTCATGATCTCGTCGCCGGTGCGCGTATCCAACTGTCCGGTAGGCTCATCCGCGAGGAGAATTTCCGGGTTATTGATAAGGGCTCGCGCGATGGCCACGCGTTGTTGCTGTCCGCCAGAAAGTTGATTCGGCAGGCTTAACTCCCGGCCGGCCAACCCCACGGAAGCAAGCGCCTGACGCGCGCGTTCCTCAGCGTCGGGGACGTTTTGCCCGGTGTACAGCAACGGGAGTTCAACGTTCTCAATAGCGGTGGTGCGAGAAAGCAGATTAAAAGTCTGGAAAATGAAACCGATCTTCTGGTTTCGAATTTCAGCCAGTTGATCGCGGTCAAGACTTTCTATGGGAATGCCATCCAACAGATAAACACCTGTGGTCGGCCGATCCAGACAGCCGAGCAGATTTACGAATGTGGACTTACCCGAACCTGACGGTCCCATGATGGCCACAAAAGAGCCGCGTTCGATGGCGAGCGAGACATCCTGGACGGCGTTCACCTGCACTTCACCGAGGTCATAAATTTTCCAGAGATTATGAACGTCTATGAGGGGGGCCATGACAATACTCACATTCCGGGCCTGCGAGCGCCAGCGCCGCCGGGTGTGCTCGTCGCGCTGGAGGTGGCAGTGCTTGCTGCTGTGGCCCTGACCACGACGTTATCTCCCGGCTTCACACCATCAGCGGAGATAGCGGTGAATTTTCCATCAGAAATGCCGGGCTTGATCGTGACCGCCTTCAGCTTTCCGCCCGCAAGCAGATAAATCTGCTGCGTGCCCGCTTTGGGCGTGGTCAAGCCATTCTTCTTAAGCACATCTGCGGAAGGACGGAACCGCAACGCCGCATTGGGGACCTTGACCACGTCCTCTGCTCGGGCACTAAGAATGCTCACATTGGCGGTCATGCCGGGAAAGAGTTTCAAATCGGGATTTGACACCTGGATGACAACATCGTAGGTAACCACATTCTGAGCCACAATGGGAGCCTTGCGCACATCGGTTACGCTGCCGTGAAAAATCAAGGACGGATAGGCATCGACTGTAAAGCTAACCGGCTGGCCGGTACGGATAGTTCCTACGTCGGATTCATCAACGTTGGTGTCAACCTGCATCTGCGTAAGGTCCTGCGCGATATCGAAGATGTCGGGCGCCTGGAAGGATGCAGCGACGGTCTGCCCAACGTCAAAATGGCGGGCAATGACGGTACCCGAAACCGGCGCCAAAATGCGCGTGTGCTCGAGATTGATTCTTGCCTGCGCAAGCGCTGCTTCTGCCTGGCGCTGCTGAGCCTGAGCGGTATGTGACTGTTGCAGCGCTGCATCAACGAGCGCGCGGCCAGATTGAATATTGTGTTCGGCTGCGTCAATCTGTGCCTGGTCAGCCGCCACCTGCGCCTGAGCAGCATCAGAGGCGGCGCGGGCGGCATCGTGATCCTGTTCGGAAACTACACCTTCGCGAAAAAGCTGCTCGCTGCGCTGCCACTGGTTTTGAGCATTCAGCGCATTGGCTTTGTCTTTTGCCAAAATCGATTCCACATTAAGTTTGTTCGCGGTTACGGTTTGCAGATCAGAGCTGGCTTTTTCGTACTGGGCCTGAGCAGAAATGACCGCGCTACTCGCTGCCGCCGCTGCGCCGCTGGCCTGGTCCACTTGCGCCTGGAAGATCTGCGGATCAATCAGCGCGACAAGCTGGCCTTTTTTCACTCTGGTGTTGAAATCCGCGTACAAGGCTTTGATATTCCCGGAGACCTGGCTGCCTACCTGAACATTCACGACCGGATTCAAGGTTCCAGTGGCAGTGATGTTCATCTCGATGATGCCGCGATCTACCGGCAGCGTCTCAAACTTTATGGCCGCCTGCGACCGAGACCACCAGATCCCGGCTCCGGCTGCTAACAACAAGGCGAGAGCGATCCAATAAGTCCATTTGGCGATGCGGCGTCGTTTTGGGCGAATCTTCGCGGGAGAAGGAAGTGGAATGACCTTGGCGATTTTCGGTGCGGATTCCTGCACAGAGACCGGCATAATCTCATCCTCCCGCCAGCCTGATGTCTGGAGGTGAATTTCCTAACCTCAGGCTATGCCGATGGGCTAGCGAAGCCTGTGACAGTCATCACATGAGTCAGCGATTAGTTCGGACAAATTGAAATTGTTATGCGCAGAAAATTTGCATTGGCGATGAAGAAAACTACATCACAGTGATGCGTGACCGCCGTCACATCGCTCGATGAATGGCAGCCCTAATATGTTCACCGTAACACTTAGGAAATGGAGAAGGGTTCATCCGCTGATCTCACCCAACACCTCCTGAGAAAAAGCGGAAGAATGCTGAGCTAACGAGCTTGTGAGGGGCCCGCTGGCATCGGCTGTTACGACAAGCAATTTGTCGACATTGAGGGCTGTGACGATCATGAGTCCAGGCCGGTTGGCTTACTGGCTAAAGCCATTCGGTTCACATCACCGAAGATCACGGCCCTCATTCCCTTTTTGGATCAAATGAAGAACCTTTCCCCGGAGTTTGATATGGCGAAGTTATCAGCAGTTTCGGTAGCTCTGTCAGAACAATAACTCCATCTAGAAAAATTGTTGCCCACGCGCTCGCGCTCTAAACCCGAACGGTTCTGCGCATCAGGATCCGCTTTCCTATTTCTACCAGCAGCAGGTAGGTGACCGTTGCTCCCGCGAGGAAGGCAAAGTACACCGGAGGCAAGGGCACAAAGCCCAGATCGCGCGCAATCGGAGTGAAGGGAATCAGCAGGCCCAGCAAAACGATACCCAGGGTCGTGGCCGCGAGCGCAGGACTGGGACGGCTGCGTAGGGGGTTGCCAACTGTACGAATGACAAACAGCACCAAGGTCTGAGTGGCCAGGGATTCCACGAACCATCCGGTATGAAACTCCTCCTGGCCGGCGTGCAGGAAATGCAGAAGCACGTAAAAGGTCAGAAAGTCGTAGATGGAACTGATGGGGCCTATAAAGATCATGAAATTGCGAATGAGGCTTATATCCCAGTGCTGCGGCGAACGCACGTACTCTTCGTCCACATTGTCGGTGGGGATTGTCACCTGAGCCATGTCATAGAGAAAGTTGTTCAAAAGGATCTGCGTGGGAAGCATGGGCAGAAATGGAAGAAATAATGAAGCGCCTGCCATGCTGAGCATGTTTCCGAAATTGGAACTGGTTCCCATCAATAAATACTTCATTACGTTGCCGAAGGCTTTCCGGCCTTCCAGAATTCCATCGTGCAGCACGCGCAGCCCGGGCTCCAGCAGGATGATGTCGGCCGCATCGCGCGCCACGTCCACGGCGGTGGAGACCGAGATGCCCACATCTGCGGCGTGCAGAGAGGGAGCATCATTGATACCGTCACCCATGTAGCCGACCACGTGGCTGCGATGCTTCAGAGCCATGATGATGCGGTTCTTCTGCGCCGGAGAGACGCGTGCGAAGACCGTGGTTTGCTCGGCCACGTGAGCCAGAGCGCTGTCGCTCATTTTGTCCAGATCTGTTCCCAGAACGATTTTTCCCGCGTCGAGCCCCACGTCCCCACAGATCCTGCCGCTGACCAGGTCGCTGTCACCACTGATGATCTTGACTTCAACGCCATCGCGTTTGAGCGCCGCAACGGCCTCACCAGCGTCGGCCAGCGGGGGATCGCCAAACGCCAGGAAGCCGGCCAGGGTGAGATCGCGTTCATCCGCAACGGAATAAGAAGGGCGGGAAGCAACGTTGGCATAGGCAATGGCGAGCACGCGAAATCCCTCGCTGCTGAGGCCTTCGTAGGTGGCGCGAAAAGAAGAAAGAGTTTCAGGAGTCACCGGGTGCGTTGCCGCCTCAGACTCATAGGCCGTCAAGAGCGGAAAAATTCCTTCAGGCGAACCCTTGGTGATGAGCGTCCGGTTACCGGTGCGCTCCACCACAATGGAGAGACGGCGACGCTCAAAATCAAATGGAATTTCGTCGCGCTTCTCAAATGCATCCACGGTTGCACATGGCTTCTTGAGAATGGCAGCGTCCAGGGGGCTGCGGATTCCGGTGTCAAATTTGCTGTTAATGTAGGCAAGCTCGAACGCCCGCTCCGCCGGATGCCCGAAGGGATCAATCGAGCGATCCAGCACCATGTTTCCGGTGGTCAGGGTGCCGGTTTTATCGCTGCACAGCACATCAATGCTGCCGAAATTCTGGATGGCGGAGAGATGTTTGACGATCACCTTCTTGCGCGCCATCACCACGGCACCTTTGGCCAGCGTGACGGAAGTGATCATGGGAAGGAATTCAGGCGTCAGACCGACAGCAAGCGCAACGGCAAAGAGGAGCGATTGCAGCATGTCATGGTGAAGAACAATACTCACCACCAGCAGGAAGAGCACCAGGAAAACAACCGCGCGCATGATGAGCGCGCCGAACTTGCGCAGGCCGCGGTCGAAGGCGGTTTCCTCCGGACGCGCCGCCAGCCGTTCGGCTATGTCGCCGAATTCGGTCTGTTTGCCGGTGGCAACCACTTCCGCTACCGCGGTTCCGCTGACCACGGAAGTACCCAGGAAAACCATGTTGCGAGCTTCGGGAGCGGACGATTTTGCATCCGCGGTCGCTTCTTTTTCCGAAGGCAGCGACTCGCCTGTCAGCGCGGCCTGCTGGACGTAGAGATCGCGCGCGGTCAGCAGCCGGGCATCCGCCGGTACCAGGTCACCGGCGGAAAGCCGCACGATATCGCCCGGGACGATCATCTGGCGCTTGATTTCCTGCCACTGGCCATCGCGCAGAACTGTGGCAGTGGGCGCGACCCGCGCGCGCAAATTTTCGATTGCAACCTTCGAGCGATAAGTTTGGTAGAAGTTGATAGCGGCGCCGATGAGTACCATTCCCACGATGATCCCGGTATCCAGCCACTGGCCGATGAATCCGGATATCACGGCGGCGAAAAGAAGAATGACGACCAGCGGATTGGCAAACAGCATCAGCAACTCGGCGGCGAGGGACCGCTGGCGCGGAGGCGCAGGATCGTTTGGCCCAAATTTCCCGAGCCGTGCAGCGGCTTCCGGAGAGGTCAGGCCAGTAAAGTTTTCCGGCACATGAACAGGCGAAGCTACATTTGCAGTTGTTCCCATCCCAACGCCATTGTATGCAGAAGCGGAAGAATTTCGATAATGAGTTAGCTTCCTTATAGACTACCAACTCCGAGGCACCATGACTTTCTCATTGCTGGCGTTGCTGGTGGCAATAGCGGCCGGTGGGGTAGCAGCGGTCAGCGGTTTTGGAGTAGGGAGTCTTCTCACTCCACTTTTGTCCCTTCATTACGGAGCGAAGCTGGCCGTGGCCATTGTTTCAGTGCCGCATTTGGTCGCGACCGCGGCGAGGTTCTGGGGACTGCGCCGGCACGTGAACCGGACAGTCTTTTTGAATTTCGGCATCCTCAGCGCAGCCGGAGGTCTGGGAGGCGCGTTGCTCAATGCACGGGCCAATAGCCCGGCCCTGGCAATTGTCTTTGGGTGCCTGCTGCTTTTCGCCGGAACTTCCGGGCTGGCAGGATTTACGGAACGAGTACAGTTCGGCCGGCGTATGGCCTGGTTTGCGGGCGCGTTGTCGGGATTCTTTGGCGGACTGGTTGGCAATCAGGGAGGGATTCGTTCAGCGGCGCTTCTCGGGTTCGGGATTTCCAAAGAGGAGTTGGTGGCAACAGCGACCGCCGTAGCTCTGATCGTAGATGGCGCCCGAATGCCGGTATATCTTGCCATCGAAAGCAGCGGAATTTTTGGCGCCTGGCCTCTCTTGCTCCTTATGATCGCCGGCGGGCTGCTTGGAACTTTTTGGGGCGTTCGTCTTCTGAAGCAAATTCCAGAACGAGAGTTTCGCAAGCTCCTGAATGTGCTGCTCATCGCGCTGGGGATTTATATGGTGGTGCATGGCCTGAGGCCAGAAATGTAAGAAAAGCAGCACGCGGCACGGGCGCTGCTTCCAATAACTGAAACCTGAGCGTTCAGGCTGCTGTCACTGCGATGGTACCTGGCTTGGCTCCTGTCGGCAACGCCAGTTCAAAGAAAACCACTTAGGTGGAAGAAAAGATGAAAGATATGGTGAAGTCGAGACGCAATTTTTTGAAAGCGGCCGGCATGACTGCCGGAGCGGTCCTGTTTTCGCCTGCAGACGGTTTCGCCAGGACGCAATCAGGCACGGCGCAGCGTGAATCGGAGAGTGTTTCATCAGATTCCAGCCCTGCGGATTACACTTTGCGAATCAAAACGGTTCCGGTCGAGATTGCGCCTAAGAAAATCATCTCGTTGACAACTTACAACGGCCAGTTCCCCGGACCGCTCGTCCGCCTGAGAGAAGGAAAACAGGCAGTTATAGACGTCTACAACGAAACAGACGTCGCTGAGCAACTGCACTGGCATGGCCAGATGATTCCCGTGGAAGTGGACGGATCGGCAGAAGAAGGCACGCCTTTTATCCCAGCACGCGGCAGGCGACGTATTGTATTCACCCCAAAGCCGGCCGGCTTTCGCTTCTATCACACGCACAATCGCGGCGGCGCAGATTTTTCAGCGGGACAGTATGGTGGTGAGGTTGGCCCGGTCTACATCGAACCGAGGCACGAGCCCGGTAATTATGATCGCGAAGTCTTTCTCGTGCTCAAGGAATTTGAGCCGACGTTCAGCCGTGGTGGAGACATGCCGCAGGATTTTCTCTCTCCTGCAACGAAGGTGAAGGAACTGCAAGAGCAGGGTGAGTCGTCGATGAAGGCGTCTCTGGCAAAGGGCATGCCGCACGGCTACGAGGTGGGCTATGGGTCTTTCACCATCAATGGCCGCATGCTGCACCATGGTGAGCCAATTCGTGTGAAGCAAGGAGAACGGGTGCTCTTCCACATTCTGAACGGCAGCGCCACAGAGATTCGCAGCCTGGCTTTGCCCGGCCATGCGTTTCACGTGGTTGCCCTGGATGGAAATCCTGTGCCCAACCCGGCGACGGTTCCAGGATTGTGGCTGGGCACAGCGGAGCGCATCTCTGCCATCGTACAAATGAATCATCCCGGCATCTGGATTATGGGTGACCTTGCTGATGATGATCGCCGGCACGGCATGGGCGTGGTAGTCGAATATGCGGGGCATAAAGGCAAACCACAATGGGTTGCCGCACCTCACTTTCGCTGGAGTTACGCACGCTTTGCCAAGCCGGGCGCAACGGCGCCGTCACCGGATGAAACTCTTGAGATGACGTTTGTTAAAGAAAATGCGGCAGAAGAGGGCTTCAACCGCTGGACGATCAATGGAGTTGCGTATCCGATGGCCAATGTGACGGCGCCGGCATCATTTCATCTGCGCCAGGGCAAGCGGTATCGCCTCCATATGCGCAATGCCAGTGACGACATTCATCCCATTCATCTTCACCGGCACAGCTTTGAACTGACCAGCTTCGCGGGACAGCCGACCGCCGGCTTGTTGAAAGACGTGTTTATGCTGGGTGGTTATCAGGAGGCCACGGTGGACTTCGTTGCTGATAATCCGGGGCTGACGCTGTTCCATTGTCACCAGCAGTTGCACATGGACTACGGCTTCATGACTCTTTTCGATTACGTTTGAGAAAATCGTTCATGGTCGGAACTTGTATTTAGAAATCCCTCAATTGCTCTTCCCCATGGCCACGCGCCCGCCAGCGGCGGTCCGGGAAGAATTTCACTCGTCGCTGCCTAAGTGGAGATCGGTCACGAAGGCATGCGAGGCGGCGTTCGTCTGCTCCATTTAAGCTACGGAAAGGGGCAGATCTTCAGTCGCACCTCTCTGTTTCACCGCCAGGACCACTAGTTGGCGTCCGTTCTGGATCTTCCACTGGTGTCCGTTGATCAGGATCCATCCTTTTCGTTGGAAGGAGCTGACAATCCGTGAAACTGTCTCCCGGGAACTTCCTATGCTTTGTGCAATTTCCTCGTGAGTAAGGTTGATCCGCAGATTACCCGATCTTCGGCGTCTCGCTGCGGCGCCCCGATACAGATCCAGGAGAAAACGGGCCACGCGAGCAGCTACTGCTGACCCGAATTGGCGGATGTCGCTATAAGTGCGCCTGCACCGATTGCCAAGTTCTCTAGCGACAGCTAATCGAAATGTTTCATCGGATCGCATCGCACTTAAGAGTTCTCTGGTGGGGACAAAAAGGGCGGTCATGGGCTCAATTGCTTCTACTGTCGCCTGATAGACGGAATCGCCCATGACAGCTTCGAGCCCTACAATATCTCCGGGCTGGACGATGCGGATGATAGCCGCTTTGCCGGCTACGGAACTTAAGTATTCCTTTGCCTGTCCGGTGCAGATGCAAAAAATTCCTGCAGCAGGTTCGCCTTCCAGGCTCAATTGTGCTCCGCGAGAATATTCAGAGGGCACCAGCGTTGCTCGAAGCTCACCCTGGGTGAGACACGTATAGAGATCAAAGTTGGAGTCAGGCTCGGATGTTTGCGAAGGGAATGCTATGACCGAATGCATGATGATTGCTCCTTTGCTGCTCTTGCCCAGCGGGCAGGTTCATTTGATGCCGAGCAGGCAAATTCGTGCGCCGGCAAATGAATGAATGAGATGAACTTAAGGACCGTGAAAAATCCGGGAAAGGGCGATGTCTAACAAAGCAGCGGGAAGAAAAGACGCGGTGGCGTTTCGTGCGCAGTCAACTGAAAATCACTATGGAAAATGGCAGCAACCATGAGTTGTACAAACGGCACTCCTGTTATCAGAAAAGCAACATGTAAAGACGAATGTCCCAGATGGGTTTTCGCATCGGAAAGATCGAAGTCAGGGTGGGTTACAACTGTGAGCAACAGCAGCAAGCAAACCACAATGCTCGTTCGATATCTTGTTACACCACCCAACACAAGAGCCTCACTGGCAGAACGCGTAGCTCAAGGTACGCTGCGGATCCAAAGTTCCAACAAGAAATTGTATCCGCAGGTATGGGCGAACAGATGTGATGACGGTCACACAATGATGTGCTGGCCCGGCTGATAACCTGGCGTACTGCACAATAACGCCGCCTGGAGTCGAGTGAATCACGGGTTGTAGTGATACAGGGCAGGGTACAAGTGAAGGTGACAAACATTCAGGCAACAATGTCCACTCGCCAAATGGCCGAGAGCCGCTGCTGATTCCCTGGTTTAAAAATCGCTCAATTGCGTTTTCCCAATTCCCACCCGCAGCGCATTCAACACCGCAAGCAAATCGATTACCTCCTGCGTGATCGCGCCGGCCAGCGGTGGCAGATAGCCAAAGGCGGCGAAGAGCATTCCTGCGCCGCTCAGCATCATTCCGCCAAGTGCAGTCTGGAGCGCAATGGAACGGGTCCTGCGCGCGATGTGGATCAGCTCATCAATTTTGCGCAAGGATGAGTCCATCACAACTGCGTCGGCTGCTTCCGAGGTGACGTCGCTGTTTTGTCCGCCGAGGGCCACGCTGGCTGTTGCCGCCAGCATGGCCGGCGCGTCATTGATTCCGTCGCCAACAAAAAGCGTTTTACGGCGAGCGGTCTCTTCGGTTACCAGCCGCAACTTTTCTTCCGGAGCAACTCCGGCGTAGATCCGTTCAATTCCGACGATCTTTGCCAGATGTTCCACTTCCGACTGCCTGTCTCCGGAAAGAAGAACAATCTGGTTTGCCTGATGCCGTGGCTTGAGATGGCGGACAAAGGAGCTGCTTTCCGCGCGCGGTTCATCATGAAAGCGGAGCAGGCCCGCAAAACGTCCGTCAACCAGGACCAGGCATTCAAGCCCGGACTCGATGGGCGGCAATTCCCCGTTCGTTATCAGGCCCTTTGCAATTGCCTGATTTCTGCCGGTGATCTGAACCTGACGTCCTGCAACTTTTCCCGAAAGCCCTTCGCCCGGTTTTTCGTTCACTTCCGAGGGAACGGAGATTTGGAGCTGCAGAGCCTTCGCTGCATCCAGAATGGCCTGCGCGAGCGGATGCCGCGAGTACTGTTCCAGGCTGGACGCATAAGCCAGCACTTCTCTTTGGCTCACTCCTGAGGCGCAAAACACATCAGTCAGCGCGGGGCGCCCGTAGGTGAGAGTTCCCGTTTTATCAAAAAAGAAAGTCTCGGAGGAATCGATCTGTTCCAGGATTTTCGGGCGCTTTACCACCACGCCGCGGCGTGCTGCCAGTGAGATGCCGCCGATAATCGCTACAGGAATTCCGATGAGAAGCGGACAGGGAGTTGCAATCACAACAACGGCGAGAAAACGCTCGAGCGTTCCGGAAAAAAGCCAGCCGGCAACTCCGATACCGAGTGCCAGCGGCGTGTACCAGGCGCCCAGCCGGTCAGCGATGCGCTGCATCCGGGGCCGATTGTGTTCTGCCTGCTCGACGACTTTCAAAATACGGGCATAGCGGGAATCGACGGGCAGCCGGATGGCGCGGATTTTCAAAACGGTATCACGATTGATGGCGCCGGACAGTACCTGTGATCCAGGCGCTTTGGCGATCTCAAAGGGTTCTCCGGTCAGGTACGATTCATCCATGTCGCCATAGCCGGTAATCACCTCTCCGTCCACGGGACAAATCTCATGGGGAAAAATCTCCAGCGTGTCGCCCACAATAATTTCATCAACGTTGATGAGCGAAGTCCCACTCCCGGTGATGCGATGAGCCGTGGTGGGCATTCTTTTCGCCAGAGCACGCAGTGCAGACGACGCTCTGCGGGTTGCATACTGCTCCAGGGCCGATCCTCCGGAAAGCATGAGCACGACAATGCATGCGACCAGATATTCGTGGAGCAAAGTTGCGGTAACTATGGAGAAGCCGGCAAGCCAATCAGCGCCAAATTGGAACTTGAAGAGCTGCCGCGCCAGGCCAACCAGCAGAGGAATGCCGCCTGCAAGCAATGCAAGATATAGCGGTATTGCATCCATCCGGCCGATGGGCCAGGCATAGTGCAGCAACAGGTAAATAAGGATGGCCGCGCAGGTGAAGATGGCAGTAACTGCGTCCCAGCCATATTCCTGAAGCCACTGTGCTCGCGGATTTTGGTCTGAGGTGCGGGCCTGCCGCGGCTGTCTGCGGCGAGAGTCTTGGCCGGCCAGCGGATGAGAGGGCGAGGGTGGTGATGCTGATTGTGAGGTAGACATTCTGATCCTGCAAGTGCGAACTCGGCCAACACTATCATTGCAGGTAGGCCTTGACTCGGCAGTGACCGGCATCACATGGAAGCTGCCCTCAAAGACCTGAATCGAAGCCCTGTGATGACGGTCACTGCTTTACAGCGTGGTGATCCTTGATCATGAGGGTTAAGGAGAAAAGTTATGTTCCGCCTTAAGACCTGGTTCTGGACCCTGAGTCTGTTTTTCACGCAAACATATATATTGTGCGTGCTGTGGAACATTGTTGAACCCAAGCCGGTCTACATTCGAATGCTGGAAATCTTTCTTCCGGGTTTTAAATGGCTAACGCGGGCGAGCTTTTTTCTGGGAATGATTGAAAGCTTCTTGTACGGAGTCTATGTGGCGGTGGCTTTTGTCAGCATTCACAACTATTTTTATCGCAAGCACGAGCCGGAGCCGTCGAAAGAACGTCAGGAGCGCAGCAAGGCTGCCTGAGCAAGCAACTGACTTAGTTGAATCATCTCTCCACCTTCCATTGCTGTGAGCATCGTCACAGACGTAACGCTGAACCGGCGTGATGCTGGGTTGTAGACGCGAAAGACGTACCGACAGAGGTTCAGGTAATCATGCCGACGGTAATTGAGCTTAAGAAAGTTCCGCCTGTACCGGAAAAGCATTCGGATCAGCGCGACGTAACCCCGTCGATTTCCAAGTCGCTACCGGGAAAGACAGTAGTTGTTTTTTTGACTGTGGCGGTTCTGATTGCATTGCTATGCGGGTTGTGGGTGGCACGAGTTGCAATTCTGCTCATTTTTGCCGGCATTCTGGTTGCTGTGGTATTCGATACTTTGTGCGGCTGGATTGAGACGCATACCCGATTGAGGCGGCGCTGGGCGCTCCCGCTGATGTTGATCGTGATCGCCGCATTATTGTGGCTGGGAATCTGGTTGCGGGGCCCGGCTATTGAAGACCAGATAGATCAGCTACACGAGAAACTGCCCCAGGCGGCCAGGACGTTGATGGTCCAGGTGCGCAGCCAGCAGTGGGGCCGCTGGCTGCTGGCCCATGGCTTCGGCGCCGAGCAGTTCCCGCGAGCGATGGACATCCTGCCGCGAGTCACTGGTGTTCTCAGCACTACGCTCGGATTCCTGGCCGGTATTGTCATCGTGCTTTTTCTGGGAATCGTGATGGCGGCCGAGCCACGAACGTATCGCAGAGGCTTTGAAACATTTTTTCCGGCAGCAAACCGCACGTACGTAAATTACGTTGGGAATGAAATTGCGGATGCGCTGCGCTGGTGGCTGATCGCCAGACTGGTGGCGATGTGTGGCGTTGGTCTCATGGTATCCTTGGGCTTGTGGGCTTTGGGCATCCCCATGGCTGGAACGCTGGGGATTCTGGCGGCGCTCCTCACCTTTGTTCCCAACGTTGGCCCAGTGCTCTCGGCCATTCCACCCGTGCTGCTGGCTTTTACGAACGGCCCTCGACAGGCTTTGTTTGTAGTTCTGCTTTTTTGGGCGGTGCACGCGATTGAAGGGCTGTTGATCACTCCCATTGCAGAACGCGCGGCAGTTCACCTCCCGCCGGGGCTCACGCTTTCAGTGCAACTTGTGCTGGCGATCCTGGTGGGCAGCATCGGAATTGCCCTGGCGGCCCCGCTCACGACGGTAATTGTGGTCCTGGTTCGGACGGTTTACAGACAAAAGATTTTGAAAGAGGACCCAGCTCAGCCTGAACAAAGCGCTGTCGGCTGAAAGAGGACAAGAAGCTGTTAACCAAACCGCAAAGCCACCCGGATGCCTTCTTTCACTTCGGCGCTGGGATGAATGATCACACTGTCGCCGGTAGTGACGCCCTGCATCACTTCAGTCTCTGCGGCGCCGCGATGGCCAAGCTTTACGGTGGTTTGGTGGGCTACACCATTCCTGACGATGAATAGGGCCCATTCTTCCCCTGAGCGAAATACAGCGCTGGAAGGGACTTTGAGAACATTGGGCGCTTGCCACGTAATGACTCGCACCTCGACGCGATAGGCGTCAGCCAATTTATCTGAGCCGTCGACAAAATCCAGCACAACATTCGCGCGCTGTTCCTCAACTCCCAAAGCAGAAATCTTCGTGAAGCCGCCGGGCTCAACCGTACGCACGCGAGCACGCAGAGCCTTATCACCACCCCAGTCTTCGATGAGCGCATCCATGCCCGGGCTGATCTGGACGGCGTCCCGCGTCAGGTAATCAGCCACGATTTCCAGCTTTGGCGTGTATCCGATTTCGACCAGCGGGGTTCCCGCGGTTACAACCCGCTCGCTCTGCTCCAGAAGCCTGAGGACGCGTCCTGAGACTGGAGATTGAATGGGCACCGGCGCGGACGGATGATCGCTTGCCCGGCTCATCAACGCGGCATGGGCCTCTTTCACTTGATAGGCGGCAGATTGGGCTTTGGATGTTGCTGCTTCCAGTTGTTTACCTGTTGCAGCAGCCAAATTGACAGCCTTGTCGCAAGACTCTTTTGAAGCCACGCCCTGCTCAAACAATTTTCGTGTCCGCTCCAAATCAAGAGCGGCCTGATCGTTTTCGGCTTTAGCCCGCCCCACTTCTGCGTCCGCCTGCTGTTGAGTTGCGCGGGCTGCAGCCAGCCGGGCCTGAAGTACGGCTGTTTCTCGCGGATCAATCGGCGTGGGATCCACCCACGCAATGATCTGGCCGGCGCGTACCGGATCACCGGCGTGCAATTCGATTCGCCGCAGTTTGCCGGCTACGCTGGCCGCCATAACGAAATGATCATGCATTCTGGTTTTGGCCTCTTCATCCAGAGTCTGCTGCAGAGGTCCGGCGCTCACCGCGGCCGTCTGCACTGTGATCGGCTTGGGCCGCAGCGCCATGAACAACCCACCAGCAATCACAAGCGCCGCCGTGGTAAATAGGATTCTGTTTCGTCTCTTCATACTCATTCTCTCGATTTCAGGACCGATACAATGTCCAGTTTCCGCAGCCGGCCGGCAACAAGAAATCCGGACAAGGCCGCTGAGCAAAATACGATGATGAATGCCCACGCATAACTGGAACTCTCGATCACCAGCGGCATACGGTAGAGTTCCGTCTCCAGTCGCGCTGAAAGCAATGCGCATAAGCCATATCCTGCGGCGAAGCCAAACGGCAATGCCAGAGCGGTCAACAGCGCTTGTTCTCCCAGCAGGATCACTGTAATTTCCTGGCGCGTAAACCCCAGGATGCGTAGAGTTGCCAGTTCATTCGCTCTTTCGGAAAGCGCAATCCGCGCGCCGTTGTAGATCATTCCCGCTGCAATTACAGACGCGAAAACGATCAATGTTCCCAGTGACAGCGCCATGCTCCTGTTAATCGTGTCTTTGAAACTGGCAAGAGCAGTGGACTTAATGGAAACCGCCGACACAGCGGGCAATTGCTTCAGAGTGGTGTAAAGTTCGCTTTGCTTCTGCGCATCCACTTGCAGCAGTGCACCAGAGATTGAATGGTCTTCCTGCATCAACCCATTCAAAGCATCGATATTCATGTAAGCGGAAGTGCCGAGGAGTTCGTCGGCCGTGCCGGCGAGAACAACCTCGCGGGCAGGACGTTTCCCATCCAGCACTTCCACGGTCAGGGTTTCTCCGGGCACAACTCCCAGAAGGTCGGCAAGGGTTGAGGTCAATAGGAGTCCATGGCGTGGAAGCGAGACATCATTCCCATTTTTGTCTACGATTACATGCAACTCACTGGGATTCGGCAGTCCCAGAATCGCCGTCCTTCGGCTACGATGCCCGTATCGCAGCCGCACGGGAACTGTCCTGAACGGTTCAGCCCCGATCACGCCCGGTAGTCTGTTTACCTCGAATCTAGTACGCGCGGAGTGGGCCTCATTCAGGGTCACCGCCACATCTTCCCGCTGAACATCGTGAAACTGAACGGCCATCATGCGGTCCATGGCGTCGAACAGACCGAACTCCACCACAACCATCATCACGGCACAGCAGATCGCAAATACTGAAGCAATCGCCTTCCAAGGGCGGCGCTCCAGGTTGCGCACGATCATGCGCAGCGCCGGCGAGAAAATATTCAGACCAAGGCGATCAAGTATTGTAGGGTGAAAATGAGCAGGGGCTTCCGGACGCATGGCTTCTGCCGGAGGCAACGCAACCGCGCGTTTTACCGCACCCGTGGCGCCGGCAATCGCGGTCGCCGCCGTGATAACCGCGGCCCAGACGAAAATCTGGCTGCCTAAGCGGTAATTGAGAATCGGGAACCGGTAAAACTCAGCGTAGAGCGCCGCAAGTTTTAATCCAAAGTACCATCCCACCGCGCAGCCCAGAATGTAGCCGGCTGTCACCACCAGCAGCCCAAATTGGACGTAGTGCAGGGCCACGTCGCGGCTGGAATATCCGAATGCTTTGAGGATAGCAATGTCCGCCCGCTGCGTGCTCACCAGGCGTGTCAGTACAAAATGGACAAGCAGAGCCGCCACGGCCAGAAAAATTGCGGGAATAATATTGGCGCTGATCCGGTTCTGCGAAATCTCGTCTGAAATGAACCGGTGCGACACCTGGTCAATGCGGCCGTATGCACCCAGGCCACCATAACGCTCCAGTTCATGGTCGATCCTGGAAATCACCTCGGGTTCACTCGCGCCGCGCAGCAATGTCGCCGTGACTGAATTGAAGGCTCCGTCCATATTGAATGCCGGCCCGAGAATTTTGCGCGACATCCATAAGACTCCGAAGCGCTTGTTGTCGGGAAAAATGGAGCCGCCGCCGCGAATCTCATAGATGTATTCAGGAGAGAGGGCCGCACCGACGATAACAAACTTCTTCCAGCGGCCGTTAATGACCGCATGTAACTCGCTGCCGAGCGCAAGATTGTTGGCTTTTGTGAATGCCTCGCTGGCAATTACTTCATCTGTGCCTTCAGGCGAAACGTAGCGTCCTTTGCGAATGAACAAATCATTCAGCATGGGTACTGAGCGTTCCGGAATTGAAATCAGCCGTCCCACCGCAGGCTCATTCAGTCCGGGCACATCCAGAGTCGCGTCCATCACAACCCGTGTCTGAACTTCTGCGATGCCGGGTATCTGCCTGAGCCGGGCTGCTACTGACTCCGGCGCCCTCTTCAAATCGGCAAAGACTTCGGCGAAACGGTATTGCGTGTAGTAATCGGCCTGCGAAGTCAACAGCGAGCGATACATGCTGCGCATGGTGACGAAAGAAGCCACACCGCAAGCGATCACCAGCGCAATCGCGACCGCCTGTCCACGCAGGTGGACAAATTCACGCAACAGTTTTCGATGGAGTACAGCCATGGCTACCACACCAGTTGATCTGGGTTCAATTTTGTCGTGTTGCGCGTGATCTCTACAATTTCGCCGCTGCGCAGCCGGATCACCCGGTCCGCCATGCCTGCGATGGCCGAGTTGTGCGTGATCACGGCCACAGTTGTGCGCAGGTCTTCGTTGATGCGCTTGAGCACATCGAGAACCAGTTTGGCCGTGGGAAAATCCAGCGCGCCGGTGGGTTCATCGCAGAGCAGGACATCCGGCCGTTTTGCAACGGCGCGCGCAATCGCCACGCGCTGCTGCTCGCCGCCGGAGAGCTGCGAAGGAAAATGATTCAATCTGTCTCCCAGCCCGACCAGGTTCAAAGCGTCTTCGCCGCGCATGGGGTTTTGCGCGATCTCCGTGACGAGCACGACATTTTCGAGCGCGGTGAGGCTGGGAATCAGGTTATAGAACTGAAAAACGAAACCCACATGCTCGCGGCGAAAACGAGTGAGCCCGCGATCGTCAGCTCCGGAGAGAATGTGATCGCGAAAACTCACGTGTCCCTGAGTGGGCACATCCAGTCCCCCAAGAATATTGAGCAGCGTGGATTTTCCGCTGCCCGAAGGCCCCAGGAACACTACAAATTCGCCATAAAGGAGGTCGAGTTCCACTCCGCGCAGCGCCCGGACCTCAACTTCGCCCATGGTGTATGTTTTTGAGACGGAGTGCATGTGGAACACAGCTTCGGGGACGTCTGCCGCAATTCCTGGAGCAATCAAAGGTAAGCTCATCCCGGGCTCTCCTGCAGCTCTCGCATCTCTTCTTCTTTCACATTACGCTTCTTGCTCACAGGTTCCTGTGACCACCATCACAGCACGAGCTACTTACGGAGCCTATAGGTGGAAATAGGCAAGTATTTCCAGCCACAGATCCCCAGGGAGCAGAATCATGAAAACCAGAAACTACTTACTCTCAGTTGTTATTGTCGGCCTTGTCTGCTTTGCCGCAGGCGCAGCAGCAAACAAGAACGCAGCACTTAGTCCCAAAACGAAACAAAATCTTACTACCGCGATGAAGGGTGAAGCGTTTGCGCATGCCAAATACCTGCTTTATGCGGAAGAGGCGCGAAAGAATGGAAACGCTGAATTAGCCGATCTGTTCGAGAAGACGGCCAAGGTTGAGCGTTTGGAGCACTTCGCAGAGGAAGCGCGACTCCTCGGGTTAGTTGGCGACAATCAGGCCAATCTAAGAGACGCAATCAAGGGCGAGTCGTACGAAGTGGAAACGATGTACCGCGAATTTGCGCAACAGGCAGAGAAAGCCGGAGACAATTCGGCAGCCAATCTCTTTGCGGAGATCAGGAAAGATGAAACCAACCACCGCGATGAATTCAAGGCTGCTCTGGAGAAGATCGGGCCGAAAGTGGCGAGCGGGAAGTAGCTTCGGAGCGCAGCAACCCCGTTCCACGTAAAGAGGAGGCCTTATTATGCGAAAAATCCTGAAACGATCGTTTTTGATCCTGCTGTGCTTCTTCATTGCAATTCAGTTGGGCAGGCCGTCGCGGACCAACCCTCCGGTGGATTCCTCCCGTGAGTTCAGTGCGTTGTACCCAGTCAATGAGGCGGTCAAGTCAACATTGCAGCGTTCCTGCAACGACTGCCACTCCAACCATACGGTCTGGCCGTGGTACAGCAACCTGGCGCCCGCCTCCTGGCTGGTGGCGCATGATGTCAATGAGGGTAGAAAAGCAATGAACTTTTCTGACTGGAGCGCGGCCAATGGCGAAGACAATCGAGAGCTGGTGGCCAAGATCTGTGAGGACGTGAGCCAGAAAGAGATGCCGCCATATCAATATATGCTGTTGCATCCGGATGCGAAGGTGAGCAGTTCAGAGGCCAGAGAGATATGTTCGTGGACCGCGATCAGTGGCAGGGGCGACAACCGAAGCGGAAAAGGAAAATGACTGAAGTCTTTTTTCTATCCGATTGTCTTCTCTAACTGGTTGCCTTCTCTAATTGGTACTCGCTCGTGAGATGGTCACAGCGCGAAGCCAAAGGCTACATTCTTATTCAATGCACTTTAGTTGCTTCTCGAAATTTCGCTTTAAGGCCTTCGTCTGGTTCCAAAGATTCGGCTTTCTGAAGCACTGCGAAGGCATCAGCCGGCCAACGCTCACGCGGCCATGCAAGCACCGCCTTCAAAGCCGCATTGCGCGTACGCACTACGGGGCTTTGCAATCCTGCTTTCATGAATAGCCAGCCGCGTTCAGGAAAGCGTGGCAGCTCCCAAAGTATGCTCTCCAGCACTCCGTTGGCTGCAAATCCCGGGCCAAGTCCCAGCGCGTCAGACGGCCCGGAGGCAATCTGCCGCAGGGGCAGCACATCGGCGGCAAAAGTGAGTACCTGGTCAATATTGCTGTCATCAGTCAGCTTCAGGAAGCGGAACCAGGAATGCTCAAACGGCGCTTGCCGAACTCGTTGGAAATGAACTTCCCAGGTATTCCTGCCAAGGCGGGCGGCGACAGCATCGGCTAAATAAAATGTTCGGTGATCGGTTGAATGCAGACCCTGCTCGATTTTCGGCAGCCATGATTCCCGGCGCAGAATGGCGTCGCATCGCGCGCGGAGATGCTGACGTAGCTGGATTGTCCAGCCGCTCTCCAGCCGCTCTTCCCACGCCGGGTCGTCATCGAGGAAATCAAGTACCATGCTCACTGTGAGGAAATGCTGGAGCCCCAAATCCTTGTCTGGCGTTAGCTGCGAAATGTATCCCTGAAGCGCTTCCCGGGCGTGGTTGTAATCATCAACTCCGGCTGAGGGGCCGCCCCCGAGCAGCGCGTCGAGCAGCTCCGCCGCGGAATCAAGTAAAGGCAGATCAATAGCGGACTGGTGAAGCACTTGGTGAAGCTTGCCGCTGCGCGCACAGATTTCAGCCAGATAGTTATCATGAACGTTGTTGCGAAAGCCTTCGCGCAGCATCCAATTCTGGATCTCGGGATCGGCGGTGCCATCGAGCCGCTCCACAAGCTGCACGCGCCCCCAGCCACGAACTCTCTGGGCGAGGCGCCAGATACACTGCTCGGGGTCATCTACGAGGCGGGTAAGGGCGACGGCGGCGAAGAGAGTGAATTCGTCGTGGCTGGCGAGGGTTTCCAGCAGTTTGATATCAGAATTCTTGCCTGCAACTGCGAGGAGGAGGATACCGAATTTAGTGGCCTCGCGCTGGTCTGCTCCGCTGGCGAAATAGCGCCCTATAGCGCCCATCTCCTCACGGCATGGCGGAACGCGCTCGGTTGCGTGCTTCAGGAGCTCGTCGGCAAGTGAATAAATGTTATCGCCGACGACTGCGTCGTAGAGGGCCTTGAGATTCAGGTCGTTGGATATCCGCAGCAGGTTCTCCAGCGCTTGCGTAATAGGCTTCAGGCGCTGGGCGATTTGCTCTGGACCGCCAGCGGCCATGTGGTGACTGATTACTCCATCCCATGCTCCGGCAGCAAAAGTGATTTTATTGGGATCTCGTTTCTCGTCCGGCAGGTCGCGAGAATTCGGATTGTCACGGATATAAAGGTAGAGAGAAGGTCCGCTCCAGGGCGGAGTTAGCGGATCGAGGGACCACTCGACAATCTTCAAAGGCATGGTGAAAGCCTATCAAAACCAGACTCAGGCGGTGTGGAGCGGAGGCTAAAGCTACAATGATCGTCATGCTTGCAAAGCCATTTAAGTCCAGGGGTGTTATCGGCGCTGTCGTGATTCTTCTTTGTGTTGCCCAAACCTTGCAGTCAGACACGCGTCCCTTGCCCGAAGACCTGGGCGCCATTCATCTCTATCAACTGCTGGCCAAGCTGCACACCACTGCGCGCATGATGCATACGGTGGCGCATCCCGACGACGAAGATGGCGGCATGATGACGCTGGAATCGCGCGGCACTGGCGCTGAAGTTCTGCTTTTTACCGTCAATCGCGGTGAGGGCGGACAAAACAAGTTTGGCGCGGAAACGGCCGACGATCTGGGCATCCTGCGCACACTGGAATTGCTTCAGGCGGACAAATATTACAACGTGGAGCAGCGCTTCAGCCGCGTGGTGGATTTTGGCTATTCAAAGACAGCTGAGGAGACATTCAACAAGTGGCATGGCCACGATATCGCGCTGGGGGACATGGTCTATGTGATCCGCAAGTTCAGGCCAGACGTGCTGGTCAGCCGGTTTTCCGGAACCAAGCGCGATGGCCACGGGCACCATGAAGCCGCCGGCGTTCTGACGCAGGAGGCATTTCGCGCTGCGGCCGATCCCAACCGCTTTCCCGAGCAGATCAAGAATGGCCTGCTGCCCTGGCAGGCGAAGAAACTCTACAGTGACAATGTTCCCCGCGGATTCGGTTTCAACCCGGCCGAGGAAGATTACACGATCAAGCTGGATCTGGGGGAATACAGTCCCTTGTTGGGAATGTCATACGCGCAGTTTGCCCTGGAAGGCCTGGCGCACCAGACTTCGCAGGGCACAGGCGGCGCTCGCATCTCCCCGGGGCATCGCTACGATTACTACAAGCTGCTGGATTCGGTCCTTCCCAACAAACCAGCGCATGAAAACGATTTTTTTGAGGGAATTGATATTTCGCTGGTGGGACTGGCTTCACGCCTGGGCGCGGAAGAAACCAGAGTGGCATTCTTGCGGCCGGCGCTGGTGTCTTTGCAAAAGCATGTAGATGATGCTACGAGTTTGTTCTCGGTAAAGAATCCGTCTGCCTGCGCGAGCGCTTTAGTGGCCGGACGGAACGAAACAGCCAGCTTGATCGAGCAGGTGCAAAAATCGGAATTATCATCGGCGGCCAAGGCGGACCTGCTTTCCTCGCTGCAACTGAAACAGCAGCAATTCGAGCAGGCAGCGAATGATGCACTGGGCATTTACCTGGAATTCTATGTAGACGTTCCCGGGCCGCCGCCTGCGCCTTCGTACTTTGCGCGTATGGAGCAAACCTTTACCATCGCTGTGCCGGGGCAGACTTTTACCGCTACGGCGCGTCTTCATAATCGTGGCAAAATTCCAATTGCTCAGACTGCCACTACAATCTCAACTCCGCCCGGCTGGAAAAGCGAGGCGCTGAAGCAGCAGACGGAGAAGGTTGACCCCGGCGAAATGGCGACTGCGCAATTTCAGATCACAGTTCCTGCCGCTACGCCCTATACGCGCCCATACTGGAGCCGCAAAGATCAGGAGACGGACACTTTTTACACCCTTGGCGATCCAAGATACGTAACGTTGCCATTTCCACCTTATCCGCTCCGCGTGACAGCGCAATTCAACACGCCACTGGGTTGGAGTTCGGTTGGCGCCGTTGCGAAGGTGAGATTCATCGATCCCACAGTGGGACAATCAGAGCGTCCGCTGGCGGTAGGACCGCCGCTTTCCGTGCTGTTGGAATCGCCGGTAGCTGTGATCTCGACTGCTGGAACTGCGAGCTCGCGAATTTCCGTAAACGTGCGCAGCAACGTGCAGCAGCCAGTACATGCAAAGTTGCGGCTGGAGACGCCTGCGGGATGGAAAGTCGAGCCGGAATCCATTCCTGTCGATCTGGACCACGACGGCGACGTGAACAGTTATTCATTTCAGGTGACGCCGCAAGATGTTCACGAAGGCTCGTACCAGGTTACGGCCAAAGCTGAATACAGCGGCAAAGAATACGCAGAGGGATTCAAGGTCATTACCCGTCCAGACCTTGATTCCTATTACGCCTATCATCCTGCGACCGAAAAAGTGCAGGCGGTGGATGTGAAGTTGCCGCGCGGGTTGCGAGTTGGATACATCATGGGTGCAGGCGACGAAATTCCTACTGTGCTCTCCAGCGTGGGACTGAACGTGAACCTTATCACGCCGCAAGAACTCGCGGTGGGCGATCTGAGCCGCTATGACACGATTGTGGTTGGCATCCGCGCTTATGACGTGCGCACGGATGTGCGCGAGCACAATCGGCGATTGCTGGATTATGTGAACCAGGGCGGCACTTTGATTGTGCAATACAACCAGAGCGTCAACATCTTTAATGAAGGTCATTACACGCCTTATCCCGCAACCCTGAGCAATGCGCGTGTTTCGGTAGAGGAGATGCCGGTGGAAATTCTTGCCCCGCAGGGCCCCATCTTCTCGGATCCGAACAAGATTGGCGCCAAAGACTTTGATGGATGGGTGCAGGAACGCGGGCTTTATTTCATGTCGCAGTGGGATGACCACTTCAAGCCGCTGCTGGCTTCTAACGATCCAGGCGAGCAGCCTCAGAAAGGCGGAATGCTGAAGGCCCAATATGGGAAAGGTATTTACATTTATTCGGCATATGCTTTCTTCCGCCAAATTCCCGCCGGAGTGCCGGGAGCGATAAGGCTATTTGTGAACTTGTTGAGCGCGGGACACGAAGTTAATCCGGCCGCGAAACACTAGCATGGAGAAAAGTGTTGATTTTTGATCTTTGATTGTTGATTGAACAGCACGCGCTGCGTTCCATGGAAAGATCAAATCTGAAATCAGAATTCCAGACTGGCTAATGTCAACTCCTGAACAACAAAACCATCCGCCCCAACTAGCCCGAGGAATTGGATTAACTGAGGCGACCGCGCTGAACATGATTGACATGATCGGCGTGGGACCGTTCGTTACCATTCCGCTGATTGTGGCAACCATGGGTGGGCCTCAGGCCATGCTCGGCTGGGTGCTGGGCGCATTCTTTGCCATTTGCGACGGGTTGGTGTGGGCGGAGTTGGGCGCCTCCATGCCACAGGCCGGCGGCTCTTATCAGTATCTGAAAGAAAGCTACGGCGCGCGCACCCTGGGACGGCTCATGTCTTTCTTATTTGTATGGCAGCTCAGCTTCAGCGCTCCGCTTTCCATTGCTTCCGGTTGCCTGGGCGTGGCGCAATATGCCACCTATTTGTGGCCATCGCTCGCGCATACTTACGTTGATCACGTTTTTTCCTGGACCATTCCTCTTTTGGGAAAATTCGAGACCAGAATTCCGATCGGCAATGCAACGTTTGTGGCGATTGCGTGCTGTGGCCTGGCAGTGCTGCTGCTGTATCGTCGAATTTCGGTGATTGGCACCCTGTCGAAGTTCCTGTGGGCGGGCGTGATTGGCACAATGCTGTGGGTGATCGCGGCCGGTGTCTCACATTTCAGCGCTGAGAGGGCATTCAGCTTT
>DATDNH010000041.1:0-6177 GCA_036518395.1 Candidatus Angelobacter sp. | reverse complement strand
TCCCCAGTGGTGGCGCATTTTTGTGTAGGCTGGAACGTTGCATCGGCGATAATGTTGCCGCGTACTAAGAGGTTGCATGAGCAAGAAGTGGTACAACTATTTTGTTTCAGTCGACGAGGCGCAAGCCGCGGCCAGCGACTCTCCGGACGCCAATGCTCCGTCAAAGGCAGCCAGCGCCGCCCAGAGCGTGGCTGACATCGCCCGCACGGTGGCCGTTGAACCCACTTTTACATCATCGGTTTCCGATGCCGGGTCATTCGAGGAAATCTACAAGGCGGCTGAAATTCCTCCAGCTCCCCAGGGCTACTCCATATTAAAGGTGGCAGACATGCTCCAGAGCGAGCACATTCGCAGCATGCCTGTCGACGTAAAGAAGTCTTCAGTGCTGGTGGCGCTGGATGCTGCGGGAGTAGACATTAAAGATGTGATCCAGGATGCGGTGCGGCGCGATCGTGCACTGGATGGTTATGAGCGCGTGCAGCAACGCGCTGTGGAACAACTGGAGGCGCGCAAGACCCAGGAGAACACCCAGATTCAGGCCGATCTGGATCGCATGATTGCCGAACAGCGGGCGAAAATCCAGAAGAATAATGACGATGTGACCCAGGCCAAGGAAAAGTTTTTTGGCTGGCGGCTGAAGAAACAGCAGGAAGAGAAAAAGATTTCTGACACCGTTGGCTATTTCGTAACGGAAAATCCCATTACCACCGGGAGTACCAGCGGCAGCAGCGTAGCGGATGCTGCTGCGCCGAAAACCGCCAAACGGTCTTAGGCAAAAGGAGATTTTATGTGGAGACGTTTTACCAGGATGATACGTTCGTTCGTAGGGTTTTTTATCTCGGTGGCTGAGGACCCGGAATTGATTCTGGAGCAGAACATTCGGGACATGAACGACCAGGTTCCAAAGATGAATGAGAGCATTGCCATGGTCAAGGCCAACGCCACGCTCCTGGAACGGGAAGAAGCCAAATATAAGAATGATGTTGCCGATCTGACCGCCAAGGTGAAGGCCGCGATCCAGGCCAATCGCGACGATCTGGCCGGCAGTTTCGCCGCGCAACTGGAGCAGGTGAAAAGCGCCCTGGCGCGCACACAGGGCCAGCTTACCACCGCGCGCGCAGCCTTCGATAAGGCCATGATCGTGAAACAGGCGTTTATGAGAGAGAAAGACCGCAAGACACAGGAAGCGCTGAACGCGATTGCGGACCATCGCCGTGCTCAATGGCAGAAGAAGGTTGCGGACGCTATGGAACAGTTTGAGGTCGCCGGAATCAGCCAGACGCACGATGAGATGGTGCGCAAGATTGAAGAAGAGACCGCCGTCAACGAAGCGCGCATGGATATGGCCATGAGCAACGTAGACCAGCAGAAAATCAAGATCGAGGAAGAAGCCCAGAAGCTGCAAGCCAGCGAGCTGGTGAAACAGTTCAAGATTGAAATGGGATTGGCGCCGGCGGCTACAGGCGCGACAACAGAAAAGACTATTGGTGGAAGAGAACAGCAGAAAACCAGTTAGGGAACAGGGATTAGGAAATAGGGGCTGAGAACTAAAACCTTTTACGGGCGGTGGAGCGCAGCCGCGCTCGGCTGCGTATTGTTCGTGACTGATTTCGTCGTGGGGAGGCAAGGAGATGGCCGTAAAGATCGAAAAAGGTGGCTGGCTGATAATTTTTCTGGTTGGGTTGGCGCTGGTCGGCTATGCCCTTTACAAGTACGACATCGTTGATTTCAGCAAGTGGGGCGGAGGCAGCAAGGGTTCCGGCGGTAGCGCCAGTAAGGTGAATACTTCCGAACCGCTTCCGGTGGCCGCGACAACGGAGAACCCAGAAATCCGTGTGCGCCTGAACGTCTGGGTAGGATGCGCGGCCGGGCTGGTGGCCAATGGCGGACTGACGACGCAGCCGGATTCAATCTTCGACCGTAAAGGGCTGAAGGTTTCATTCAAGATCATTGACGACTGGACTGACGGCGCTACGGCTCTCGCAACCAATAATGTTGACGTAATGCTCACCACGGCGGACGTCTATGCCAAAGACTATTCGCAATTCCTGGATCGGGGCTTTGGCTCACATGCATTCCTGATGGTCGACTGGTCGCGCGGCGCCGATGGCGTGATCGGCAAGCAGGGCATCAACAGCATTGAAGATCTGGCAGGGAAAAGCATTGCGTTCGCGCCTTATACGCCGTCGCACTTCCTGATCTATAACGGCCTCAAAGCTTCCGGGCTCAGCACGGAGCAGCGCAATGAAATTCTCAAGAATGCAATTCCGACCAAGGACGGAATCGAGCCTGCAGTCCTCTTCGGGCAGGAAAAAGTTGATGCTGCCGTGGCATGGGACCCGGATATGAGCGACGCGGTGACGAAGCGTCGCGGGGCGAAGAAGATTTATGACACGCGCATTGCCAACCGCCTGATTGCCGACATTCTGATTGTAAGTGACCGGTTTGCGGCAAAGTATCCGCAAACCCTGGTGAAGTTCGCACAGGGGTGGCTGGAAGGGGTGGAGTTTATCAACAGGGAGCCTTCGCGCGCCTACAACCTGATCGGAACGGTGAAGGACTTCAATATTCCGGCTGATCTGGCCAAGACGATGCTGGGCGGGGTGAAGCTGGCGGACTACGCGGACAATACCTCCTTTTTTGGAACGAAGGGATCGAATTCCGACTACGCCAACATTTTCACCATGGCGCAGGACATGTATCGCGAGCTGCGGATGATCAAGCACACCAGCGATCCGGAAGACAGTATGGACCGGCGCTACATCCAGCAGTTGGCGAATGCGGGATTCTCAACCGCTTCCAGCGAGAAACCCATTCAGTATCAACAGCCGTCCAAGGGAGCAACTCCTCTGGCCACGCAGCATCAATCGATTTATTTTGATCCGAACTCCGCTCACATGAGCCTGGATTCGCGCGCCGTGGTGGACGAGATTGGCAACCAGATGCGCGCGTACGAAAATACTGTCGTGGATATTGAAGGCAATACCGATTCCACCGGCTCGCGGCCGTACAACATGCAGCTTTCACGGCAGCGCGCTGATGCGGTGAAGCAATACCTGATGGACAAATACGGTTTTCCGGCTGCGCGCATGAAAACTGCGGGCAATGGCCCGGACAAACCACTGGATACCAATGCCACGCCCGAGGGCCGAGAGAAAAATCGCCGGACAGATATTTTGCTGTATGCGAATCCGACATGATCGCAAGTCCACCACGGAGTCACGGAGACACGGAGAAATCGATAAAGAAGAAGAACAATCAGAGTTTTTCCAACTTCTGGTCACAGCAAGACCATGCTCACAAACCCTTTTTCGCTAGCAGCTAGAAGCTAAGTTCATGGCTGGTTTATTTTCAATCCGGAAAGAAGTGCCGGCGACGGTCAGGTGGACGCTGGCCACCCTGGCGTGGGTGGTGGTGGTTGGCGTGTGGGCAATTCTTACGCATTGGGAATTCGTCAACCGCTTTTCCGTGCCTACGCCTCTGGAAGTGGTCAAGGCTTTTCCTGCACTGTGGAAAGAGAGTGAGCTGCTCCGGAATGTGGCTGTGAGCTGGTGGCGCATTGGCCAGGCATTCTTCTGGTGTGCGGTGGTTGCCATTCCGCTGGGATTGTTGATGGCCAGCTTTCGCTGGGTGCATGACTTCGTCAACCCTGTGGCGGCGCCCATGCGCTCCATGCCGATCACAGCTTTCCTCCCGGCTTTCATTGGATTGTTCGGCATAGAAGAGCGCATGAAGGTGATTTTTTTGTGGTTTGGCATGTTCTTCTACCTGCTGGCAGTGGTAGTGGAAGAGGTCAACCGCGTTGATAACGCGCTGCTGGACACGGCCTACACGCTCGGCGCAAAGAAGCGCCAGGTTCTCTGGCTGATGTTCCGCGCCGCCTTTCCCGGAATTTTTTCTTCCTTCCGCATTCTCTATGACATTGGATGGACCTACGTGATCCTGGCGGAGATCATCAATCGCAACGGTGGCGTGGGCGCGATGATTCAGTCGGCGGAACAATTTCACCGGCCCGACCTGGTTTATGCGGGAATTATTGCCATCGGTGTAGCGGCGTTTCTCTTCCGCGCGCTGCTTACGTTCCTGGAAAGAATACTTTTTCCGTGGCAGCAGGCTACGCAGGCGGCATCGCAAACGCCGGCAGCAGTGGGAGCAACTCATCGTCGAAAGGCCACGGTGACTCATGGAGATTAAGAAATACAAAATCGCCATTCACCACGTGAACCGCACGTTCATGTCGCCGCAGGGTGAGCGCATTGAGGCCTTGAAGGACATTAATCTCGAAGTGGAAGACGCGTTCTCTCCAGCCGGACGCGATATTGGCGAGTTTCGCGTGTTGCTTGGGCCTTCCGGTTGCGGCAAGTCCACTCTGCTGCGCATGATCGCGGGACTCGACCAGCCCGACAGCGGCGAGATTCTGGTGCATGATCAGCCGGTGCAGGGGCCGAGCAAGGACCGCGGCATGGTGTTCCAGAAATACACGTCGTTTCCCTGGCTCACGGTGGAAGACAACGTCGCTTATGGACTGAAAATCAATGGCGTGCCGGAGGCAGAGCGCAAGGAGACCGTCGAGCGATTGCTCAAAGCGGTGGGACTAACGGAGTTTGCAGGCGTGTATCCGGAAACGCTCTCTGGCGGAATGCAGCAGCGGGTAGCGATTGCGCGTACTCTGGCCCTGCGGCCTTCAGTGATCCTGATGGACGAACCTTTCGGCGCTCTCGATGCCCAGACGCGCAGTGAGATGCAGCAGCTTTTGCTGCAAATCTGGGATGAGACTGCATGTACAATTCTATTTGTCACGCACGACGTGGAAGAGGCAGTCTACCTGGCTGACAGGATCTTTATTATGAGCTCGCATCCGGGGACCATTGTGGAGGATGTCCAGGTGCCATTTGATCGCCCGCGCGACCTGGGCCTGAAAGAAAAGAGCGAATTTCACGATTTGCAGCACTATGTTCTCGGCAGCCTCAAGCGCGCTCCCGGTATCGGCGGCCACGTGAGGGTAAGCGTCTGATGGGTTTCGATGATCCGAGTGCAAGCAGCGGCGAAAAGAAGATCAGCTTCGTAAAAGAAGCGTTCAATATCCAGTACAACTGGATTGGGCTGGGCGCTGCCGCAGCTTTTGCCCTGGTGAGCGCCAGCGCTCTTCCTCTGTTGCTGGCTGCGGGCGCGGAATTGATGTATCTCTCCCTCATCCCCAACAACAGCCGCTTTCAGCGCCTGGTGCGTTCGTGGAAATTGGCGGAAGAAAAACAGCAGACTCAGCAAAGCCTGAGCGATCTGCTGCGAACTCTGCCCGGGGATCTGCAGACGCGCTACATCCGGCTGGCGGAGGTCTGCGGCGGCATTCGCGCAAACTTTGCCCAGCTCTCTTCCACGTCGCAGATTTTTGTGCAGCAGATGGATTCGCGACTGGAAGGTTTGCTGCACGGTTACGCCCGGCTGCTGCAGGCTTGCTACCAGCAGCGGCAGTACGCCAAGACAGTGGATCCGGATGGAATCAAGGCGGAGATTGCGTCGTTGCAGCGGCGGCTGGCCGGCGATCCCCCGAAAGTGCAGGACATCGATAAGAAGCGCATCGAGATTCTCACCAAGCGCCTGGATAAATTTCAGAAGATCACGGAAAACCGCCAGGTAGTGGACGCCCAGATTGCGGCCATGGAAGACGTGCTGCAACTCGTCCGGGACCAGTCGATTACGATGCGCGACCCGCAGCAGGTGAGCGATCAGCTTGAAAACCTGGTGCATGACGTGGAGCAGACGGAAGAAACCGTGAAGCAGGTAGAAGCGATCTTCAGTGGCTTGCCGGCTGAAATGAGCGGAGTCATGACGATGGCGGATGATGCTGCAAGCGATTCAGCGGCGGCTGCGCGCACGAGAACGAGAATTCAGTAATTTCTTTAGCCGCGAATTTGCGCGAATGCACGCGAATAAAATCTTGAACCACGAAGGACACGAAGGAACACTAAGGGGAGAAAGTTGGATAGGAAATACTTCCTGCTGATTTGTTTTTCAGATGACCGGAGTCCACAAGATGCGCCTGGTTTTTGGTGGTGACCCGACGAACGGATGACCCGATTCTGAATGAGTGCTCCTACAAATTCCGCCGCGTACCTGGACGCTCTCCCTCTGTGGGCGCGTGATCTTTCTGAAAAATACTATTCGCGCTCCTACGCT
>DATDNH010000040.1:0-51470 GCA_036518395.1 Candidatus Angelobacter sp. | reverse complement strand
GAACGGGACGTGGTTGGGGGCGCCGAGTAGGCTCTGTCGCAGGCTCTGTCGTTTCTTCTTCCGTTGCGGCAGCGCCCTCGGAGAGCTGCGGACGCGACACCAGGCCAGTCAGTCCCACTGCATCTGCGTACTTCAAATACGTATCAATCGATGCGACTACTACGCGGGCTTCCACCGTGATCAGGTCAATACCAACCAGTGAAATTCGGACCCAGGCGTCGATCACTATGCCTTTGTCTAATACCCGGTCTAGTACGTCTATAAGACTTGAACCACCGGATACGCGTTCAACGGCCATTTGGGGCCTCCTTCAAAAAAGTCTATTTCGCCCGTCGGCGACGTGCATTTTCACTGCTTTGCCTCTGCGCCTTCACGTCGGGGGGAGGGCCGGGTAAGGGCTTTCGCACCGCGGAAGGCTCGGGCAAAGAAGCAGTGAGATTAGGATCGTACTTCCACCAGTTCAGCCCGATCTGCTCAGCTTTGTCCACCGAGCAGACGAGCAACCGGATGCGGATAGTCAATAATTCCACATTGGCCAGAGAGATACGGATGTCGCCGGCGATCACGAGACCTTTATCGAGCACGCGATCGAGAATATCGACAAGGTTGGTTGTCCCGGAAACAGTTGGAACTCTTTGCATTCGTTATCTCAGGAAAATGATGAGGGAAGATCGCCCTTTTTGAGCGGAGACAGCGCGACCCCGTCAACGCATCCTAATTATCAACGTCACAACTGTCAACCCTGCTGCGTTTTACTGCACGGCCAGAATGCACACCTTTGTTACGCGTACTCAGTCTTGAGTCTTAAATGTGGGGGATACTGACTCTGCGCGGGTCAGATGCAAGCTGCTGCTGAGCAGGTTGGCTGCAACTGCGGATATTTTTTTCAAACTTAGCAATTTGGAACGGTTCTTACTTGTCCAGAAGGTTCCCTAATGGGCCTAATTCAAGGTTAAGGTCTTCCGGGCGAAGTCCAAAAAGAGCAGCAATTTCATTGATTTTCAGCTCCAGTTTCATTAAGGCCTGGCCCATTTCCTCGATTTTTGCTTCTTCGAGCGAACCACCCTCCATGCGGCGGATGGCCTGACGCTCCAGCAGACGGCGCAGCAGTTCGATCAAACTCAATACCAGACGCGCCAATCCCTGTTCAATGTTGCCGGGGGAGCAGTCGATCCGCTCAATGGATCCGCCGCCCACGGACTGTAATTCGCGGTTCAGTTCGGAAACCGCGCTGGCGATCTCTTCGGGCGTGATTTTGCGGAGGTCGGTCATGTTTTGCTCGCATTTCATCGCTACGCGATGAACGTCTGCCTAAAGGCCGCGATTCGCAAGCGAATCGCTAGACGCTGATACGCGCCATTTCAGCCACTGCGCGGCTGAAATATCGTGCTCGATATTTCCCGGTGAACAATCAATCCGTTCAATGGGAGCCCCGCCGACGGACTTCAATTCCCGGTTCAGTTCGGAAACCGCATTCGCGATCTCCGCAGGCGTGATTTTGCGCACGTCAGTCATGTTTTACCTGTCATTTGCGGCATCTTCAGAGCATCGCTCAGGAACTCAGAAGGAGGCCACGGCCCGCTTATCCGCCGGGCCAGCCTCTCAGGTAGGGGAAGATCGCGGACTTTCGACCTGAAACTGTGTTCCTGTCCCCGTTCCACCAGAACGAAAATCCGGAGGCCGTTTTTTGACTCGCGGGTGCGAACTGCCCGGCTGATTCCTGAAAGAACGTTTCTGATGCGCTCGGCGTACCCTTCAGCGCCACGCAGCACCTCAGCTTTGCGTTCCAGGTAGTCCTTTCCCGAGAGGCCAGTCGCGGCTTGCGGAGCAAAATAGATTACACATTCCATCTGCACCAGATTGCGGAGGCGCTCCAGGTCAGCGACGAAGTCAGCCTTGCGAGCTTCCACAAATTCGATGATCGCTTGCTCGTCGTCAAAGACCGAAAGCAGGCGAAAGGGAAGTACTGCGCCCTGAGCGAACATGTGGCTCACCGCGCCGTGAAATTCAACTGCATTGCGCTGAATTGCTGAATCGCGGAACGGCCACTCAACATAGGACCACAACAGGCGGAGATTTCCATGACTTAGTACGCGCATCGTGGCATTGTTCACGCCGCAGGGTGTCAACTTGAGCCCTTCACGGTGCAGAAAAGCGCAGTAGGCGAGGACTTTGGTCATCGCCTGGTTTCTTCCGCGCGCAGGTTTCTTAGTGCTGTCTCCACTGACGTCAGAACCACATTGAGTCCCAGATACACCAGATCAACGCCGGCAATGGAGAGGACGAGCGAGCCGTGAATCACCACGCCTGCATTCAGCACGTGGTCCAGAATGTCGAGCAGGGAGACATCCTCATCGGACGCCGAAGCAAGGGTTACGGATTCAAAGTCATTCTGCATCAGAGACAAAGGAGTACGGCGGCCAGGGGCCATTTACTTCGATGCGGCGCGTCCGGTTCCACTTCCTCACAAAATCTTTCAAGATTTTGTCCCACTGCTTGCGTTGAGCGCGGGCAACCAGGAACGTCGCTTGCCAGAGCAGGTCGGGCTGCACGCCGCTGATTTTCCCGCTCGGAGCCGAGTCCGCAGCTATTTTTTCCAGCGCGGCGGCAAACTCACGCAGGCCAGGATCGTCCTGGTCTGGCCGCCGCTTCATTCGGGCTGCTTTCTGCTGGAGATATTCTTTGCCGGAGTGCGCTTCCGGGCGAGCTTCCGTGACGGCGGCTCGCTCGCTGAAGACTTTCACGCCCCACTCATCGGCATCAACAATCCGCTTGAAGACTTTCTCCAGCGCCGCCCTTCTGCCTTCTATATTTTTAAGCAGCGCCGGTTTGCCGGAAAAAACGGTGCCAAAACGCGCAGGAACAATGGTGTAACGCGCAGCGATCTCGGCCACGACTTGCTGATGACGAACACTGTGGAGGGCCAGCCACTCCAGGTTTTCGCGGTTACGGCTGATTTCTTCAGAAAACGCATCTCCGTCAATGGGAGAAACCCAGCAGACAAAATCCCCATGAGACAACGGCTCTACAGCGTGGACACCATCTATGCCCACATTGGTTATTTTTGTCGTGCTGGAACCGGGAGAGCGCGAGATTCCGTACAGGTACAGCGCTGGTTCCGTGGCTATTCGGCGATTTGCCATAGTTCAGTCGTAAATCTTTTCAGTCCTGCCTTGCCCGCGACCTCAAGCGGCAGTTCAGGCGCGAGGAAGGTACGATAGTGCGGATAATTCTTCTTAAGTTTCTGTAATATCGCGGCCTGCCATGCCTGAGCCCGCGCACAACGTTTGCAGCCGGCGGCCTTGCGGGCAATCATCACCCGATTCACGAACAAAGAATCCACCGCGACCCCGATTTCCCTGACTGCGCTGAGCAGACGCACGGTTTGATGGTCCGGCGCCGGTTCCGGCAGCATGACTGCCCAGACGCGGCTCTGCCGCGGTTGCTTCATGATCGCAATCAGCTTCCGCACCTGCTGCCCCAGCGAGGCCAGTTCCACGGCAACATCCTGCGCGAGGGCTAGTGTACGGTGCGCTGCCAGGCTTTTCAACAACAGGCGCGACCACAACTGAATGCGCTCGGGCATGCGCAGAAGCTCCAGCGCATGGCCCGTCGGCGCCATGTCGATGAAGATTCGCCCTGCCTTCGACTCGATCAAATCGAGAATGCGGAAGATGGCGAAGACCTCATCTACACCGGGCGGGACCACGTCCATGAGCGCTGCGAAGACCTGCTTTTCAAATGTCAGGTCCACGTGCAACCCGCCGGACTGCATGCTCAATTCTGAATTCAGCTTCTGGGTGATTCGCGCCGCCCAGCGCTTGAATTCAGCCACTGAATCGATTTCCATGGCACTGAACCTGGAATCACCCAGCACAGGTGATGGCCTATCTCCGATGTTTTTCTGGAAGATGTCATCCAGAGACGGCGCCGGATCGGTCGAGCAAACGATAACGCGCGTGTCTGTTTTTTTGCTGAGCGAGCAAAATGCAAGCGCGGCCGTGGTCGTGGTCTTTCCCACTCCGCCTTTGCCAACAGTGAATGACAAAGGAACATCGGCAACCGGCCACTCCTGCTTTTTCAGTTTGAGTTTGTTTTTGCCGGCTGAAGGCGGACTCTTCTCGAGTTTCCCTGGGCGATGCTGAAAAACAACAGCGCCGAAGCGACGCAGAAGATCTACTCCCAGAATCGGGTTCCCCGGATCCGGACCAATCATTTGAGGAATGCCCGGAAACTTCTGCTTCAGAAATGTCTGCGCCCTGCGCGCCATATCGGCCCGATGCGAGCAGTAGCCGCAGCGTGCATTTGACCGCCTGACCACGCGGTTCAATACGATCGCGCCAACCTTCATTTCCGCGACAGACTCATCAAGCGACGCGAGCGAGCGCACTGCCTCATTGAGCGAAAAGTTTTCAGGCGTCGTGACCAGAAAAATTTCCGCATTCCTGGAGGTAAATGCCTCCCGCACCTGCCTGATCATTTTTTCCCAGCGCTCCAGAAACGCGTGCGAAGGCGCATCTACATGGCCGCCAAAGCGCTCCGCCAGGAGCGCGTCGCGGCTGGAAGCCACATTGAGGAAATTCAGAAAACGCTGGAAGTGAGACGGCAGCTCAAACAAACGCAGTGTGTGGCCGAACGGCGCGGTATCAACCACGATGTGGTCGTGCTCGCCGCTTTCGAGCAATTCCTGGATGGCCAGCAGACCCGCAACCTCCGCCATGCCGGGCAAAGTCGTATCCAGAAGCGGAGCAATCTCTTCGCGGGAAAAAAATGTGCCGCTTTCGACGATGTTCAGGATCGCATCGCGATTGCCGGAAAGAAATTTCTGAAATTCCTTATCAGCATCAATCTGCCACGCAACTAATCTTCCCTTGCCGTTGGCAACGCGTTTTGGCGTGGATCGAAGCGGGACTTGCAGCACATCGGCCAGTGAATGCGCGGGATCGGTGGACATGAGCAGAATGGACTCCCGCGGCTGGCGCGCTGCCCGCTGGAGAGCATAAGCGCATGCGACGGTTGTCTTTCCCACTCCACCTTTGCCGACGACAAATGTCAGTCTCGCCATCACGGCTCTTCCATTGCGCAAGTACCAAGTTACCCGATTAGAATCGGTTTGTGGCAATCATTACTAAGGCTTCGCCCGGGGTGCGCCCGCTCCAGGCGCCGGCGCTCAAGAAGATTC
Source organism: Candidatus Angelobacter sp. (assembly GCA_036518395.1). Classification (GTDB taxonomy): domain Bacteria; phylum Acidobacteriota; class Terriglobia; order Terriglobales; family Acidobacteriaceae; genus Angelobacter. The sequence goes on along the minus strand of DATDNH010000040.1, from coordinate 46,288 downwards.
CGTGGCTGGTGCACGGATTCAGCACGCGGCGCGCAGGATTGAGCAAGGTGTATGGCGGAAAAAGCCTGAATCTGGGCTTCACCAAAGACGATTCCCGGCAAACAGTTGAGAAAAACCGCAGGCGCTTTCTGCTTGCTCTGGGCGCGGCGCGCCAGGCCAGGCCCTGGCCTCTAGTTGCGCTCAAGCAAGTCCATTCCGACCTCATCCATGTGGTCGAATCAAAACGTCCCAGCCGCCCTGTGGGAGACGGCCTGATCACCAATGTTCCGGAGATTGCCCTGGCCATTCAGACGGCTGATTGCTTTCCCGTGCTGCTGGTGGACACCAAAAATCGCGCCGTAGGCGCTTTTCATGCCGGTTGGCGCGGCACGCTGAAGCGGATCGTGGAAAAAGGCCTGGGTAAAATGCGCCGGGAATACGGCACTCAGCCACGGGACGTGATGGCGGTAATCGGCCCCGGAATTCAGAAATGCTGCTATGAAGTGGGCGAAGAGGTCAGAAACCAGTTTGAGTCCCAATTCGGGTATGCGCGAGAGTTGTTCCACGAGCTGTACTCACCCGATCCCATCCGGCAAAAGTATCCGCTGCTGTTCCTGAATGTGCGTCCGCCAGGACACGGCGACACCGCGACGAAACTCTATCTGGATTTAGCGGAAGGCAACCGGCGGCAACTGATCGCGGCGGGCGTGCCGGAAAACCAGGTTTTATCTCTCCAGCGCTGCACATCGTGCAACACCGGACAATTTTTCTCTCACCGCGCAGAAAAAGGAAAAACCGGCAGAATGATGGCGGTGATTGGAATCAGGAAGTAGTGTCGCCACCGCCAGAGCGGAGTGAATAATCTGTGACTCCGCGTCAAAAGCTTTTTGGTGGCGTCAGCAATCGCCGTGATCGCACGTGATCGCCGTGACCTCCACCAGATCATGCGCAAAACCGGCGCAAGCTGGGGGCCCCGGTGATCGCGCGTGATCCGAAAACCGCCCGGGAAGACCGGATTGAACAGGCTGATTGAACAATGTGTGACTTTGTGCGAACGAGAGTCGAAAATGGCCGGCTACCGCGAGGCAGCATGGAAGATCGTAGGGATTCCTCGCTACGCTCGGAATAAACTCCAGAACACGGCGGCAGAGTTGTTCCTCAAATCTTCCATGAACTCTCGATTTCGGAGCAACGTTCGTCAGCGTGCCTGAATCTCCACTTAAACGGTGCCGGATTCGAGGTATAGTGAAGAAATTATGGTTTGCAATCATTGCCCTGACGTTATGGTTTGAACTGGGCTGCGGGGGTGTCCAGTCCACCAAGGTCAACGATCCTCCAGTCTCACCCTCCCCTACGCAGACTTCAGTGCCCCACATAGGACACATCGCCCTCATCATCTTCGAAAATCAGGAGGAAGACGGAATCCTTGGCAATCCCAACATGGCCTTCCTCACTTCATTGGCCCGGCAGAATGCTTATGCGGCCCAGTACTTCGCAGACGTTCACCCGTCGTTGGGCAACTACTTCACGCTTACAACCGGACAAATCATCAGCAACGACCTGAACTTTGCTGGCGTGGTGGACGTGGACAACCTTGTGCGCGAGATTATCAAGGCGGGCAAAACCTGGAAAGCTTATGAGGAGGACATCCCCGCAACCGGCTATCTCGACGATGGCCCGTACCCATATATCAAGACCCATGATCCGGCAGCGTACTTGTCTGATGTGCGCAACAATCCCGCTCAGGCGGCAAACCTGGTCAGCCTGGACCAGTTGCAGGCCGACCTCGCTTCACACAACCTGCCGAACTTCATGTTTGTCGAGCCCAATCAGATCAACAGCATGCACGATTGCCCCGGCGGCGGCCAGGGTTGTCCGAACGATGTCGCACTGCACGGCGGCGACGTCTGGGCGCAGAACCACATTCCCGCCATTATCAATAATCCTGTCTTCCAGCAGGATGGCCTGCTCATTATCACCTGGGATGAATCATGGGACATCGATTTCCAGCATGGTGGAGGCCACGTCCTCACCATCATGGTAGGCCCGAAGGTGAAGCCCCAATTTGTATCCAATACTTTTTATCAGCATGAGTCCGTGCTGCGAACGATTTGCGATGCCCTGGGCATTCCGTCCATGGGCAACGCAGCCAGCGCGCCACCCATGGCAGATTTCTTTGTCGGACACTGACTTTCTTGCAAAGGTCCGAACCCGCGACCGGTAAATTGTGTGAATCTGCTTCAGGAGAACGTGCGTAATACAATAGAGCCTCTCATCCCATGTGCGGACGATACAGGCTTTCAAAAGATGGCAAACAGATCGTGGAGGACTTTGCCGTAGAAGGCGAGATGGAATGGTCGCCACGCTACAATATCGCGCCGACGGACATGATTCCCACCATCCGGCAGCATCGCTCTCGTCCTGTGCGAACCTTCGCTTTGGCGCGTTGGGGCTTGATTCCTTCGTGGGCAAAAGACGCGGCCCTGGGATTGAAAACGATCAATGCCATGTCAGAGACGGCGGCTTCGAAACCGGCGTTTCAGCAAGCCATGAAGTGGCGGCGCTGTTTGATTCCCGCTGACGGTTTCTATGAATGGAAGACCCTGGGAGCAAAGCAGAAGCAGCCTTACAGCTTCGGCATGGCTGATGATTCAACCTTCGCGTTTGCCGGCCTGTGGGACAAGTGGCAAGACCCGCAGGGCAACGTGGTCCAGTCCTGCACGATTCTGACTACAAAGCCTAATGCTCTAGTTGCGGAGATTCACGATCGCATGCCTGCGATTCTTCGGCGAGAAGACTATGATTTGTGGCTGGATCCGGGCATAGTTGAGCCCGCCAGGGTTGCCGATCTGCTGCAGCCCTTTGATCCACGGTTGATGAAGAAATATCCGGTCAGTCCGCGCGTGAACTCGGTCAGAAATGACGGTCCCGATTGTGCCATACAGATCAATCCAGATGAGTTCTCTACCCCGAATCTGTTCGCGTGAGGGGAGTTCCGCCACTGAGTTCGTTTGGACTTTATCTCGAAGCGAAGCGAGAGATCCCAATTCCTTCCCTTCCAGACTCTAGTCCCTGCTCTGCACCTTCCACTTCGGTTCCCACGTAACCTGGAATGATGCAGTGACGTCAGTCTTACGCTGCGTGGAGAGCAGCGGGAAATTCCAGCGCTCGTACTGAATAAAGCTTTCGAGCCACACAGCATGACGCAAGCTCCACCGCGAATTCAAATAAACATCGCGGAAATTCCCCCCGTGCAGAAAAAAGCTGTCAACGTTATTGCTGCGGAAGCCTAGCTGAATGGTCTTATCGGAACTGATCCAGTACGTTGTATTGGCGCGATAAGAGATTCCCTGCCGCCCCGTGGTCGCGTCGCCAACAATGTTTCCTTTGTTGGTATAGCCATCCAGGTAGCGCACGTTCCAGTAGAAAAAGCCGCCGCCGGGCGCCTGGATCAGGCCGGGAAGATTGGTGTAGGCTGCCTCGGCACGAAGATCAAGATGCGATAACCTGGGCAGATGGGAAATGTAAATGCCTGGCTCATGCGCGGCGCGGCGCGGATAGCCGATGGGCGAGATCTCGTCCTCGACAAAAGAATCCTCATACAGCGTAAGCCACTTGCGCAGGCCGGGAATGCGATAGCTGAAATCAAAGGTCGAGCGCCGGTCTCCGGGATCGTTTCCGCGGCCGATGGCGTTTCCGCTGGAAAGAAATGACAGCCGGGTGGTGTGCAGCGTGATGGGAAAGTCGGGCCCGCCCCAAAGCCCGGTGCGTCCGACACCAAATTCAAAGTTCGGAGTAGGCTTGAAATTTACTTTCAATCCATTGAGCATCGGCTGGCGCGATAGGCTGCGCCCGAGAGAAAACACGATTCCCGGCACATCCTGTGTGTTGATGAAATGCTGCCCGGTCAATTTTCCTATCCAGAATTCAGTCCTGTACGGCCCCAGAAATCCCATGAAGCCCGGCAGTTTTTTGGGAGACGTCTGGTCCACGCGAAACATATACAGCGGCTCAGCATTGTTGCTGGACAAAAACGGATCTTCACCCGGCCCCAGCCACAGGCTTTGTTTCCCGAACGATGCCTGCCAGCCTCGCAGGTTCAACGTCACATATGTATCCAGCAGTCGCAAGCGGTTAAACGCCGCAATCGGTGATGCCGGCTGCACTAGCGGCTTCACGTCTGCCAGTTGAATCTGGTCCTGCACTGCCTGGGATACTCCTGCGGCGGACGGCGCGTGCTCGTACTCTCCGCGCACATAAAACGCCAGCGCGCCGCTGGAACCGCCGGCGCTGAAGCCGCTTACGTAATTCATCCCGCGCTCGTATGGACGGCCATAATCATTCACCAGCGTCTGCGCAAAATGGTAGCTATCTGTAAGCGGCGGGCCGGAAATGGACGTCGCCCGAACATACAAGGAATCCAGGCTGGCGTAGTTTGTTCCGGATCCTCTTAACTCCGTTGCAAACTCGCGCGTGAGCGCAGAATATAACCGCGCGCCTTCGGCGTTATCGTCGAGCGCGTCTGAAGCTTCTTCCAGCATGCGCGCGCACTCTGCGCGCGTCCATGGTTTCAAGCCTTGCATGCCACTGTTGATCACGCCCAGAGCAATCAGCCGATCCAGCGCCGGATAGACCCAGCTATCCAGCGGCACATACACTGAAGCACGGTCTTCCTGAGGAGATTTCTCAGCTTCTGATTTGTGGAATGTTCCCCAGCCGCCGCCCGGCAAATCTGCATCGTGGTGAGCCGCGTAAACCTGCCGCCCGATGAACCATCCCAGCGCGCTACCAACAAATACATCGCTGGGGAAATGGTCTCGTGATGCCACTCTGGCAGCGCTTACGGTGCTGGCCAGGCCGTAGGCAAGCACGGCCGTAAGACGCGACGGATATTCATGCGCCAGAACGCTGGCCGCCGACCACATCAGCATGGCGTGCGTTGAAGGAAACGACGAATTCCACGGCGAACCAGCCTTCCAGAATCGCCCCTGCCCGCCTGCATCGGTGGGACGCTCTCTCTGCGTGAACAGCTTCAGTCCTTCAACCACGATCAAGCTGTTTGTCATTGCCTCTACGGTCAGAATGCCCGCCTCGCGCTGATGGTCGTCACCGTGGAGGCGGCCGAGAAAATACAGACCGCCGCCGCCGGCCACGGTCAGGGCCAGGCCTGCATTTGAGATGGTTCCCGAATGCCGCACAAAAGCGTTGTTGGGAGAGATACGCGATGAAAGTTCAGAATCAGCATTGATCAAGCCTGCGGTAATTCCCGCTACCGGAACCAGCCAGTTCAGGTCTTCGATTTTGGCTTTGAACGGGCTTGTCCAGATTGCTTTCTGGTCCTGCGCAACGTTCGTGAGGAACTGCGCAGGAACGGCGCTCGCCGAGCCCGAGGCAGCCGGGAGAGCGCTCGAGCTTTGCGTCACTGCGGGGTCGCACACAGTGATGAAAGCCACAAAGGCAAGGAGTTTGTATAAGCGGGAAAACAAGGGATATTCCAGGCGGAAATTCTAGAGCATTTCTGGAAAATGTATATCCGGCCTAGGCCTGACCAGCCCGCCTGGCGGCGAGAAGATAAATAATCTGGCAGCGGCTCTCCGCTGCTGCCTCGGTCACCCGCCTTCGGTTAGCGATAAGCAATTGCCGGTCTGCAATCCTGAATCCGGCGTTCTCCAGCCCGCGCGTAAGCTCTGCCACACTGCGATTCCTGTAATTTTTGTCTGCGGGAAAATTCGGCGGATATGCAGTAATGAGCAGGTTGCCGCGTGGCTTCAGCACCCGCGCCACTCCGGGAAGCACTTCATCCAGCTCGAAGTAGCCGATCGCTTCCGGAAACATGACCAGGTCAAAACTGGATGACTTAAATGGCAAATGCAGCGCATCGCCCAGCACCACCTGCTTCACTCCGCGGCGGCGGGCAACTTGCAGCATCTCAAAACAGATGTCCAGACCTGTGACTTTGCGCCCAAGTTTAACCAGTTCGCGTTCCAGCTCGCCGCTGCCGCAGCCCACTGAGAGCACGCTCTTGTGCCGCGCGTAGAGTTGGGAAAGGAGCCAGCGCCGCACGACGGCATAGCTTGAACTGAAGGTGAAATACGGACTCTTGGGCCAACCCGTGAGAGCTATGCGACGGAAGAAGTTTGGGACGCGTGAGGACTTGGGCAACGAGAAATCTTAACACTGATCGCAAACAGTGCTCGGCCGAAACCCAAAATCAAAAAATCCACCACGGAGACACGGAGGCACGGAGAGGAATTAGAAAGAAGATCAGTGGCAATTTCTTCAGTTGGGTCATTAGCGATAAAAGTTAGGCCACTTTTTTATCGTCGGTTACGGGCTGAATATTCGGTGTCCCGGTGCCAACCAGCCTCAGCCTGGGCGCTTGCTCGAGGGAATGCAGCAACTCGCGGGTATTGCGATCATCTATTTCTGTCGCCCGTTCAATTTGCACATGATAGCGGATCACCACCTCCAGGCCCGTTTGCGTCAGGCGCAACCGGCTACGGGGCTTGGGAACGCTGACCGGCACGTTGAGAGTTCGCTCCATTTCGCGATGCTGTTGTTCGATGTCCTCGCGGTAATCGCCATACACTTTCTCAACCGCACCGACGATCCGTTTTTCCGCCAGCGAGTAGTCGCTCTCGGGCGCCAGCGTCAGCGAGACTTCATGCCACACAAAGTTTGTCCCTGGAATCTGCTTGTAGAAACTGGCTGTGGGCTGAAAGACCACGGAATTAGAGAACACTACGACTCTGCCGGTCGGCTGGCGATCACTGTCATTTCCCCCAATTTCCATCAGGTGCAGCCGAATCAAGCCGATGTCAATGACATCGCCGGTAACGTCTGATATCTGCACACGATCGCCCACCCGGACACCATATTTGCCAATGAGAAAGAAGTAGCCCGCGATGGCCAGGATCACGTTCTGGAGCGCCACAGCAATTCCGGCTGTAATCAAACCGGCGAAGGTGGCGATGGAGCCGATTTCAGTCGCCAGCGCGAACGCAATCGTAATCGCAACCGCGCACCACAGAATGATGCGACGCAAGAGCAGAAATTGGTATCTTCGCCGGGGATCATGGACATAACGAAACACCGCGCGCTTCCAGATCTGCGAAAGTGCGATCACGACTGCCAGAACGATGGTGAAGATTACCAGGCGGATCATCATTCTTCTCAGATCGGCTGAATATTCGTTCTCCACCACTGTGCGCCAGCGGCTGAGGTTGGCCTTGTACAGATCGAACAGCACTGACTGTTTGCTCAGCGGCAGGGCAACCCCCGATAGCTGCTTGAAATTCGCCGTCAGAGTGTCCAATTGGTGTTTGAGCTGCTCAAGCTGCGTAGCATTGCTTACATCAGCCTGCTTCGCGGCTGCTTCTCCCTGTTGCGCCAGCGCCGTGAGAGCGGCAAGCAGAGGAGCGCGGAGCTTTGAAGAGGCCTGTGCCAGATCGTCAGTGGCCCGCGTTCGCTGGTCCAGTGTAGTGATTTGATGCCTGAGAGAAAACAAATCCTCAGCCAAGTTGAGAATTCCTGAGGGCTGCTCACGGTTTTTGAGCGGATGAGGAATTGTTGCGGCAGCGGTTGCCGGTGTTGAAGCCTGTGCTTTAGCGGTCTTCGCGTTGTCGGCTTCCAACTCGGGAACCGAGCGCTGGAGCTGGTCAATCTGGGCGGAAAGATTCCCGCCTGTCCCGGAAGCTCCGCTGACGAACTGCACAATATCATGCAGAGTCTGGCTGCGGGTCTGCGCCAGGTTGAGTTCGCTTTCGAGTTCGTCGATTTCCGCCTGAAGTTGCTGGCGGGCAGCGCCCCGCGCTGTTTCGAGCTTGCTTTTGTCAGCGTTCAGTTCGGCCTGTGTATCGCGAACTTCTTTATCTGCCTGCTGTGCCGCGCTGACGAGCGAGTGGTACCTGCCCTGCCCGGACGCCGCCGCCTGATTTTCGGCCGTACCCTGTCCGGCAAGCAGTTGCGCATCCGCCCGCGCAAAATCGAAGGAAAGCTGGAGAACCTGCTTCGCGGTCTGCCGATTGTCGTCAACGAACAGCACATCGCTGGGATCCGTCGCCACCTGTTCCTCAATCACGATCTGGCGATGCCAGTCGATGCTTTGGTTGAGGAAGGCAATTACGTCCTGGGGACCAGGAAGATTGGAAGACGGCGCTTGCGCATTCCCGGGGCGGAAGAGTAGGGCCAGGCCAATGATGATTACACCAAGCTTCCCAAAAAGTGGCGTCAGACGGGTTTCCTCCTGCAGTTTAGATGCCGCGGTCAGCGTGAGCTGCTGCTCAGTAGTATCCCCTAGCTTTATGGAGCTTTTGCCCGTGACGGGGCATCTAAAGTTTGACATGGCTTTGCCTGAATCTTTAGACTTAAGCCTGATGTTCGCGATGCGCACAAACCGCCTCTGTTGCTGCTGCTGTTGTTGTTGTTGTCCATCTGGGCAACGCAAAGGCGAGTTGCGGCGAACTTGAGAATTTATTAGCTGAATCAAAGCCGACCCACTCGCCAGCGAGTGGGTTTTGATTTCTGGGAAGGAAAGTGTCACGGAAGACCATGCTGGTCATCCAAAAACCGGAATTCGAGTCTCTGCGCCGCCATGGCGAAGAGAAATATCCGCACGAATGCTGTGGCGCACTGGTGGGCACGTTTGCTGGCGGACGCCGCACCGTTGTGCAGGTCGTCCGGTGCGGCAACACGCGTGGTGACCGCCCGCAGGATCGCTACAACATCGATCCCAAAGAGCTGATCGCAATTCAGCGCCAGGCATCGCAGCAGGGATTGGAGATTGTTGGGTTCTATCATTCCCATCCTGATCACCCCGCGCAGTGGTCGCAAACTGATCTGGCTGAGGCGCACTGGCTGCATTGCTCCTACGTGATCACCGCAGTAGACGAGGGTTCAGCTAAACACACCAATTCTTTTGTCCTGTCAGGAGAAAGCGAAGACGATAAGCACTTCGAGCGGGAAGAAATCAACGTGGTTAGTAAAGAAGAAATCAATGTGGGTTAGAAGAGTGGAGGCTCAATCAATATGTCACTCAAAATAAGTATTCCGACTCCGTTGCGGCGTTATACGGAAGGGCACGGCATGGTCGAAGTTGCGGGAGGGTCGGTGGGCTCAGCTCTCGACGCGCTTCTGGAAAGATATCCAGTTTTGAAGCAGCAGCTTTATACGGAAGATGGCCGCCTGCGTTCTTTCGTCAACCTGTATGTGAACGACGAGGACATCCGCTATCTCGAGAAAACTGAGACGACTGTCGTCCCCGGCGACACCATTTCCATTGTGCCTTCGATCGCTGGAGGCAATGAGATCGGGTGACCTCCACTCCAGCACGCGCAAAAGCGGCGCGTGCCGGGGCCCCCGTGTGATCCTGGTCAGCGGGGATCGGAACGTGCAGAGACACCTATGTCTGCGGCGATAGTGATTAAGTTTGCGAAATACGGGAGCAGGCCGCTTGCCCAGGTCGGTAACACGCCGCTCCTCAGGTTTGACAGCCTTACCCGCGAGTGGCCTCACATTCAGATTCTTGGTAAAGCGGAATGGGCCAACCCGGGCGGCTCAGTCAAGGACCGCGCCGCTCTTAACATCATTGAGTCTGCATCGCGGTCGGGAGCGCTAGGTCCGGGCAAGCGACTTCTGGATGCCACAAGCGGCAACACCGGCATTGCATACGCCATGATCGGCGCAGCGCGCGGCATTCCCCTTACGCTCTGCGTGCCCGCAAATGTTTCCATCGAGCGCAAGCGCATCCTGGCAGCTTACGGCGCAGAAGTCATTTGGACTGACCCGCTGGAAGGCTCAGACGGCGCAATCCGCAAAGCCCAAGAGATTTACGCTGCGCATCCCGGGAAATACTTTTACGCTGACCAGTACTCCAATGACGCCAACTGGCTGGCTCACTACCACGGCACTGCAGCCGAAATCTGGGTGCAGACCGAAGGCGCTGTCACTCACTTTGTAGCCGGACTCGGTACCAGTGGAACATTCGTCGGCACTACCCGGCGCTTGAAAGAATTCAATCCTGCGATCCAGGCCATCTCCTTCCAGCCAGATTCAGCCTTTCATGGCATGGAAGGCCTCAAGCACATGGCAACGGCCATAGTCCCCAGGATTTATGACTCATCGCTGGCGGATGCCAGCCTGGAAGTGAGCACAGAAGCGGCCTATGACATGGTGAAACGCATCGCCCGCACAGAAGGCGTCTTATTGGGGACCTCCGCAGGTGCGGCACTGGTCGCATCTCTGAAAGTGGCCCAGCAGCTCAGCGCCAAAGCAAATGAATCAGCAGCAATCGTTACCGTTCTTCCCGACTCGGCCGATAAATACCTGAGCGAGAAATTCTGGAGCGAGTAGTCTGATTAATCTGAGACTTCGCGACCTGCCCCGCCCCAGTTACCTGTGTAACTTGTCCGCAACTCTGTTTACGTCTTAACTACTTCTCATCCATCAATTTGCCTGGCGGAGCCATGACTCATGCCAGGCTAAGGAGAGGTCATCGCAAATGTCCTCCATTCGCATCACCGGTGTCATCTTCACACTCTTTATCGCTGCGTTGCCGCTTTCTGCGGGACCGCAGGCAGGCGGAATGCAGATGTCCACGCAGTCGGCCAGGGCGCGGGCTTTCTTCGAGGAAGGCCTCGCAAAAATGGAGACGCTGCACACGCAGGCCGCGCTGCAGAACTGGCGCAAGGCAACAGAGGCCGATCCCAACTTCGCGCTGGCCCACATTTTTCTTGCTTACTTTGCCCAGGACCCAACCGAGCAGGTGGCGGAACGCGGCAAAGCAGTTGCGGCGAGGCATTTGGCCGGACCGGAAGAGCAGCTCATCATTGACTGGCTGGCTTACGGCAGCAAAAGCCAGATCGTTCCCGCAATTCAGGCCATGAACGAAGCTCTGGAGCGCTACCAGGACGATAAGCACCTGGCATGGCTCGCAGGATGGTGGCTCATGCTGGCGCAGGACGAGCCAGGAAGGGCCATCCCGATGTTTGAGCGCGCCATCCGTCTCGATCCAAAATTTGCCGATCCCTGGAATGAAGTGGCCTATTGTTATGCTCGCACCGGAAATTTTGACCAGGCGTTCGAACACATCAAAAGATATACAGAGCTCCTTCCCCATGAAGCCAATCCGCAGGATTCTTACGCTGAACTCTCTCGCATGGCTGGCAGATACGAGGATGCGCTGGACCACTATCATGCTTCACTGAAAATTGATCCCACATTCATCGAGTCACAGCTTGGCCTGGGCGACACCTATGCGCTGATGGGCGATGAAGCTCGGGCGCGCGCTGAATACGCAGTTGCTCTCAAGAAGGCAACGAACGTTCAGGATGTATTGTGGTCCCTGCAGTCCGCCGCAACTTTCGTGCGCGAAGGGAATTTGGAGAGCGCGGACGCAGCTTTCAAGCAGGTGGCCAAGGAAGCTCGCAGCTATGATTTTTCCAACCTGGAAGCAGAGGCCTATCGCAGCCTGGCCTTGTATCAGAAAGACTGGGCTAACAGCGTAACGTATCTGGAGAAAGCGCAGACGGCTTTGCGCCTGAGCGACAAAGTGCCGCAGGCGCTGGTTGACCAGGAAATGGCCGCGGTGCTCAGGACCAGCGTGGATCTTGCTCTTCAGAACGGCAACATGGAGGCGGCAGCCGTGGCGTTAACACGCCTCGAGAAACTCGCCAATTCCAACCATGACTCAGTGATTCAGACTTCGTTCCATGGCGCTTCCGGCGCCATGCTGCTTGCGCAGGGCAAGTACGAAGATGCTATTTCGCAACTGGAAGAAGACACCAGAAATCCATTTTCGATGCGAGGGCTGACTATGGCATTCGAGAAGACTGGAGCCAAAGAAAAGGCAGAGCGCATGACAGCTCGCCTGGCTACCTTCAACGAGCCTCTCATCGAACAGGCCGTTGTGGTTCTTCCTTTTCGAACATCGCACACGCTGGCCCAACTGAAGCATAGATAAATTCGAAGTTCAGGCGCCCAGGAGAATCCCGCCACGCGCTTTGTGGCGGGCTTTTTCATCTGAGCTTATCGTCCTACAATGTCGCCCTTCTGCGCCGCGATTGCCTGCAGCACCTCGTTCTTCTCTTTGTCGGGAACCTTGAATTTGTCCAGTGTGGCAGTCAAGTGCTTCACGGTCACGTTCCAGTCATTTTCTGTTATGCCGAGGCCGGTGTGCGCGGTCTTCATGTCGCGGCCCGTGTATTTGCACGGCCCGCCGGTTGCCTGGCACAGAAAATCCACGATGTGCTGCCGGATACGCACTTTGGAATCGTTGCTGAAACCTTCAAAAAAGCGCTTGAGCTGTGGATCACCAATCAGCCGGCCGATAAAGTCATCAGTCACTGCTGCCAAAGCATCATAGCCGCCCAGCCGCTGGTAAAGTGTCGCACCCTGCGCCTGCGCGCCAGCCGTATTTCCCTGCGCAACCATAAACGGCTGCACCAGCAGCACACACGCCATCACAAAAACGATAGATCTGAATTTCATTTGTCTCTCCGATATTTGAAGTGTGGAGAGCGCATCGCCGTGCTAACGAGCGTCGCCACGTCTGCCTGAAGGCCCGCGATTCGCGCCGCATGGCGAAATCGCTAGACGCTGATACGCGTTTCAGCCGCTGCGCGTCGCCAAAACTCTGTGGCGGCGCTCGTTCGTCTCTCCTGTTTCGATATACGGAGCACGTCAGGAAATGGATGTCGGAACTGGTATTTCATTTTTTGAATAATTCAGCGGCGTGAAGTTGCCAAAACGTATGGTTTTTGGAAGTAAATAGCTGTCAAATTGGCTGAACCCTGACTGCTGCACGCTTTTTTGCAAGTTCCGGCTTCGTTTGCGTTCTGCTATTAAGCCACTTCAGTGCAGGGCTTCAGGCAAAAGGGGGAGTCATGCGCGCAGGTTTTTTCGGGGTATGGGTTCTCTTCATTCTTTCGGCCGCGTCGATGTTCTCGCAGGCCAACAGCAGTTCCGCGCCGTTCCACGTTGACGAACACAAAATTCAATTCCTGAATCGCCCGGCAAACCGCCTTGAAATGCCAGTAGTCAGCAATGCACAGCAATCTTTCGCTGCTCACATCCACGTGGAATTGTTGAATCAGAAGGATATTGTCCTGAGCAGCGCAGACCTTGATGCCGTGATCGCTCCCGTCAGCCATACGCTTGTGATTCCCTGGAAGGCCGCACTGCCTTCAGATTCTGTTGCCGATCTTTATTGGTTTCGCCTGCGCTACACGATCATTCCTCCTGCGGAAAGCGGTTTCAAGCTTGAACAAGGCATCGTCCAACTATCACAGATTACTTCTGACTTATTTCGGATTCAGGTTTCAACGCTCAAACATCCGCAACGGGGTTCCAGTTTCCCGGTGCGCGTCCACATACTGGATGCCCGCACCTCGAAAACTATATCCGGCGTCGAGGTGCTGGCACATCTTGAGACAGATAATGATGAGCACAAGCAGCCTGCCATGCTGCAAAAGGGAAGCACAGATGCTCATGGCCAAGTGGTTTTCATCTTCAAAATCCCATCGGATTCAAAGGACGAGCCCTCGATCGTGATATCCGCGCAACGCGGTTCCCGGGTCAACTCCAAGTCCGTCGAGCTGGATCTCAGGGACAGAGCCACAGCCACTCTGTCAACCGACAAGCCTATCTACCAGCCCGGTCAGGTGCTGCACATGCGCGCCCTGGTCTTCGGACCGGATAACCATGCACTCGCCAGGGCGAAAATCAGGTTCACGATCAGTGATGAGGATTCCAATGATGAATTCGAAACTGAAGTGAACAGCTCAGAATTCGGAGTCGCACAGACAGACTGGCGGATTCCGGAAAAGATACGCTTGGGCGACTACGGAATAAGCGTCAGGGTAGAGGATGAACGCGCCGCTTTCGCCCGCGTGCGCATCAGCCGTTATGAGTTGCCGCAATTCACGGTAAATCCTTCCGCCGACAAAAGCTTCTATCTCCCCGGCGAGCGGCCCCAAGTGACCGTCAAGGCCGATTATCTTTTTGCGCAGCCGGTGAAACGTGGCGCCGTACGCATTGTTCGCGATAACGGCAGAAAGTGGAATTCTGAAAAGAAGGAGTATGGAAACGATCAGGAGGACGTGGAGCAGGGCCAACTCGGACCCACTGGTAAGTTCGTGACAAAGCTGGATGTAAATGACGACTTTGACGATCTGAAGAAATCAGACTATCTCCGCTATAAAGATATCCGCTTTGCTGCGTACGTGACTGACCTTTCCACCAATCGCACTGAGCAGAAGCACTTCACCGTTCGCCTGAGCAAGGATCCAATTCACATCTATGTCGTCGGCCGCGACCACAGCGCCGCGGCCCCGTTGGATTATTACGTAGCGACAGCACTGCCTGACGGCACCCCCGCTTCTGTGAACGTCTCGGTGAGCGCTATTAAACCTGGCAACGATGGCGACTTTCCCGCTGATCCTCTGGCCGGGGGCCGTTTACCGCTGGCGCATTTTCGCACCAACCAGTACGGCGTGGGCCATTTTCGTGCAGCCAATCCCGGAACCGAGTATCGGAATACGCGAAGCTACGGAACAAAAATTGAACTGTTACTGGAAGCGCGAAGCCGGCTGCGCAGGACTGTTCATACCGAGCAGGTTTGGCTGGACGATACACCGTATCTTCGCATCATCCCGGCGGCGACTTTGTTGCGAGCCGGAGAGAACGTAACTGCCGATGTGGAGTCGTCATTGCCCGACCAGGAAATCTTTATGGATTTGCTGGGCGACGAATCAGTCCTGGGCTGGCAACGCCTTCAACTCAAGCATGGCCATGCCCACGTGGAATTTGTATATGACGAGAAGTTTCGCAACCGGCTTACTCTGGTGGCATACACGTTGCACAGTGACGAAAACGATCGGAACCCTGTGGCCAGCGCGGAAGTTTTGTTTCCTGAGCCGCAAGATCTCGGTCTGGCAGTCAAACTCGGACGCACGACTTATAAGCCGGGAGAATCGGCCGCCGCCACCTTCAACGTCCGCTCACCTGATGGCAGGCCCACGAGAAGCGCGTTAGGAATTCTGATTTATGACAAGGCCGTCGCCGAGCGTGTCCGCAGTGATCAGGAGTTCGGAAGATATGGCTTCTATTACGGAAATGAGCGCTGGGACGATTACTCATCCATAGCTGGGGTTTCTTTCAGCGATCTGCTGAACCGAAAGCTGACTGCACCCGTGCCGCCCGATCTTGAATTGCTCAGCCAGGCTGTTCTGGCCACCGGCTATCGGTATTTCGAGCTGATTCTGGAAAGCGACGAACTGGGCACGCCGGCAGGAGTTTTTCGAAATATCATCCACCGGGAGCTGTCGGTCGTGGAAACCGCCTTGAATTTCTCCACCTGGATTGCGAACGGTGAATACCCGCGCAGCCTCTCTCAATTGAGAGAGCTTTTGGCGCGCCGCGGAGTTGATTTTGACGCGCTGCGCGATCCTTGGGGCATGCCGTATCGCGCGCAGTTTTCCACCTCAGCAAGAGAAAATGTGATTGACATTGTGAGCAATGGCCCCGACAAAATTGCCGGAACAGCGGATGATTTCATCGCATCAACTTCAAGCTGGGAGTACTTTGCGCCTACAGGTCATGCCATTGATGAAGTCACAGCTGACTACGCGCGCGAAACCGGAAGCTACATACGCGATCTTGCATCTCTGGCAAAAGAGCTCAAATCCCGTCGCGGCCTGGATCTATACACGCTGCGTGATCCCTGGGGACACCCATATTTCTTCGATTTCGACATTGACCAGGCAAACTATCGCGTTCGCGTGGTCAGCCCCGGCCCTGATGGGGTGCTTGATTCAAAGGAAAAGCATTCTTTCGACGACGTGCAGGAATGGACCTCCAGTGTCCATTATTTTCAAAGAGAGACCGCCGCGCTGGATATGGCATTGGCTGATCACTTCCGTAATACCGGCAAGTTTCCGCGCAATGAAGAAGAGCTGCGTCCGGTGCTGGAGAAATCGGGACTCTCACCCGAGTCACTGCTCGACCCCTGGGGGCACCCGTACCATTTTAGTTTTTCGCAGGCCAGCCGCTATTCAGACCACGTGGACATAAGCACTTATTCCGTTTATCAGGGCGAGCCGCAGCGGCGTACGACCGTCACTCCGGTTACGCAGCAGCTAGGATACATCAACGTTGTGAGCTACGGCCCGAACAATGATTCCAAAGAACGGTTCACGGTGGCTGAATTCAACCGCGTGTTAACGGAACAGAGCAGTAAAGATCTGGTTGCCCGGCAAGTCCCTGTTACGCAAACGTCGTCAACTGGAGGGACAGGAGCGATTTCCGGCACGGTCACAGATTCGTCAGGCGCCGTGGTTGCGAACGCCAGGGTAATCGCGATAGACGCTTACAGCAATCAGCAATACACCACCACTTCCGGTCCCGATGGCACATATCTGCTGCGCAACCTGCCTGCGGGCAAATACCGAATCGAGGTCGCCGCACAGGGATTTCAGACCTCCGTTGTCGCGGGAATTCCGGTGATCTCCTCAAACATGACAACAGTTGACGTCAAGCTGAACGTAGGAACCGTGTCGGAAACGATTGAAGTTTCGGCGGCGCCGCAGGTATTGGAAACGACAACTGCCATGGTCGCGACAGCCACAAAAAACGCTGGTGTTCGGATTCACGTTCAGCAGCAGGCATTCACGCCTCGTGTGCGCAGGTATTTCCCCGAGACATTGCTATGGCAGCCCGAGTTGATCACGGATTCTTCCGGCAAAGCGGAACTAAAGTTCGCTATGGCCGACAACATTACTACGTGGAAGATGTCGGTGATGGCCTCTACAATCAATGGGCAACTTGGGCTTGCGGAAAAGGAACTCCGCACCTTTCAACCGTTCTTCATCGATCACGAGCCGCCCAAGATACTCACACAGGGTGACCAGATCCAGTTGCCGATCGTGTTGCGCAATTATCTGAACAGGCCGCAAGCAGTCGAAGTGAAGCTTGAGCAATCGCCGTGGTTTTCGCTGCTCAGCGCGCCGGCGCAGCGCATTGAAGTACCAGCAGGACAGGACGCAACGGCGCGGTTTTCCATCAGCGCGGACCATAGCATTCGTGAAGGCAAAGAGCGTGTGACCGCCGCAAATCGTGAGACAGGAGATGCCGTAGAACATTCGATCGCCGTGCATCCTGATGGCGAAGATGTTTCGCAGACTCTGGCCACGTTGCTTGCTGGCGGGCAAAACTCTTTCAACTTTGAAATCCCGATCAATGCCATTCCCGGCTCAGTGGATGCCGAGCTGAAAATTTATCCCAACATCGGCGCTCACGTTCTGGATTCGCTGAATGCGCTCGCCATGCGTCCCGCAGGCTGCGCCGAGCAGATCACATCCATCGCTTTTGCCAGCGTGCTGGTGCTCCAGTACCTGCACAAAGCAGGGCAGGACAATCCTGAAACTCCGGGCAATCGCAATGCTGAGCTGGCCGGGCGTGCGCGCAAATATGTGGTTGACGCATACCAGCAGTTAATCAGGCTTCAAGCCTCAAGCGGCGGCTTCTCCTACTGGCTGGACAACGAGCCGGACAATGCCGTGACCGCCCATGTTCTGGATTTTCTCGTCCAGGCCTCTCAGTTTATTGATGTCGATTCCTCCGTCATCCAGCAAGCACAGAAGTTTCTCATTTCGGGTCAGCAGCCTGAAGGGGGATGGTTGTCCCGCTGGCACGGAACAAAACCGCCGGTTGACGTGAACCTGAGCGCTCTGATCACGCGTGTGCTGGCCGAAACCACGACCAAAATTCCCAATGACGCGAAAGCTCCCCAAGCGGGCCAGGCGATGGTAAAAGCCATGAAGTTTCTTGAGGATCGCATCGCCGAATGGAACGATGCTTACGTGGTGGGCCAATACGCGCTGGCGGCTTCGATGACGGCGCGCACGGAATACATTGGCAAAGCGCAGGAGCTGTTGCATCAGCTCGCGCACAATGAAGGTCCAGGCACGTACTGGAACCTTGAAGCCAACACTTCACCTTTTTACGGCTGGGGCAGAGGCGGACGCTTGGAGACCACCGGCCTGGCAGTGCGCGCGCTGGCCCATATCCCGCACGAAAAAGAGAATCCCGACAAGCAGTATCTCGACCGCGGACTCATGTATCTTCTGAGCAACAAAGATCGCTACGGAATCTGGTATTCCACGCAAGCCACTCTTAACGTGTTGCGAGGCATCGTAGACGCACTGCCCGTAGTCGCTGAACCTGCCCATTCCGCCGGCCCCACCGAAATCTGGATCAACGGAAAAATCGCAGCTACGGTACAGCTTCCTGCTTCCAGAACCTTTTCCGGACCGCTGACCACGAATATCTCGGCGCTCCTCGCGCCCGGCAGCAACAAAATTGAAGTGCGCCGTCAGAGTGACAGCTCTCCACTTGAAGCCCAGGTCTTTTCCACGCATTACATTCGCTGGGCAGACTCCCAGGCGACGAAGAATACCGGTTTCAAAATAGGTGATACGCGGGCATTGCGTCTGAATGTTTCTTTTGATCATGTTGAAAGCCAAATGGGAAAGAGCATTCAATGCACGGTGGACGCAGAACGAATCGGGTTTGAAGGATATGGAATGATGCTGGCGGAAATCGGGCTTCCGCCCGGCGCAGACGTAGACCGCGAATCACTTCAGCAGGCCATGGGCAACTCTGGAGTGTCTGAATACGACGTGCTGCCGGACCGTGTTGTCGTCTATCTGTGGCCAAGAGCCGGCGGCAGCAAATTCAATTTCACCTTCAAACCGCGCTTAGCCATGAATGCTTCGGCCGCGCCATCCATTTTGTACGACTATTACAATCCGGACGCCCACGCCACGGTGGCGCCGGCAAGGTTTGTGGTGCATTGATTTTAGGTGTTTGGAATTTACCGTGGATCTTGACGATCGCAGGTGCGCAGGCAAGGGCGCGATGCTGTCATCCTGAGACCTGATCGTGCAAAGCGCGATCAGGCGGAATGGATCTGCCCCGCTGCGGCTTCGCTGAGCCATCCAATGATCCCGAGTAATCGCGCACGAAACAGGCCGTTTTGGCTAAGTACTTAATACCAGATTACTAACTACCTTTACCCCAAAGCTCTTGCCGTCAAACTCCTCAATTTCCGTTTCCGCGAATGTAAACTCCACAGCGCCGGTCTGCGCAGCCTGGGTTGGAATGTCTATAAAGCTCATGCCAAGTCCACTGGCTGTCGACGCGGATTCCTGGGTCGTTTTACCTCCGTCGAGTGACCAGCGCAGCCGGAAGTCGCCAATCACCAGCACGCGCAGAGTTTTTCCCGGCGCAATCTGGCGCACGCGCCGCGTGGACTTCCATACTTCCCAATCTTTGCGTCCTTTCTCCTGGAAATAGCGGGCGGCAACCGGCGGGATCAGATCAAAAACGCGGCTGTCGCGGACCGAGCGCAGAAGCTTGATGTATTCCGCATGCGCCCACATCAGGGGCATGGCCGCCCCGCAAGGCTTGCCTAAGAACATGAATGCGTCCGGAAGATCGGCCTCGTCCCAGATTTGCTCCGGCAGCATTCCGCTGTTGCTGGCAAAATGTTCGATCGCCGCCACGAGCGAACGGACATCTCTGCCCGCCGCGAGTTCATAATGCGCTCGCTCGCCGGTCAGCAGCGGCCAGGCGCGTCCGAGACCCCATCCTGTAAAAGGTTTTCCATCCGACTGCGGGCCGTATCCATCGTGGTTGTAGCGGCGCCAGCACGGTCCCCAGGGAGTCATAATCTTGAGTGCCGCATCCACAACTCGCAGTGAATCTTCGATCAAGGGATCACGCGCCTGGCGAATTCCATAGCGAACCAGCTCCAGGAATCCCGCATCAACAATGTTCTTTGCCGCAAACTGGTACTGTGCTCCGGGTTGAGTATTCGCAACGGTAAGCACGCCGGAATTCGGATCTTCGTTGGGAGAGGTTTCTCCCATGTCGACAGGAAGAATGCGGATATAGTGACGCGGAATATCGGGCACCAGTGAACCCTGCGTCGTGACCGTCCAGGTTTCAATATGGGACTCAAGAAAATCCGCGTATTCCTCAAGGAATCTTGCCAGCGCCTCCTCGCCGCGTGCACGGGCAAAGTCTGCGGCGCAGATCAGCGCGGAAGTTTTAATAGCCAGGGTGGAAGGCGAGAATCCGCTGGATTCCTCCCAACGTTCCTGGGAAGTCACTGGGCCGTGCTCAATCAGATAGCGCGCTGCGGACTTTACCATCGAATACGGATCAAATTTCTCGAGCGCGCCGGCCTTCCACAATCGCCAGGCCAGAACAATAGGAAAAGCGACCTCATCAAGCTGTACGCCTTTCCAATAGGGCGTCCCATCAATCCAGAAATTCTGCGGGAATCCGCCGTTTGCCTGCTGCGAGCATGCCAGATAGATCAGTGCGCGCAAGGGGGTGATGCGGTCCCCGCAGGCCAGCAGGCCCAGCGCGCTGTTGACCATGTCACGCGTCCATACCAGGTGATACCCGCCCAGGTCTTCATCGCCCATCGCATCGCCCCAGGGAATGCTGGCGGAGGCGATGAACGCGCCGGCAAAAGTCTTGTCTTCATGCGCCAGAAGCAGGTTGCGGCTGGTATGGAACAGGTCGCCGCCATCAAAGCTGACTTTGGCCAACTGCTCCATTTCTCCAGAGACGCGTTTCCACTGATCCACAAACCGCGCCCGGTGCCGATCAAAAGGAATGGCCAGAGATTGGGTGAGCGTGGAAGTTGCGGCGTGCAGACTATCGCCGAAGGCAATCCCGATGGTGAATTCGTTGCCCAGGCTGAGGTCAATTTCTCCCATGACCGCGACGTTGCCGTCTTCAGCGCGGTCGAATTCCCAGTCCATCTTGAAGTTGTCATTCAAGTCCTGCCAGCCATCGCTGAATCCCACAAATCCGCAGGAACCGCGCCGGAATCCACCGTCACATCCCAGGACCAGGTATGTGCCGTTCTTCCACGCCAGCAGCGCGGGCCGTCCGGCGATCTCTATTTTCTGTGCGGAATTATTGCGGCCGCCGACTTCCAGATGTGGCGCAAGCAAAAAATAAATCTGCAGTTTCCCCTGCCACTGTGCGGCGGGCATCAGCCGCGCACGGATCAGCACGCAGCTCTGGTGTGGATCGGAGATGACCTCTTTGATCAGCCGGTAGCGGCCCTTCGGATCATCGCCAACGGTGCCATATCCCAGCGCCTCAGGCTCCAACCGCATCACCTGGGTGCGAAGGTCGCGCTTTTCTTCCTGAAAAAAAGTTTCGCCATCGCTGATCAGGAACTGCGCATCACGGGTCTGCGGCTTGTCGATCCGGGGATAATAAATCTCCGTAACAATGCCGCGAGCCAGGCTGAACCACACCCGGCTGGACGTGGCATATGCCGTCCCCACGCCATCCTTGGAACTCGATGACCACGCCGGAGGAATTCCCGGTTTTCCGAACGCCGGATTCTCCACTACAGAAGCACGGTTTGCCATACCGAATCACCTACGATAAGGGGACGCGCTAACCAATGCAAGATCGCAAGCCACAGAAGAAAAGCAACTTCCAGCACTTTTGTTCCCGCTGTGCGGGAGCCATTGCGGCCGAGCTGTCCCACGGGCCCGGCTTGCCCGGCGAGTGCTGTTGAGGAGCAGATAAGCTCCCCAATGACACGAAAAGCCAAAGCGGCTTAGAGCGAAGCGACATGAACTAAAGCCATCTTTTCCTGCGTCCCCGCCTATGTAAAACTCACTAGATTCATGGAAATTCCGGCACAAGCCGAATTTATTGAGGTGCAATCGCCGATCGACCGCTGTAAAGGCCAGTGGGCCCAGCAAGGCGGCGCCACAAGCTTTTTCAAGCAGCGCAACTTCCTGCTGGAAAGTCCCGATCTGGTCCAGTACGCGGAACTCGCGCACACAAATGGCTGGGCGCACCCATTGAGGTTCGGGGTGCAGGGACTGCTGCTCGCGGCATTCTTCCTCTCGGCCCTGAGTTGGCTCATCACCAGCGGCGAAGGGATCTATGCCGAGCGGATCGCCGCCGTGCGCGCCGAGATGGAATCAGAAATCAAAACCGCACAGGGCATGATTGATGCTGCTGAATTCAACAAAGCGCGCATTGAGAAATCGCATAAGAATGACACTTTCAGCGTGGCCGGATCCACGGCTTTGACGAAAGAGGAAGCTCTTGCGCAACTGAACGCACTGATCGAGGACGCACGGAAGCTGCAGCAGGAATATCAATACAACGCAGATATCAAGGTGCAAAACCTGCGCGCTGCCGGTGACGGATTCGACCTCGCTGCCTCAGGAACGCCGGTGATGTTTACCTTGGCGCTGCTGTTTGCTGCGCCGCTCTTTGGACACTTCATGCAGAAATCCTACCCGCGCTGCCGCCTTGCGGGACAGGCTGACAGTTACTATGTCTATTATGTTGTGGCCCGTGGCTTGTGGCTGAACTGTGCGCTGGTCGTTCTGCTGAACTTGTTTCTAAGCCGCGATGGATATGGTCTCGCAGGATTTTTCGACGGAATCGGCCCAATCGGCAGGATCCTCTTCTGGCTTTCGCTCTACGCGCTGCTGCTGTACTGGTTCTTTGTTGTCACCAAAGACCTCTACAAAGCCATGGACGTTCCCCCTCCCGCCGACTTCACCGGACCGGAGAACAGAATCCTGCTTCACCTTCACAACAGCTTCTGGCTCGTATTCGTCGTCTTCGAGGCTGCTCTTGCTCTGCTCGCCTGGGGCGTGTACCTGACGGCAAAAGCCCATTGAAACAGGCAACAGGCCACAGGCAAGACCGTTATTCTCTAGTGATTTTCAGATCACGGCGATCACGCGCGATCTTCGCTGCAGCAGCAACCAGCGCTTCCCAGGCTTCCTTCACATCCTCCCACCTGGTTGACAGGTTCCCGATCGCTAGTCTGATCACTACTCTTCCATTCAGCATCGTGTGGGAGAGGAACATGCGGCCGGTAGCATTCACCGCTTCCAGAATTTTCTTGTTTTCATCATCCGATCCCTTGTAGCGGAAGCAGACAACAGAAAACGGCACGGGTGCAACGCGTTCGAAATCAGGATGCGCATCGATCAATGCTGCCAATTCCTTCGCCCACTGAATATGCGAGCGCAGCACTGCCTGAATTCGTTCCAGGCCGAAGTAGCGCAGCACGTACCAGAACTTCAGCGCGCGGAAGCGATGTCCCAGCGGCACTCCATAATCCATCAGGTTGTGAGCGCGGGGATCGTCCTGCGGATGCAGATACTCTGGCAGAAGCGAAAAGGCCCGCCGCAAAATCTCCGGACGCCGCGTGTAAAACGCGCTCAGGTCAATGGGCGTGAGCAGCCACTTGTGCGCGTTCACAACCAGCGACTGCGCCCGCTCTGCTCCATCCAGAATGTAACGGCGCTCCGGCAGGATCGCCGCCACGCCAGCATAGGCTGCATCCACGTGCAGCCACATGCCATGCTTCTCCGCGATGTCCGCAATTTGCGGCACTGGGTCGATGCTGGTGCTGGAAGTTGTCCCCACCGTCGCTACCACGCACATAGGACGCTTGTCGGCCGCCACGTCTTCCTCCACCATCGTCGCCAGCGCATCGGGCCGCATACGAAATTCCGCATCCACCGGCACTTTGCGCACGTTCTTCTGTCCGATTCCAGTAGCGATGGCGCCTTTTTCAATCGAGGAATGCGATTGCTCGGAGGTGTAGAGCGTCAAATTGGGAGTGCTGCCGTTCACCCGCGCTTCGGGCGCAACCATCTCCCGCGCGCACGCGATCGCATGCATGCTGCTGACCGATGCGGTGTCGTACACGATGCCGAACCAGCCGGGTTGCAAACCCATCCACTGGCGAAGCCAGTCCAGCGTGACCTGCTCCAGTTCGGCAATCGCCGGCGAGGTCTTCCAATGTAATCCGTTAGTATTGAGCGCAGCCGCCAGCATCTCTCCCAGAATGGCCGGAGTCGAACCCGTACAGGCGAAGTAGGCAAAAAAGCGCGGATGGTTCCACTGCGTGACAGCCGGCATGATCACCTGGTCGAAATCCCGCAGAATCGACGTAAAACTTTCTCCCTGCTGCGGCCCGGACCGCGGAAGTGCGTCGAATAATTCGCCTGGTTTTGTTTTGGCGAGCACCGGGTGATCAGAGAGGCGGCTCAGATATTGCGCAATCCAATCCACGGTTTCATATCCGGCTCGACGAAAATCTTCCACATACTCTTCCCAGGCAGTTTGCTGTTGCGATTTAGCAGGAGTCGTCATAAGCCTAAAGAATAAATGTTTGCCCAGCCGCTGGACATCTCTGGGCTAAGGTTTTGGTTTAGCTAAGCGCCAAGGGCCAAGACCCGGGATCCCCAACACGCGCCGTCCTTGAAGCGTGCTTGGGGTGAAGTGCTAAGAGCCACGTAAGTGCCATTTTTTATTGACTTTTCGCCTGTATTCGCAATATGATTCCCGTCTCGAATGCACACCACTCGATTTAGCTACGTCTTTACTTACCGCTACTTCTTCAGGGGTAGCGGCGTAGCGGAGGGTGTGTGAAAGACCTGCAGAAATAAGTAGCACATCATAGAATTCCGCAGCCGCGACTCCGAAAGGGTCGCGGTTTTTGCTTTCAGGAGCGCAAAATGAGAAAACACGCTCAAAACGGAACTCCGGCGCTGGACCAGCGACGCAGCCAGATTGACACACTCGATACCGAGCTGCTGCGGTTGCTGAACCAGCGCGCCCGAATGGCCGGCGACCTGGCCGCCATCAAGAAATCTTCCGGCCTGCCGGTCTATGACAGCCGGCGCGAACAGCAAATCCTGGAGCGGATTTGCCAGGAGAACTCCGGCCCGCTCGATTCCCAGGGCCTGATCAGCATCTTTCGCTGCATTATCCGCGAGTCCAGAAAGATCGAGGAAAGCTCCATGCGGCGGCTCGAAAAAAATCTTTCCAAGGAGAACAGCAATGGTAATCAATATGGCAGCAAACGCATCCGAAGCCGAGCTTCAGCACGTGATTGAGCGCGTGAAAGAGTGCGGCTTTCAGCCGCACGTCACGCGAGGGACAGAGCGAGCGATCGTGGCTGCTGTAGGGACCGGTGGTTCACGCAGCGCCCTGGAAGCGCTCAAGGCCGCTCCTGGCGTGGAAGACGTAGTGCCAATTGCGCACCCTTTCAAACTGGTTTCGCGCCAGACGCGCGGCGGGCGTAGCTGCGTGTACGTTCGCGACGTCTGCATTGGTGGCCCTGAAGCCGTTGTGATTGCCGGGCCATGTTCCGTGGAATCGCGCGAACAGATCCTTTCGACGGCGCGGGCGGTGCGATCCGCCGGCGCAAGCATGCTGCGCGGAGGCGCCTACAAACCTCGCACTTCACCATACGATTTTCAGGGGCTGGGCGAGGAAGCGTTACAACTCCTGCGGGAAGCCCGCGAAGAAACTGGCTTGCCCGTGGTTACTGAGGTCATGAGCACGGAAGATATCCCCGTGATCAGCGAATATGCTGACATGCTCCAGGTAGGCGCGCGCAACATGCAGAATTTTGCTCTGCTGCGCCAGCTTGCCAAAGCCGACAAGCCGATTTTGTTGAAGCGTGGCCCCTCTGCGAGCGTCAAAGAATGGCTACTGGCGGCTGAGTATCTGCTAGCCGGCGGCAACTCCAGCGTGGTGCTGTGCGAGCGCGGCATCAAGACCTTTGAGACCGAGATGCGCAATACCCTCGACCTCGCCGCAGTGGCGCTGGTGCGCGAGCTTTCTCATTTGCCGGTAATCGCCGATCCATCGCACGGCACAGGAAGAAGGGAACTGATC
The DNA here is from genome assembly GCA_036518395.1 of Candidatus Angelobacter sp. Classification (GTDB taxonomy): domain Bacteria; phylum Acidobacteriota; class Terriglobia; order Terriglobales; family Acidobacteriaceae; genus Angelobacter. The sequence continues at coordinate 20,551 of DATDNH010000040.1, read as the reverse complement.
GCGCCTGCAAGCCGTGCCGCGCTGGCGATTGGCGCGGATGGCTTGATCATCGAGGTGCATCCCTGCCCCGAGCGCGCACTATCCGATGGCGCACAATCGCTCAGGCTGGATGAATTCGCGAAACTGATGCAGGGCTTGTCAGCGCCGATTCGTCCCGTAGCAGCATTTGCAATCGCGGTGTAAGGCGGCTACGAGCGTGCTCCAAAGTAGGATTTAACCAGATGCACCAGTTCGTCCTCGAATTCCTGCGAATCGAGCAGCGGTGACTGCTCCTGGGAGGCCGAGCGCATTACACCGCTGATGGCACGCGTGATTACGAACAAACTGATGGGGGATACCGGCTCCGCACGTCCGGGCAAAAAGCGGTCGCTTCTTGCGCCGACCATCTGCGCCACCTCTTGCACTGAGCTTGCCAGTTCATCTCCGTAGCCTTCGCTGATTAAAGTTTCTATGGCGATGCGCCGGACTTCACGGTTGCGTCTGAGCCTTGAAATGAGCGCTCGAATGGCTCTTCGAACCAAATCGGCGTCCGCCGCTTCGACGGGCTCTGACATTGCCTTGACCACCGCCGCCTGGTCGGCGGCAAGCTCACGGCGCGCCATCGCCACCAGGATTGATTCCTTGTCAGGAAAATACTGGTACAGAGTGCCCACACTGATTCCGGCACATTCGGCTATATAGTTAGTGTTCAGCGCCCCGCGGCCCTGGCGGCGCAAAATCCGAGCAGTGGCCTCAAAAATCACCTCCACGGTATCCTGCGCGCGCGCCTGCCTGGGTTTTCTTCTTAGTAAATCAATAGTTTGGCTCTTTTGCCGCATGGAAAAAATCCAGCTCCGAAATCCGAGTAACAGAATACGAGCTTTACTCATATAATTCCAGCTGAGAGGATAAGGGCCTTGAGCACCCTCACAGCGCAAGCCCCAAGTCAGATTGCCGCCGTGCCATCGGCCAGGACCAGGCGGATTCCGTGGTTTATCTGGGCCTCCGTCGCGGCCGCCGGTTGCATTGTGAGCGGCGTCTATTGGGACATCTCCTGGCATCAAAGCATTGGCCGCGATACTTTCTGGACTCCGGCGCATCTGCTGATCCAATTTGGAGCTGTCTTGGGCGGCTTCTATGCTGCCTGGCTGATTTTTTCTACCTCATTTTCCCGAAACCCGGCGGCCAAACAGGCTTCAGTGAATGTGCTTGGTTTCCGCGGGCCTATGGGCGCGTTTATCGCGGCATGGGGCGGCGTGGCCATGATCGTCTCCGCGCCCTTTGATAACTGGTGGCACGATGCTTACGGCCTGGACGTAAAGATCATCAGCCCACCCCACACTTTGCTGGCCATCGGAATAGCAGGCATCATGTGGGGAAGCGTAATCCTGATCCTGGGACAGATGAACCGCGCGGAGGCCGGTCTGCGCCGGCGGCTCCAACTCCTGTTGCTGTGTGCCGGTGGGTTCATCATCATTCAGGACATGATTTTCAAATTGGAATTCACCAATCGCGTGGTCATGCACAGCGCGATTTTCTATGTGGTCGTGACTCTGGGAATGGGCATCTTCCTGGAAGGCATTGCGCGGGCTTCCGGGCACCGCTGGGCCCGAACAGCGATGACCGGTTTCTATACCGTGGTTTTCCTGCTCGCACTCTGGATTTTTCCGCTCTTTCCCGCCCAGCCCAAGCTGGGACCGGTGTACCAGCACGTCGACCACATGGTGCCGCTGCATTTGCCGGTCTTGATTGTGGTGCCGGCATTTGTCCTGGACCTGATTTTTCCCAGAATCAAGGATTGGAACAAATGGGCGCAGGCCGCGATAGAAGGCATCATCTTTGTGGTTGTTTTGATTGCGGTATGCTGGCCCTTTGGAACCTTTCTGGTTGAATCGCAGGCCGCGCGCAACTGGTTCTTCGGGACGCAGGAGTTCGCGTACTTCCTGGATCCAGCCGTCCCCAGCGTGCGCAATGTGTTTTATCAGGGAGATTCCACTCGCGCCATGTTTTTTCTCAAAATGGGAATTGCGGTTGTGGGCGGAATTCTCAGTACGCGAATTGGCATCGCCTGGAGCGCCTGGATGTCACGGGTGAGGCGGTAAGCGAATCATGTCCAGCCGTGAATCCGCGTTCACCTGTCCCGGCGTGCCGTGGATCAGCGTCATCGGCGGCAAATTGATGTTGCTGCTTTTCCTGCTTGCACCGATTGCCGCCTCCGCCCATGTGGGCAGCCCCGACTTCTACTACGACGGTTATGCCGGCCCATATCACCTCCTGGTCACCGTGCGTCCGCCGGCGGTGGTCCCGGGCATCGCAGAAATTCAGATCCGCAGTCTTTCCACGCAGGTAAACCAGATAGAAATCCTGCCTCTGCGTCTGATCGGCCAGGGCGCGAAGCTCGCGCCAACACCGGATGTGACAGAGCGCTCCAAAGGCGATCCGCAACTGTTTACAGGAAAACTATGGCTCATGACCCGGGGCTCTTGGAAGGTGCAGGTCAATGCCGACGGCGCACAGGGCAATGGCGAACTTGCAGTGCCGATTGCCGCCATATCCGCAACGTCCATGCGTATGCAGAAATCGCTGGGCGTGCTGCTGGCCCCGCTTGGATTGCTTTTAATAGTCGGGCTTGTTGGCATTATCAGCGCCGCCAATCGCGATGCCGTGCTCGAGCCCGGAGCGACGCCGTCGCCATCACAGCGCCGGCGCGGATTCCTTATCACCACGGTGGCCGCCATTATCGTTGTGGGAGCGGTGATCTTTGGGAACTTCTGGTGGACCGCCGATGCCAGCCATACCGAGCGACTTTCCTACAAGCTGCCGCACTTGCAGCTCTCGCTGCAGTCAGGAAACGTGTTACAGCTCGCGCTCGAGAACCCCAACAATGTTAACTGGAGACAATTCCCTTCGGGCATGGACGATCCCGACCGGGTGCGGCTGGACGATCTGATTCCCGATCACGGCCACATCCTGCATCTCTTCCTGGTGCGCATGCCGGACATGACGAGTTTCTGGCACCTGCATCCCCGGCAGGGGGAAGGCGCCAATTTTTATGAACAACTGCCCAGCCTGCCGGCGGGACACTACCAGATCTTTGCCGACATCGTTCACCACACCGGCTTCGCGGAAACCCAGGTGGGCGAAATTGATTTGCCGACAATCGAGGGTAACCTTCTGTCTGGCGACGATGCAGGCGGGCCGCAGCTTATCGCCGAAAAGAAAATCTCGCAACTTTCCGATGGTTACCGCATGGTCTGGGAACTCGATTCGACTCCAATCAGAATCAATCAGCCAACGTGGTTTCGCTTCCGCATTGAAGATCGCAACGGCAATCCCGCCACCGATCTGGAAAACTACATGGGCATGGCCGGGCACGCGGCCTTCATTCGCAGCGATGGACAGGTCTTCGCCCACGTCCACCCTGCCGGATCGATTTCAATGGCCGCTGCTGAACTGGCGCAGGATGATGGTTCCAATGCCGCCAAAGACATGTCCGTCGCGATGACAGGTATGAATCAGGCCACTTCTTCCGCCGAAATCACTTTTCCCTACGGTTTCCCCAGCGCCGGCGACTACCACATCTTCGTGCAGATCAAGCGCGCCGGAAAAATCGAAACCGGCTCATTTCTTGCCCACGTAGAAAATTAAACACCTGTGGAGCGCAGCCACTGCGTGTTACGGCGCCACCGTGTACAATTCGTCCCATCATTCAAAAACAAATTCAGGGAGACCTCCCGATGAAACCGTGGTCATGGCTGTTGCTGTGCCCTGCAGTGCTGCTGTTGTGCGTTTCGTCATTTGCCTCACCCATCAGCGACAAATATGTTTCACTCGGTGGCCCGGGCGGATTTCTCGGTTTGCCCACCATCCCGGAATCAACTACCCCGGACGGCGTGGGTAAATACCGGCATTACCAGCACGGATCCATCTACTGGAGTCCGCTCACGGCAGCGCATGAAGTTCATGGCCTGATCCGCGATAAATGGGCAGCGCTGGGATGGGAACAGAGTTATCTCGGCTACCCGATGACGGACGAAATTGACACCTTCGATGGCGCAGGACGCGTTTCCAAATTTCAGGGTGGCGAGCTGATCTGGCGCAAAGCCACCAATGCAGTTTCAGAGGTGAAGTCAAAGGACTTGATTCTGGACCTCCCATTTCCCCAGGGAGAGACTTTTGTCATCATTCAGGCCAATGCCGTTGCCCCTACTGACAGTCATGGCGGGCCCTGGGCTTATTGCTGGGACTTCATGCGTGCCCCGCAACCGCAGCCATTTTCCAACGGCAAACCATTCGCCTCCGCCGCTACCGCGGAGATTGTTTACGTGGAAGAGAGCCTGACTTCAGGCACAACCAATCCAGGCAATGTGATCATTCAGAAGCTGGGCGAAGGCCGGTACGCTTCTTACCTGCACGATAAGACAGGCACCTATTCGGAGAATTTCGGCAAAGTTCCAGGCGTAGGCCTGAGGTTTCTGCCACAGTTTCTCCCATGGAACGACCGGCCGAAACCGAAAAGTGGAGTCACGCTGGCGGACATGGGCGACACCGGCGCGAATCCCGGCGCATTTCACCTCCATTTCTGCATCACCACCAAGCCCGATCGGCCGCAGTTTAAGCCTTTTGAATCGGTCCCCGTGGCATTTCAAAATTATTCCGTCTCGACTGACTCCGGCGGATCGTGGCAGCACGTGGACGCAGGAGTTCCGCGGCTCAACCAGTGGCTGCGGCGCGACCCAGAAAAGCCGGGACAATCGTCACCCAAACTTGGCGCATCTTCCACCATTGACCTGGGTACGGTCAAAGGCGAAGTGATTGTAGCCGGACCGGGCAAGCCCTCAGGTCCGGGGAAGCTCACAATCACAGTTTCTGCCGATTGGGGAGAGCCGTTGCGAACCGTTACCGTCAACGTGCCGGCAAATGATCTGAGTGGCCCGTGGAGTTTTAACATTACTGATGTGCCGGCCTACAACAACCTCATTGTGGGAGCGAGCTATAGCGGCGCCTGGAGTGTGGGGCTTGGTGGGGGCACAGTAGGTGGCCAGAGCGGGAAGTTTGATCTTGCCCCGGACGGTACGGCTGCGCAGAACGTACAGCTGAAGGCTACTGTGCTGAAGTAGCGCGCGGGTGTGTTGCGGCGGATGAGGTTCGGAAAGGCCAAGAGCCCAGAGCTAGTACTTTCTCAACACGCCAATCACTCGGCCCTGCACCTGCACGGATTTCGCCGGAACGACGATGGGATCCATCTCGCTGTTGGCGGGTTGAAGGCGAATTTTAACTCCTTCGCGGTACAAACGCTTGAGCGTTGCATCGTAGCCATCCACCAGCGCGACTACGATTTCTCCGTCGCGCGCGCTGCTGGCCTTCTCCACCAGGACAAAGTCGCCATCCACGATGTGCTCGTCCTTCATGCTCTGGCCTTTCACCTGAAGAACGAAGACGTCTTTGGAGCGCGTGACGTCGCCCAGGGAGATGGTTTCGCCCTGTTGCACGGCCTCAATGGGCTGGCCGGCGGCAATTCGCCCCAGCAGCGGCAAAGCAAACTCCGCCATTGGCCGGGGCTGCTTGCGGAACAAACCGCGCGGAGGCAGCAGGTCAATGGAGCGGCTGCGGTTGTAGTCGCGCTTGAGCAGGCCTTTGCGCTCGAGATTGGAGATGTGCTTGTGGACAGTAGCCAGCGAGCTGAGGTTCAGCCCGGTGCCAATCTCTTCGAAAGAAGGTGAGTATCCATGCTGCTGCACAAAGTCATGGATAAAGTCGTAAACTTCGCGTTGACGTTTAGTAATTGCCATCGCCTTTTATTTGAGCGAATAGAAGGCGAATTGTCAATAGAAATCTTAGTAGCTCGAGGGGTTCCTCACTTGGCCGCCGCCGCAACCCCCATCTGGCTCAGGATCTCGTCCACCGTCTCAAGCGCGCGGTCAATCTCTTCCATGGTGTTATAGAAATGGGGCGAAAAGCGGACGCCGGCTTTCGGCCGGAAGTCGACCAGGACATCGCGCTTCAAAAGCTCCTGGCAGACCTCGCGTGAGTTGGGCATATCGATGGCCACGGTGCCGCCGCGGCGCTCAGGATCGCGCGGCGCATTCACTTTCCAGCCGCGCTGGTCGGCCAGCTCAACCAGGCGTGCCGTCATCTTTTTGGATTTCTCCCGGATGCGCTCCACACCAATTTCGCGGATGATCTTGAGCCCCGGCAGTGCCGTGTAAAAACCCGGCACGTTCGTGGTGCCCTGCATGAAACGAAACGGCAGCTCTGCGTACTTGTTCGCGCCCACCTCGAAGTCAAACGGATTCTGGTGGGCAAACCACCCAGTCAGCTTAGGCTCGAGTTTCTTTCCCAGATCGGGACGCACGTACAGATAAGAGGTCCCGGCGCCGCCGCACAGCCATTTGAGCACGCCGCCGACGGCAAAGTCCGGATTCAGCGCCTGCACGTCTACGGGAACTGTGCCCAGCGACTGGAAACAATCGAGCACAACGTAAGCGCCCACGCGGTGTGCCTTCTCAATGATGGCCTTCGCATCCTTGATGTAAGCGCTGCGAAATACCACATGAGAGATGGGGACCAGCAGCGTTTGTTCGTCGATCGCATCCAGCATACGCGCGGTCGGGACGTGAATGCCGTCATCCGTGCGGACCATGTGCACACGTGCGCCGCGCGCACGCTGCGCCTCCCAGAAATACATGATTGAGGGGAAATTCATGTCGCTGTAAACGATCTTGTTGCGCGGGCCGCTGAAGTCGAAGCAACTGGCCACTACCGCCTGGCAGCCGGTCACGTTCAGTTGCACGCTGACCGAGCCGGATGGGGCATTCATGATCTCGCCAATCAGGTCGCCAACCTCGCGCGCCTGTTCCCACCATTTTTCCTCCCACGCGCGCACGCCGCGTGTGGCCCACACATCGCAGTACTCGCGCACGGAGTCGTAGACGCCGCGAGGCATGGCCCCCAGCGAGTTGCTGATCATGTAGGTGGTGGTTTGAAGGATGGGAAACTGTTCGCGATAACGCAGAAGATCGTCAGACATAGCCATTTAATTCTGCCTGAAATCAGCCAAGTTTGCAGCTTGGGCGCTGTAAATCAGTGATCATCAGTCGCAATCAGTTTCATCAGTGGTGAGATTTGCTGTTATATTCGCAATTCTGCAACCGATGAAAATTCAGTCCAGTTCGCGACGCAAATTGACCGTGCTGCCACTGGTGGCGGCCACGTATTTCATGGTGTCCGGCGGTCCGTCGGGAATCGAAGAGATCGTACAGAACTCCGGCTACAAGCTGGCGCTGCTGATCCTCGTCCTTACGCCGCTGGTCTGGAGCCTGCCTACGTCGCTGATGGTCGGCGAACTTTCAGCGGCGATTCCCGCCGAAGGAGGTTTTTATGTGTGGGTGCGCCGCGCCATGGGACGGTTCTGGGGCTTCCAGGAGTCATGGCTCTCCCTGGCGGCGAGCCTGTTCGACATGGCGTCTTATCCCGCGCTGTTCGTGTTATCGCTGGCCAAGATCTGGCCGCCAGCAAACCAGGGACACACCGGAACGTTCATTGCCGCCGCAGTGATTCTTGCCTGCATGCTCTGGAACCTGTTCGGCTCGCGAGCCGTGGGTAACGGCTCCATTCTGCTGGGAGCGCTGCTGCTCACGCCGTTTGTCGTAATCGTCTGTCTGGCGCTGGTCCGGCATGGCTCGCTCTACAGCGCTACAGCCGCTCCGCCGTCACAAGGCGACTGGCTGACGGCCGTCATCGTGGCCATGTGGAATTACATGGGATGGGACAACGCATCCACCATTGCCGGCGAAGTGGAGGATCCGCAAAAGACTTATCCGCGAGTGATGATGATTGCGCTGGCGGCGATTGTTCTTTCTTATGTAATTCCTGTCGCCGTTGTCTGGGGCACTCATATTCAGCCCGGGTTCTGGTCGGCGGGAAGCTGGGCGGCCATTGCCGCGCTACTGGGCGGTCCCTGGCTGGGTTTCATTCTGGTGCTGGGCTCGATGATCAGCACTTTTGGCATTGTCAATTCGCTCACCATGTCGTATTCGCGCCTGCCTGTAGCCATGGCCGAAGACGGCGACATGCCGGGAATGTTTGCGCGCAAGCTGGGCAACGGCACGCCGTGGGTTTCAATCGTGGTTTGCGGTCTCTCGTGGATCGTGGTGATCTTTGCTCTAGGCACGAGCCTTGACCGGCTCCTGCTGCTGGACATTCTGCTTTACGGCACCAGCCTGGTGCTCGAATTCGTTGCGCTGGTGGCGCTGCGTGTGCGCGAGCCCCTGCTGGCCAGGCCTTTCAAGGTTCCCGGAGGCCTGCTGGGCGCAGCTCTTGCAGGCGTAGGCCCCACAGCAATGCTAGTGGTGGCTTTCATCAAAAACCGCGAGGAGCGCCTGGGAAACATCAGCTCGCTGACGCTGGCCCTGATTTTTATCGCTGCCGGCGTGCTGTTGTATTTTCTGGTGAAATGGCTGGGTAAGGATAAGTCGCTGGCAACAACACCGTCGTAGCAGCGAATTCAAAATGAAACTTCGATCCATCGCGGGCGCGTGCCTTTTTATACTGTGCAGAATTGTCTCAGCCCAGACGCTCCAGGTGGTTCCGCAAAGCGTCCTGGTAGATGAGCCCGCTGTGATCCGGGCCACCGGCTTGCAGCCTGCTGAGCGCATCACCATTCAGGCTGAGCTTGAGGACGGAGCGGGTGAAGCCTGGCATTCATCCGCGGACTTTGTTGCCGACGCCCAGGGCGCCGTGGATGTTTCCACGCAGGCGCCCGTTGCAGGTTCGTATAACGAAGTTTCTGCCATGGGATTGATCTGGTCTATGCGGCCGAAAGAGAAAGATGTTGCCAGTTATCGATACCCCAGGGAACTGGCCTCGCAGATCATCAAGTTCCACTTGCTGCGCAAGGCCCACAGTGAAGAGGGCGCGACTGCGCTACTTGAACAAGTGTTGCTTGCAAAGGATGTGAGACGCGTGAATGTGCAGGGCGGGCTCCACGGAGTGCTGCTCGAACCCGCGAGTGCTGGCCCGCATCCCGGAGTGCTGATTGTGGGCGGATCGAACCGCGGCCTGCCAGTGCAACGCGCGGCATGGCTGGCATCACGTGGATTCGCCGCCTTTGCCCTGGCCTATTTTCGCTATGAAGATTTACCACGAAAGCTGGAGGCGATTCCGCTTGAGTACTTCGGCTCTGCGATTGCCTGGATGAGCAAGCGCCCGGAGATCGCAGCCGAGCAGATCGCCGTCATGGGCGTCTCGCGCGGCGGCGAACTCGCGTTGCAACTCGGTTCCATGTATCCGCAAATCAAAGCCGTGGTCGCCTATGTTCCGTCCAACACTCTCAATCCAGCCTGTTGTGGCGATAACAGCGTCCCCTATGCCTGGACGTGGAAGGGAGCCCCGCTCGCTTATCTCGGCTTCAGGGACCGCCGCAATCCCGAGGCGATAATGAAAGCGACCATCCGTGTGGAAAATACTCACGGGCCAATCTTGATGATTTCGGGCCAGGATGACGGTGTCTGGGAATCGAGCCGCATGGCGGATGAGGTCGTCGCGCGGCTTAAATCGGAACACTTTACTTACCCGGTTGAGCACCTGAAATATCATCACGCCGGGCATGGCGCCGGCAGTCCCGGAATCATTCCCGCCTGGCACGGCAGGATGGAGCATCCACTGTCCGGCAGGGAAGTGGATCTGGGTGGAACAGTTGAAGGCAATGCTCAGGCATCCCTCGATGCAGCGCCCAAGGTGCTGGAGTTTTTACGCCGGAGCCTCAAGAGCGGCGCTGCGGCGCAAGCGAAAGAATGACCGTTGATGTGCGATTGTATTAGATCCTGACCGTCTTTTATAGTTATCCCCCATGCCTGCGATGCGTTCCATTGTTGATCGCCAGTCGAGTGTCTATGAAGCTAACTATGCGGCGATGCAGTCGGCGCTGGAGCGGCTTCGCGCGGAGCTGCGGCGCTCGACTGAAGGTGGTGGCGAAAAGTACGTCAGGCGGCACATTGAGCGCGGGAAGCTGCTGCCGCGCGAACGCGTGGAGATGCTGCTGGACGAAGGCTCGTACTTTCTGGAGATCGCGCCGCTGGCCGGCATTGGCATGGAAAACGAGTCGCCCGGAGCGGGCGTGATTGGCGGGATTGGCCTCGTTTGCGGGCGCGAGTGCCTCATCACCGCCAATGAAGCCACGCTGAAAGGCGGCGCCACAAGCGAGGCCGGACTGTGGAAGAACGGGCGACTGGCCGACATTGCGCGGTTGAACCACTTGCCCAGTGTTCTGCTGGTGGAGTCCGCAGGCGCCGACCTGCCGGTGCAGAGCAAGATTTTTGTTGCCGGAGGACGCGGCTTTCGCGAGATCACGCGCCGCTCCAAGGAACGCATTCCCACCATTGCAGTGGTTTTTGGCAGCTCTACGGCGGGAGGCGCTTACCTGCCCGGTATGTCCGATTACACCATCATGGTGAAAAAGCAGGCGCAGGTTTTTCTCGCCGGGCCTCCCCTGGTGAAGATGGCTACCGGGGAGGTTTCCGATGAGGAGTCGCTGGGCGGCGCGGAGATGCACTCGCGGACTTCGGGACTCTCAGACTATCTGGCGGAAGATGAGCTGGACGCGATCCGAATCGCGCGTGAGATTGTCAGCCACTTCAACACCGTGAAGGCAGTCGTGCCAAATCTGCGTCCTGTGCGCGAGCCAGTTTACGATGCCGACGAGTTGCTGGGCATTGCCTCGGCGGACGTGCGGGTGCCGTTTGAAATTCGCGATGTGATTGCGCGCATCGTGGATGCGAGCGAGTTCCAGGAATTCAAGCCGGAATATGGAACGACTCTGGTAACGGGGTTTGCGCACATCCACGGGTTCCCGATCGGCATTCTGGGAAACAATGGCGTGCTGATGTCGGATTCATCGGGGAAAGGCGCGCAGTTTATCCAGTTGTGCAACCAGCAGAATATCCCGCTGCTGTTTCTGCAGAACATTACCGGGTTCATGGTGGGCCGGCATTATGAGGAAGAAGGGATCATCCGCGCCGGGGCCAAGCTGATCAATGCGGTTTCGAATTCCACGGTGCCGGCCATCACGATCATGGTGGGCGGATCCTATGGCGCGGGGAATTATGCGATGTGCGGGCGCGCCTATGAGCCGCGCTTTCTGTTTACCTGGCCGAACCATCGCATTGCCGTGATGGGAGCGCAGCAGCTTTCCGGTGTGATGGACATCATCAAGCGCGAGGCGGCCGCGAAGGCCGGCCAGCCCGTTGATGAGGCCAAACTGGAAATGGGAAGAAAGATGCTGGAAGCCCAGATCAATCACGAGTCCGACTGCTATTTTGCCACGGCGCGGCTGTGGGACGATGGGATCATCGACCCGCGGGAGACCAGGACGGTGATAGCGATCGCGCTTTCGGCGGCGTATAACGGGCGGGTGGAAGGGACGATGGAGTTTGGTGTTTTCAGGCATTAACCACAAAGGACACGAAGGGCGCGAAGGAAGAAAAACCTTACCACTGATCCCGCAGAGCGGGACTGATTTGACTGATTGGAAGCGGGAACTAATTCAATTTTGCGTCCACCGTGAACTTTGCGGTAAATGATATTTAGCTAACTACTAAATACTAACTACTGAGCGATTATGTTTCGCAGGATTCTTATCGCGAATCGGGGCGAAATTGCCGTCCGCATTATGCGGACTTGCCGTGCTATGGGCATTGAGACGGTTGCCGTCTACTCGGACTTTGATCGCCATGCTTTGCATGTGCGCCTGGCTGATCAGGCGGTGCCGATCGGGCCTGCTCCCGCCAAAGATTCTTACCTGGACATTGCTGCCATTGTGGCAGCAGCAAAGAAGACTGGCGCGGAGGCGATCCATCCCGGTTACGGCTTTCTGGCTGAGAACGCGGATTTTGCCGCTGCCTGCGAGAACGGAGGCATTGTTTTCATCGGGCCGCGGTCGGATGTGATTGCCGCCATGGGATCGAAGATCGAGGCGCGCAAGCTGGCGCAGGAGGCGGGCGTGCCGGTGGTTCCCACTGCGGCGGAAACCGATTTGGGATTTCCGGTACTGATCAAGGCTTCGGCCGGTGGCGGCGGCCGAGGCATGAGGATTGTCCGCAGCGCCGCCGAGTTTCAGGAGGCATTCGCCGCCGCCAAAGGCGAGGCGGAGCGCGCGTTCGGCGATGGTTCCCTGCTGGTCGAGAAATATGTGGAAGGAGCGAGGCACGTCGAAATCCAGATTTTTGGCGACCATCATGGCAATGTTATGCACCTGAACGAGCGCGACTGCTCAGTGCAGCGGCGGCACCAGAAGATCATTGAAGAAAGCCCGTCACCTGCTGTGACTGCGGAAGTTCGCGAGCGCATGGGAGAGGCCGCGCTCAAGCTGGCGCGAAAGCTCAAATACTCGAATGCCGGAACTGTGGAATTCCTGCTCTCACCCAATGGCGAGTTCTACTTTATTGAGGTGAACACGCGCATTCAGGTAGAGCATCCGGTGACGGAGATGGTTACGGGCCTCGACCTGGTGCGGATGCAGATTGAGGTCGCCCAGGGCATGCCGCTGTCGGCTTTGTTTTGGGCCACGGCATCTGGGGCCGCAGCCAAAAGACCCGAGCCTAAAGGCCATGCCATTGAGGCGCGGCTCTACGCTGAAGATCCAGCCAACAACTTTCTTCCCGCAACGGGAACGCTGCACGTTTGGGAACCGCCCACAGCCACGCCACCACGCGCAACACCGGCGCGTGCCGGGGGCCCCGGACTTTCAGGAATTCAAGGCTTGCGTGTTGATAGTGGTGTGGAGCAGGGAACGGAGATCGGCGTCCACTATGATCCGCTGTTGGCAAAGATCATTGCCCATGGCCCTGACCGCGAGACGGCAATCAACAAGCTGGTCTATGCGCTCAGGCATTGTGCGGCGCAGGGAGTGGAGACGAACCGGCAGTTCCTGATTGATGTGCTGGAGCAGGACGAGTTTCGTTCCGGGCGCGCGCATACGGGATTTACTTTGGCGCCACAGAGACGTACTGAGCATGACAGCGTGTTTGCGGCGGTGGCAAAGGCGTACATCGAACACGCGGAGCACGCGCGAAGAGCCATTTTGCCTTCGATCCCGATTTCGTATCGCAATGTTCCGGCGTCGATTCCTGCGATCAAAACGGAGATCAACGGGCTACAGTATCCGCAGCCGAGGGCGCCTGCGCTCCACACTCCGCAAGACCCGCGCGAAACCCCGACGGCTGCGGTCCACACTCAAATTTTTGGAGTCGCGGGCGAAACCGTGGAAGCTTTGGTGGATGGAGTACATCATCATTTCAAAGTTCATGTAAATGAAGATCAGTACTACATTCGCTCCGGGCTGGGGCAGCGGACGGTGGTGCGGCTGCCGCGGTATCCTCGGCGGGCGGGGGCAGGTGAGCATCAGACGGCCAATTCGCCGATGCCCGGGCAGGTATTGCGCGTCCTGGTAACCCAGGGACAGCATGTAAGAGCCGGTGACGCTTTAGTTGCGCTGGAAGCTATGAAAATGGAGCAAACTATTAAGGCCACCATGGACGGCGTGGTCGGGGCTATTTTGGTCAAACCGGGGGATATTGTGGCGCCGGGGCAAAAGCTGGTAGAAATCGAAGGGGAGAAAGCAAATGAGCACGCAGACCGTACAGCAGCAAGCGACTGAGTTCCCGTATTTCACTGAAGAGCACGAGATGATCCGGCAGACGGTCACGCGCTTCTGCAAGGAAGAGATTGCGCCGTATGCGGCGGAGTGGGACGACGAAGGCATCTTCCCGCGCGAGCTGTTCAACAAGGCCGGCGCGCTGGGAATGTTCGGCATTCGCATCGATCCCAAATATGGCGGCAGCGGCCAGGACTGGTGGGCGACGGCGGCCTACGTCGAGGCGCTGAGCGCTTCTGACAGCGGCAGCATCAATATGGCGTTCCTGGTGCAGTCGGACATGACGATTCCCGTAATCCAGGACCTGGGCACGGAAGCGCAGAAGCAGGAATTCCTGCCGCGCGCGGTGCGTGGTGAATGGATTGGGGCGCTGGGCATCAGCGAGCCCGGCGGCGGGTCGGACGTGGCGGCGGTTAAGACGCGGGCGCGCATTGAGGGCGATGAGCTGGTCATCTCCGGACAGAAATTGTGGATCACCAATGGCACGCGCGCGGATTACATCGTGCTGGCGGTGCGCACCGGAGGCGAAGGCTACAAAGGTGTCTCGCTGGTGCTGTTCCCGACTTCCACCAAAGGTTTTTCCGTAGGCAAGAAGCTCAAGAAAATTGGCAATCTGGCTTCCGATACGGCGGAGCTTTTCTTTGATGAGTGCCGCGTGCCCACGCGCTACATCCTGGGCGAAAAGGACAAGGGCTTTTACTACATCATGGAGAATTTTCAGGGCGAGCGCCTGGTGGCGTCGCTGGGCGCACTGGCGGCCATGGACAAAGGACTGCGCTACGCCATTGATTACGGCCATGAGCGCACGGCCTTCGGTTCCCAGATTGGGAAATTCCAGGTGTGGCGGCACCGCTTTGCCGAGCACCTGACGGCGGTGGAAGCAGGCCGCTGGCTCACCTATCATGCAGTGGACCTGGTGAATCGCGGCAGGCGCGCAGTGAAGGAGATCACCATGGCCAAGCTGTACACCACGGAGCTGTCGCAGCGCGTGGCATATGACTGCATGCAGATTTTTGGCGGGTTCGCTTATACGACGGAGTATCCACTCGGGAGGATGTGGCGGGACCTGAGGTTGAACACGATTGGCGCGGGAACGTCTGAAATTATGAAGGAAATCATCGCGAAGGAAGAAAAATTATAGCTGCCAGCTGCTAGCTATTAGCTAAACCAACAGCAAAGCAAAAACAAAAGCAAGATCTTCAACACAGAGGAAAAGAGGCAGCAGAGGATTTTTGATTTGTGAAACTCTGGAAACTCTTTAGTTACTCGGCTTACTCATAGTTTTTATGTAAAGAAGCTCGGCCCTTTGACTAATGCGGCCAAAACAAAAACGAAAAGCAACTTCAACACATTGAGGTGGTGGGCAGAGGTTAAGTTCGAATCCAACATTTCCGGTTTATTTTCTAAATTCCCTCTGTTTCCTCTTTTCCTCTGTGTTGAAGGTTTTGACTTATGTCCGAACTA
The DNA here is from genome assembly GCA_036518395.1 of Candidatus Angelobacter sp. Lineage (GTDB taxonomy): Bacteria > Acidobacteriota > Terriglobia > Terriglobales > Acidobacteriaceae > Angelobacter. The sequence goes on along the minus strand of DATDNH010000040.1, from coordinate 5,457 downwards.
GAGAACAACCTGATCCACCGATGGAATGTTGCTGATGCGCTGCGGCGGAGCGCAGCGAGGGCGCCAGAACAGCGCGCGATCCATTTTCAAGGGCGCGAGCTTACCTACGCGGAATTTGATGCGCTCACGAACCGGATGGGGCGTTTGCTGATGGCCCAAGGCATCCAGCGCGGTGAGCGCGTAGCGATTTTTGCCGCCAACTCGCCGGAATATGCGGCTGCGTTCTTTGCCTGCGGACGCATCGGGGCGGTGCTGGTGCCAATCAACCTGCTGTTTACGGCCGAGGACGTGGATTACGTCCTCAAGAAAACGCGGGCCAAAGCATTGTTCATCGAGCCCATGTTTCTCGGGAAAGTAAACGAGAGACCGGCAATCTGTTTTCACCTTGATGAGCAGTTCCGCCAGACTCTGGCTGCGCAGGATGGGAACGCGGTAGAGCAATTTGTTGCCAGCGACGATCCGCTGCTGATCATTTTTACCAGTGGCACAACGGCCAAACCCAAAGGCGTGGTGCTGACGCACCTGAACTGGTATGCGTATCTGATGGCGAGCGTCGCCGATTATGGTCTCGATCGCACGCTGCATTACCTGCTGGCGCTGCCGATGTTTCACGTGGCCGGACTGGCAATGACTTTTTCCTGCTTTGCTGCCGGATGCCCGAGCGTGATTATTCCGCTTCCCAAACCGGAACCGATCCTGAATGCGCTGGCGGTGCATCGAGTCAACACGCTTTCGTTACCGGCAACTGTCTGGGTCGGTCTACTCCAGACTCCCGGTATCGAACAGGCCGATCTGTCATGCCTGAAGCGATTGTTCGTTTTCCAGTATCTGCCTACACCTGTATTTCAACGCTGGCGGCAGATGGTCCCGCAGGGAAAGTGGCACAACTGCTGGGGACAAACCGAGAGTACGGCGCTTGGCTCTTCCACTCCGGCGGACGATCTTGGGCATCTGCTGGCCGCGCCCGATCCCATCGGCATGCAACATTTGCCGGTAGAGATGCGAATTGTCGATGAAGAAATGAATGACGTGGAGCCGGGCAAGCCGGGAGAAATTGTATTGCGCGGACCGTGCCTCTCGCCGGGATACTTTGAGGATCCCGAGGCAAACAAGGCACTGTATCGCGGAGGCTGGCACCACACGGGCGACGTTGCGTGCCGTGATGCGCAGGGCTGGCTATATTTTCTCGACCGCAAGAAAGACATGATCAAGACTGGCGGGGAGAACGTGGCCAGCCAGGAAGTGGAAGAGGCAATTGCGCAGCATCCGGCGGTGGCGGAGGTGGCGGTGATCGGGCTGCCTGATCCTTACTGGATTGAGAAAGTTGTGGCCTGCGTGGTGCCTATGCCGGGCCAGCAGATCACAGCCGACGAACTGCTCACGTATGCGCGCTCACGGCTGGCGGGGTTCAAAGTGCCAAAGCAGATACATGTGATGGCAGAGCTGCCCAAAAACCCAACTGGAAAAGTCTTGAAAAGGAACCTCAGACAGCAACTGAATGGAGAACACCAAGCTGCTAGCTCCTAGCGACTGGGGCCATTGGCCCTTGGCCTAAACCGCAAAGTTCGCTAAGCACGCAAAGCGAACGGCTTGCAATCAAAAATCGAAACTGCTAGCGAAACCCAAAATCAAAAGCAAGAGCTTTGAAACGCAGAGGAACAGAGGCAGCAGAGGAATTTTGGGAATTCTTGTGAAACTCGGGAGACTCCTTAATACCTCATTCCACTAAAGCGTGTTGCGCAGTGAAACACAACAAGCGCAAGTCAAAATCGAAACAATTCAAAACCAGAGGTGGCGAACAGAGGTCGGGCTGGACACACTGCCCGGCGCTCCTGAGTATGAAACTTGGCGCCGAGGCAGGATGCGTTTGCCTTTTCAATCAATGATTTGAGGTGATCGTGATGGCGGTGTCGCGATTGAGATCGATTTCGCTGGAGCCATTGCTCACGGGAATACCAAGCAGGGAACCGTTGGCGAATGCCGATGCCGCGTCAGAGTTTCGCTGATCATGCTCAGTGAACTGAAAGAAGGTGAGCATGCTGTCCGAAATGTTGCGGACAGAGAATGCGCCGTCCTGTTGGAAGTCGAGCTGGATCAGGCCTACAGGTCCCGGCTGGCATGTTTGTGTGGAGGTAACAGAGTTGAGGGTGCAGGATGTAGTTTGAAAAGAGCTCAGCTGACTGGTATCTACGCTCAAGCTGAGATGCTTCGTATTATCTCCCGTCAACGACAAATTCGGAATCTGTCCTGATCCAAACGTATCTGTAACGATATCGTTGGAAAAGGAGTGGATGTCAAAAGACAGAAAGGTGCCATTCCCGCCAGGATTGTCCGTTCGTACTACATTCATGAATATGTCTTTTGAGTTGGAGAAAGCGAATAAATCGATGGACACGCTGCTGGAGTGCAATGTAATTATCTGTGGTTTTGAAGAGGACTGTCCCACCATGCAGACAGCCAGCAACAGACACGCTGAAAGCGGCAGTAGTTTCATATGGAGGTCTCCTTAAGTATCTGGACAGGCAATAGCCGGCGTGACGACGTGCTACAGCCGTTGGCTGCGACCTTAGCTATTTCCTTAGCAGCGAATCTAGGAGAGCTTCTGATGGCTTGATACTGGCTAAATGAACAGTGTCTATTAGAGAGGCCACAAGAAAAAAATTAGCCGCAGATTTGCGCGAGATGAGCGCAGATCAAGACTATTTCGCCGCGAATAAACGCGAAGGAACGCGAATTGGAAACCAAAACCTAGAGGCTTCCAACCGCCAAAGGGCATGAACAGTGCAAAGCGAGCGGGAACAAGAGTCGCCGAAAAGGGAAACCAGCGAAATCAACGCGAATTCCCCCAGCTAAACTGAGGTGGATCAGCAGCTCTATTTTGATTCTTGATAGATGTGGGGCCTAAGCCGCGTTGTCAGTTTGTTCCAAAGGCTTGTGAGGCATGACTTGCCACGCGGCAGGGAGGGGAAGGAACACGGAGAATGCAGTGCCGGAGCGGCCGGGGCTGGTGTTGGTGTGGAGGCGGAGTGACCCTTCATGACGCGTCACCACGCCCCTTACCACCCACAGGCCCAGGCCCGTGCCCTTTTCCGCTTTCGTGGTAAAGAAGGGCTCAAAGATCCTCTTGCGCACTTCACGGTTGATGCCTGGACCATTGTCGGCGACGACGATGCGAATGCCAGGACGTCCCGGCCTCCTCAAGTCGCGCCAGGGAGCAACATGGACATGGATTTTTCCATTCTGCCCAATGGCCTCAATGGCGTTGGAAATAAGGTTGGCGAAGAGCTGCCGCAGTTCGACCGGGAAACCCGGAACGTCTCCGCTGAACTCATAACGCCGTTCCACTTTGATGTTGTTGGACCGCATACGCATGACGAACAGTTCGAGCACGTCTTCCAGCGCCTCAGTGACTTTGACGGGAACAGGCTTAGCTGATTCGCGATAGAAGGAAAGCATCTGGCGCACGATGTGCGAGATGCGACGCAGTTCCTCTTCTGCCAGCGCCACAAGCTGGCGGCCGTTTTCATCCAGCGAAGTCTTGTAACCGACGAGCGCCAGGAGATTCGTGAGGGCCTGCATGGGATTATTGATCTCGTGGGCAATACTGGCTGCCAACTGTCCGGTGGCAGCGAGCTTTTCAGCGCGCCGGAGCGCCTCTTCCGTGCGCTTGCGCTCGGTGATGTCACGCAGGATCTTGGCCGCGCCAATGATTTTTCCGCTGCGGTCCTTGATGGGCGAGACGGTCAAAGATACGTTGATCCGCTGCCCGTTTTTGGTCATGCGCATGGTTTCAAAATGCTCGATGCGTTCGCCGCGCCGGATTTTGCCCAGGATCATGTCTTCGTCTTTGTGCAGCTCCGGCGGGATGATCGTGGTTACGGGCCTGCCGATGATCTCTTCGGCCCGGTAGCCGAACATGCGTTCGGCGCTGGCATTCCAGCTGGTAATGATGCCGTTCAAATCTTTGCTGGCAATTGCGTCTTCTGAGGATTCCACGATAGCGGCCAGTCTGGCCGCCTTTGCAGCATCATCGGAATCAAGCTGGACTGAGCGTTGATGATTATGATGTTCGAGGGGCATCTCACGACCCGGGACAGACTCAGGACCTATGGCCTTGGTAGACATGGCGGCTCTTGGTTAGATTCGCAAACGGCTGAAAAGGTAACCTGAGCAGCAGGGCCGGCGTGCACCTACTCACGGACTAAGGTTCCAATGGCAATTCCGACGGAGGGCGCGCGTTGATTCCACGGCAGAATAGATGCCGGGCAGGGCGCCGAGTTTGTGCCGGGTAAAAGCGGTTTAAGCCGTCTCTTGCGAAAACATCGCGAGCGGTTGATACGTTGATACCACCCGCATAAATACTGGACAAAATGCAGGCAACAGGCAATAGGCAACAGGCAACAGCAAGAACAAACCTCGCCGGCGATACCCGCTGATCGCCGCAGATAGATGTTGGGTAAAAGCGTCAGCTCAGAAACTCCGCGAGCGGTTGATACGTTGATACCACCCGCATAAATACTGGACAAAATGCAGGCAACAGGCCACAAGAACCCCAACTCAAAATCGTCCAACCACAGAGGACACAGAGGAAAGCGACTAAATGAGGTTTAAACCGTCTCTTGCGAAAACATCGCGAGCGGTTGATACGTTGATACTTGAAAAGCAGCAATTAGCAATTAGCCCTTTGCAGTTAGCTCAACGCCAACAGCGAAACCAAAAACCCGCAGCAAATCTTCCCACTGAGGACACTGAGCAACTTGACGGGTAAAAGCGACAAAACCTGGACTCATGCAAGCAGGCGTAACAGCGTCACAAGCCGCGTAAACATTGATGAAAAGGCGCGTCTAGCTACTGGCTTCCAGTTGCTTAGCCAAAGCAAACTGCAAAAGGAAGATTAACGGCCGGGGACCGAATCTCGCCACTGATTTCGCTCTCGGAACCCGTGATTTCGGGGGCAAAAAAGTCACTCAAATTCCGCATTTCCGCTCATGTCACTGGTAAGGAAGGACTTAAATGGGAGCGGAATCGCAAAACGAAAAAATCGATTCCGCTACCCGACGATAACCCGTTGAAGCTGGAGGACTTAGCCGGGAGCGGAATTTTTCGGCTGCTCTTGCGGCAGCCATGACGTAAATTGCCGTTGATTCCACGGCACGCTCCACGGCCAGCCGGGACGGGTTGTCGCTAATGCGAGCACACGCACAAATGTTGCGCTGGATCGTTGCGCTCGCGTCGGGCGAGCGCAAGGACACGCATGGTATGGCGTACGCGATTGCGTTGGCGCGGGCGCAGCAACCCGAACAGCAGATCCTTCGGCTGCGCTCAGGATTTCACCTGCGGACTCCTGCTCGGCCTGCACCTCGCTCACGCCCGCAAAGCAGCTCAAGTTGTCAAAGATCGTTACGGGACAAATATCCCGCTCGGGCATAGCCCGATTGGCTGTCGCTGAAGGCGCTT
>DATDNH010000039.1:0-3523 GCA_036518395.1 Candidatus Angelobacter sp. | reverse complement strand
CACCAAGGTGAAGTCGGTGGGAGCTGCGCAAAGCCCTCTGCTGGGAACCGCGATGTTCGCGCCCGCGGCGCTCTACATCGTTCTGCTGATCGGAGCGCCGTTTGTGCTGGCGATTTTTTATGCTTTCAGCGACGCCCGGATCGGCGGCGGCCCGCTCCATTTCGTTGGCCTGGAAAACTTCCGCAGCATCGTGCAAAGCCCCAGCTTCAGGGCGGCCCTCAAGAATTCCATCATTTTTACTGTCGTTGCTCAGATCATTGTGCTGATTTCAGCCAATATTCTTTCCATCGCTCTGGAGAAGCCTTTTCGCGGGCGCGGGCTGATTCGCTTTTTGATTCTGCTGCCCTGGGTTGCTCCGGTTTCGCTCGGCACCATCGGATGGAAATGGATCCTTGATTCCATTTACAGCGTGATTACCTGGGTCCTGGTGACACTCGGATTTGTGAGTAAATATTCGCCACCGATGTGGCTGGGGCAGGAAGGCTTGGCCATGGCCTCAGTGATCCTGGTGCACTGCTGGCGCTTGATTCCGTTCACCACGGTCATTCTTCTCGCCGGCAGGACGGCCATTCCCAAAGAGATTCCGGAAGCAGCAGCCATTGATGGCGCTGGCTTCTGGCGCACGCTCTTCCAGATCAACTTGCCCATGATGATTCCCATTCTTGGCGTGGCCGTGCTGTTCGGAACGATCTTCACCTTCACCGATCTGGCGGTGGTGAACATCCTCACCAATGGCGGCCCCTATGACTCAACCCAAACCCTGCCCAACTACGCATTCAACCAGGGTATTCAAGGCAGTGATCTGGCGGCGGGCGCGGCGATCTCGGCTTTCTTGATTCCAGTGCTGGTGGTGATTGCCTATTTCATGTTGCGTGTGGCGCATCGCGCGGAGGTTGCATAATGGCCACCCTCGCGCTTCCCTCGGTAAAAAGACCTGCCGGCGTCACTCTCCTGAGTGCGTTGGTGGGGTTGAGTGCTCTTGCGCTGCTGCTCCGTACATTGGCCACTCATCCCGGCGGCTTCGCCGGGGTCTTTCGCCTGCTGTCAGTCCTTGCTTTGTTGCTGGTTGCGGCCGGACTTTGGTTGCAGCGTAACAGTGCGCGCGTCTTTCTCTTTTACCTCCTGGTATCGAATGTGATCGGCTGCGCCACCGCGCTGTTTTTGTATGCGCTGCGGCAGCATCAGACCCGGCTTTCGCTTTTCCTGGTGGTCCAGATCGCCATCAGCATTGTGGTGCTCTGGTATCTGCGTTCTGAAGAAGTCGGGCACGCGTTTGCAGCCTTCAGTCCCTGGCCGGCGACGGTGAAGATGCTGGTTCTGACGATCTTCACGGTCGCGCTGGCGTTCCCCTTTTACTGGATGGTGATCGCCACCTTCAAGCGGAACATCGATCTTTACGCGATGGAGAACAACCCGTTCGTCTTCAATCTTCCGCCCACGCTCGACAACTTGCGCTTGCTGTTCAATGAGACCCGCTACGTGCGCTGGCTGGAAAATACGGCCATCGTGGGCGGAATTGTAGTGGTGATTACGCTTTTGCTCTCGATTCCCGCTGCGTATGCTCTGGCTCGCCTGACCGGCAAGTGGGGCGAAAGGCTGGGCATCGCCATCTTTCTCACGTATCTCGTGCCGCCCACCCTGCTCTTCATTCCGCTTTCCCGCGTCGTGGCCATGCTGGGATTGCAGGACACAATATGGTCGCTGGTCCTGGTCTATCCCAGCGTGACGATTCCATTTTCCATCTGGCTGCTGATGGGTTTCTTCAAGTCGATCCCGCGGGAACTGGAAGACGCCGCCATGGTGGACGGGCTCACGCGCTTCGGCGCCTTTTTGAAGATGGTGGTCCCGATTTCCATCTCCGGCATTCTTACCGTCGTGATTTTCACTTTCACGCTTGTGACCCAGGAGTATGTGTACGCGCTTACCTTCATCTCTCCTGAGTCACAGCAGATGGTCGGTGTGGGCATCCCGATTTTCCTCGTGCGCGGCGATGTGTATTTCTGGGGATCGCTGATGGCGGCGTGCCTGATCGCCAGCCTGCCCATTGCGTTCCTCTACAACCTGTTCCTCGATCGCTTCATTGCCGGGTTCACGGTGGGCGCGGTCAAGGGATGACCATGGCGCATGCAGGTTTGCTGACACTGGTGCTTGTGGCAGCCGCCGTGACACCGGCTATGGCTCAATCGCCATCTCCGTTTTCGCGTGCCTTCGACGAGTTCGTGCACCGCGATGGAACTGTCGGCGGTTCCTATCTCGTTTTGGACCAGGGGCGCATCATCGAGGCCAAGAACTGGGGGCTGGCCGATAAAGAGGTAAAGCAGCCCGTGGATAAGGACACGTTGTTCCACTGGGCGTCGGTGACCAAAACGTTCACCGCAGTGGCGATCATGCAGTTGCGTGATCGCGGCAAGCTCTCCCTCGACGACCCCATCATCAAATACGTGCCGGAGCTGACGCGCGTCCACAGTCAGGACAATCAGATCACGCGCGTGACGCTGCGGCATCTTCTCTCGCACACCGCTGGATTCCAAGGCCCCACGTGGACTTATACGGAAGGCAGGCCGTGGGAGCCGTTTGAGCCGACTGAATGGTCTCAATTGGTGGCCATGATGCCGTATCAGGAACTGGCGTTCGCGCCGGGAAGCAAGTTCAGCTATTCCAATCCGGGCTTCATTTATCTCGCGCGCGTCATTGAAGCCCTCACCGGCGATCCCTATCAGGTCTACGTGCAGAAAAACATTCTCACGCCGCTGGGCATGATCCGCTCTTATTACAACGTGACCCCTTATCATCTGGCGGAGTTCCGCTCCAACAGCTACGAAGTCCGGGTAGACAAAGAGGGGCATGAAAGGTTGAGAGCGTTTGGCCGCGAGTTTGATACCGGCATCACCACGCCGAACGGCGGGTTGAATGCTCCGCTGGAGGATTTGGCCAAATGGATCAGCTTCCTTTCCGGCTACGGGCCCGGCAGCTCGGGAGCGCATGCGGTGCTCGCGCGCAAGTCACTGGAAGAAATGTGGCGTTCAGTGGCGCCGGTGGAAACGGAAACTTACGCGCCACCTGCTTCCATGGGACTTTCCTTTTTTCTTTTTCCGCGCGGCTCCGGCGAGCATGCGGTGACCGTCGTTGGCCATACCGGACATCAGGCTGGCTTCCAGCTCTTCTTCGTAATCAATCCAAAGAACGGGCGCGCCGTGATCGCGGCTTCCAACACCGTTTATGCCGAGGGCGAAACTCCGATCGCTAAACAGCGCTACAGCGAAAGCTTCCAGCGCTTCAGCCATCTCATGGAAGAAGCGATCACCGCTATCCATTGAGCATTCTGTGTGTCTGCTGTTGCCACGAACGCGTGGGGCCTCGGATGAATCTGTGTGCCTGCAGTTTCCTGAGCGCGTGAGAGTTTCTGGCGTCCTAACGGACTAGGTTCGCTATTGTAGTTCGGCAGGCAAATTGCGAGGCGGGTAGATTTCGCATGCTGGAAATCGAGTTCTGAATCCACAAAAAAGCTTGACAGAACTCCCGT
>DATDNH010000038.1:0-5496 GCA_036518395.1 Candidatus Angelobacter sp. | reverse complement strand
CTTCGGGGTAGTGGATCAGTTCGGATGAGCTGAGCCGCTACTGTATCAGCGTCTAGCGGTTCGCTCGCGAATCGCGGGCCGGTGCGGGGTCCCCGAAACGCGCTGCTTTTGCGCGTGGCGGGGTGCCTCAGACGTCATCGCGCAGCGATGAGCTCGTAAACCTGGCCGCGCATTCTCGACAAAGCCGCCGAGTGTACGCTTTTGGAGGTAATTAAATGTCTGATAGAGATAGCAGCAACAGCTTCATGTGGTTCCTTGCCGGGCTTGGTTTTGGCGCACTTTTAGGCGTGTTGTACGCTCCCCGCTCAGGACGCGAGACGCGCGATGCCATTCTCAACACGGCGAACGAGGGCAAGGAGTTTATCAAGAAGCAGAGCCGCGAGGCGCGCGATGCCGTGGGACAATGGGTTGACCGCGGGAAAGAGGTCATCAACCGCCAGAAAGACCAGTTTGCTTCCGCTTTTGAAGCGGGTCGCCAGGCGTATCATGAGGCGACCGGCGAAGGGAAAAAACCATAGGATCGGGTCGTCGGCAATTGATGCGCAAAGCGGCGCGTGTCGGAAAATCCCGGATCCGACATCAGCCAAAGAAGCATGCGCCTGAATTCTGAGAAATAGAGTTGGGGAGCCTTGGAACTGTGCCTGCTACCACAGTATTGACGATTTTTGTGGCCGTCACGGCAGTTGCTTTTGTCGGGCAACTGATTGTGTCGATCTTGCTTTATAAAGCGGTCGAGAAAAGCTCAGAGCGTATCGAGGGCATCGCCGGCCGCTTGGAGCAGCGCGCCGCACCCGTTCTGGCCAGCGCTCACGCGTTGCTGGAAGAGGCCCAACCCAGAATCGGCGAAATCACCAGCAACCTGGCGGAAGCTTCCGCCGTGATTCGATCGCAGGTAGCAGGAATGGCGCAGGCTACCGGAGAGATTGTGGAACGCGCGCGGATGCAGGCCGCGCGCCTCGACCACCTGATTCACTCCACCGCCGATAAAGTGGAGGAAACAACTGACTTCCTGCAAACGTCTGTAGTTACTCCGGTGCGCCGTGTCCATGCCATTCTTTCCGCCGTCAATGCCGGAATCGGATTTTTACGCCGCAACCGCGGGCCCAGGAAAGGTCCGCAACTCGGCGCAGAAGAAGACGAAGAAATGTTCATTTGAAGAAGCAATCAGCCGTCAGCAGTCAGCACTCAGCCAAAGAAACATCCTCGCCTGGTTCAACATCTGGTAATTGATTAATTTGGTGAGTTAGTAATTGAACAGCGCTAGTGTCTGGCAATTATCCAATTACCAAGTTACCCAATTAACCAATCCCGCTCATTGCCTGATTCTAGGGTTCGCCAGCGAATAGAAAAAGTCCGTCAGAAAATTCACCACCACATACGTGAGTCCGATAGTTAGAATGCAGCCCTGCACCAGGTAGTAGTCCCGGCTGCTGATGGCGGAGATGGTCAGGCGTCCAATTCCAGGCCAGGAAAAAATGGTTTCGGTAACGATCGCGCCGGCCAGCAGCGCTCCGAATTGGAGTCCTACCACGGTGAGTACCGGAACCAGCGCGTTGCGCAACGCGTGCTTGTAAACAACAACATTTTCTGACAAGCCTTTGGCACGAGCGGTGCGAATGTAATCCTGGCTCAGCTCTTCCAGCATGGCGGTGCGCACCATGCGCGTGAGGATCGCGGCCAGTGAACCTCCCAGTGTGATTGCCGGCAGAATGAGATGCGCAACCGTTCCCGCCCCGGATACCGGCAGCAACGCCAATTGAATAGCGAAAAATAAGATCAGAATCGGACCCAGGGCGAAGTTTGGAAATGACAGACCCAGAAGGCTCACGAAGCTGAGCGCGCGGTCGTCCCAGCGGTTCCGTCTTCGCGCCGAACGCACGCCCGCCGGGATCGATATCAGCAGCGCTACAATCATCGCCGCCAACGTCAGCTGCAACGTCCAGGGATATCGCTGAGCGATGATGCGCGTGACCGGCTGATCCAGCCGCAACGATCGTCCAAGATCTCCGTGCAGTACCCCTTTCCAGTAATTCACGTATTGCCGGCCAATCGGGACGTCCAGACCATAAGCGTGGCGAAGTGACTGGATATCGCTGGCGGTCGCTCCTTCGCCAAGCATCTGCTGGATGGGATCGCCGGGAACCAGATGGATAAGTAAAAACACAACAGAAACCACCAGCCAAAGCACCGGGATGGTGTACAGCAAGCGAGTTGTGAGGTAGCGGAGCAAAATCAGTATTTAGTACTTAGTATTTAGTAGTTAGCCCTTGGCCCTTGGCTTCGTTACGAAGGCGGTGGATGCTTTCTTCTTGGTGTGCCCCTTCTATTTACTTTTCTCCGTGTCTCCGTGTCTCCGTGGTGGATTTAGCATCAATCCGCCGATTTCGATTGTGACGATGGGATGCCGCTTTCGATTCTCACTCTTGAAATGCGATGCCCTTCCATTTGCAGCACGGTGTAGCGACGCCCCTGGTATTCCAGCGTTTCACCGCCCCTGGGAATCTTGCCCAGCCGCGCCATGACGAATCCGGCCAGGGTTTCAAATCCCTGGTCGCGCGGCAGCTCGATCTCATACTGCACTTCCAGATCGCGGATGTTGGCGCTGCCATCCAGCACAACGGAGCCGGAAGTCAAAGGCACCGCCGGAAGCTGAGCAACGTCGAATTCATCTTCCAGTTCGCCCACAAGCTGTTCCAGAACATCTTCCACGGTGACCAGTCCTGAGGTCGATCCAAATTCGTCCACCACAATTGCCAGGTGCCGTTTGCGCTTCTGGAATTCCACGAGTAAATCAGCGGCGGGCTTGGCATCCGGCACAAACAGAACTTCTCGCATGATGTTTCGCACTGTCGGCCTGGCAGTGTTATCGGGAAACGATACTCCAGCCGTCAGCCGCATATGCATGATGCGTGACAGATCCTTCGAATAGAGCAGGCCAATAATGTTTTCTTTGCCTTTTTCAGGATCGTACACCGGGACGCGCGAGTGTTGCTCCTCCACCACACGAGCCATGGCATCTTCCAATGGCATGTCCGCAGGCAGGGAAAATATGCTGTGGCGTGGCACCATGATTTCCCGGACTGCCAGGTTATTCAGCTCCAGCGCGTTGTGGATCATGTCTTCCTGCGACTCCGGCAACAGTCCTACGCGACGGCTGGCGGTCACAATCAGCTTCAATTCTTCCGGCGAATGCACGCCTCCTTCCCGCATCACGCGCGAGCCAAAACCGCGCAGCACCAGGTTGGCCGACTTGTTCATGACAATCAGAAAAGGCCGCGCGAGCGTCATGAAAAAGTCCATGGGGCCGGCCACAGCCAGGGCGACTCGTTCGCCACGCTGGAGGGCGAGCGATTTGGGAACAATTTCTCCCAGCAAAACATGCATGTAGGTAATCAGGATGAAGGCGACGGTTGCGGCAAAGCCGTGGGCGTACACACGGCCCCACGGGACGTTCACCATCCACGGCTGCAAGATGGCGGCCAGTGTGCCTTCGCCCACCCAGCCTAGGCCCAGGCTGGCCAGGGTGACTCCGAGCTGGACGGCGGGTAGAAATTCATCCAGCCGCCGCTGAATTTTCTGGACCGTTCGCGCACCAATACGCCGTTGCTCAATGAGTTGCTGGATACGCGTGTCGCGAAGGCTGACCATGGCGAACTCCGCCGCCACGAAAAACGCGTTCAATGCCACCAACAGGACCACCACGATGATCCGGAGTAGCACCAGGGGAACCATGGGTAAGAATTTTACTGTAATTCGGCGGGTTGCTGCGCTTGTTGGTCACTAGGGCATCACGCATAAAGAATCGGGTGATCTGATGATCCGATGATCGGGTGATCTGGAACCCGACATGCTGGGAACAGGGACCGACAGATCACCCGATCTCCCGATCCCCGGATCACCCGATTCCCCGGCTTTCCTTTTGCCAGGATTCAGGTCTAAATCCGTGTATCCCGTGCGAACCCCTGTCATTTTTTAGGGGGAACTTTTTGCGCCTGCCAGCGTATTGATTAAAGAGGCTCGGGAAAGGGGAACTGTGTGGCTAATGGCAACGGCAAAAAGGGGAAGAAAAGGCTGATCTTTGTTATCAGCGCAGTGGTCGCACTCTTACTGATTGTTCTTGTGGCATTGGCAGCAACTCATGGCGGCAACAAGATTGATCCATCCAAACTGGCCAAAGTAGAACGCGGTGATCTGGCAAAGAGCGTTGTTGCCACGGGCAAGATCCGGGCTATCACGCAGGTAGAAGTCAAATCCAAAGCCAGCGGAATCGTAAAAAAGCTGCTGGTGGATTATGGCGATCAGGTCAAGCAGGGCCAGATATTGGTGGAGCTGGACAAAGAGGAAATTCTGGCGCGAGTGCGGCAGCAGCGCGCTTCATTAGAAGCAGCAGAGGCTGCGGCCCACGCATCCGCGGCCGATTTGCAGCACGCCAAAGTTGATGCTGAAGGCCCCGATGTCCCCATGCTCAAGCGCGCTTATGAACGGGCGCAGGAAATGGCAAAGGCAGGCGTGCTCGCCGCGTCCGCACTGGACGACGCCGAGAAGAACTATCAGTTGGCCGTCAACAAACAGCAATTGGGGAAAGCCAATGAAGTAGTTTATGCGGCAAAATTACGGCAGGCCCAGGCGCAGGTCTCTCAAGCCCGCGCGCTGCTGGAACAAACGGAAGAGGAATATCGCAACTCCACCATCGTCTCACCCATTGACGGCACTGTTCTCTCCCGCGACGTGGAAATGGGCGATGCTGTCAGTTCCATCCTCGTCCTTGGCTCTTCCGCCACGCTGGTAATGACGTTGGGCGACACGCATGAGGTTTACGTGAAAGGAAAGGTTGACGAAAGTGACATCAGCCGCGTCTATATTGGGCAGCCGGCACGGATCAAGGTGGAATCGTACAAAGACCGCACGTTCAATGGAAAAGTAACCAAGATCTCTCCCATGGGCGTGGAAAAAGACAATGTCACAACTTTTGAAGTCCGCATTTCCATTGATAACGCCAAGGGCGAACTGAAATCCATGATGACCGCCAACGCGGAGATCGTGATGGAAGATCACAAAGCCGTCCTCATGGTTCCGGAAGGCGCGCTGATTTATGACAAGGACCGCAACGCCTCCGTCGAGGTGCCTGACCCATCTGGCAAAGATGGCAAAAAGAAAGTCACGGTGACCGTCGGCATTTCCAACGGCTCGAAGACCGAATTGCTGGCCGGATTGAAAGAAGGGGCGCAGGTGATACTGCAGTAAATTCATCGGGATATCGGGCGTCAGGCATAAGGCATCTGAAAACCGAACGTAAGCCAATCAGGAGGAACGTAATGAATTCAAAGCATTGGTTACGGTTAGCAACTGCATCTGTTATTTTCCTGGCGCTCGCTACCCTGCCCTTGCACGCTTCGGAAACGGGTACATTCGAGCGTACATTGCAGGTTTCCGGGACAGTAGATCTTGATGTGCTGTCCGGGTCTGGGAACATCAAGGTGCATGCCGGCGGGAACA
>DATDNH010000037.1:0-5666 GCA_036518395.1 Candidatus Angelobacter sp. | reverse complement strand
GGATCGTAGATAACGCAATCGGCATCATCGGCGGCGGGTATTTCGGCGACTTTTTTCAAGGTCTTGATGTCGAAGACGGCTACCTTGGCCGCATCGCCGTCGGTCACGAATCCGAGTCCCAGACTCTTGACCAGCGCAATTCCGTGGTCCCGCTGGAAACCGGGAATTTTGCCAAGCGTTTCGCCGGTATCGGCGTTCACCACTAAGACTTCCGTTCCGTGCGACAAGTAGACCCGCCGCGCGGGAGAATCAACTACGATGTAGTCGAAGTATTCCTTGCCGCCAGGCGCCGCGGCGTACTTGTAGGTCTTCAAAATGTGATACTGGCCTGGGGAAGCTGCTGCCAGCATGAACGCAGCCAGCGACAAAAAAATCAGGCACATCGCACTGCGACCTGCACGCAAGGTTTTCAATGTAAGTTCCTCCTGGGAGTTCCAGTTGCGGCCCGGTTGGGCGAAAAATGTGGGCCAATCGCGCGTTCTCGGCGCAGCCCGTTTTGCCGCGGCGTATTCTACCTTGCCGCGCCGAACGGAGTTTACACGCCACTCATTAAGCCTGGCTTAATGCTATGTGCAATGTAGCTGACGCTAAGGCAAAATTAATCGCGGGTCAAACGCTCACAAAGGAGGGATCAACGTGGCGGCGCAGCGCATAGATCCATTTGCGAATTTTCGGTTTCGTGTGGAAATTGAGGGCATTACACAGGCCGGCTTCACTGAGTGTACCGGCCTGGGATCAAAAATCGAGGTCGTGGATTACCGCGAAGGAGGAGAAGGCGCGCCGGTTAGAAAAATTCCGGGACGTGTTACGTATCCAGATATCGTGTTGCGATGGGGAGTTACAGCGTCGCGTGAGCTCTACGATTGGCATCGTGCCGTTATCAATGGTCAGTTGCAGAGGAAGGATGGCGCGGTGATCCTGTTGGATGGGAAGGGAGCGGAGGTGTTGCGCTGGAATTTTTTTGAGGCCTGGCCTAGTCGCTGGGATGGCCCGACGCTCAACGCCATGACTAACAATGTGGCCATTGAATCTCTCACCATCACATGTGAACGACAGGAGCAGGCCACCTAACCGGAGTATCCTGGCTTGGCTGGGTCGAGATGCCGGCTCTTATTTTTCTCCGCTGTAGCTGTGGGCTGAAACGTCGAGCCGTTTGGGCATTTCCAGATAGCAGCGCAGGACGTGCCAGAACTGCCGGCGGTTGGCGCCCAAAGCAATGGCGTGCGCCGCTCCCGGCAGAACCACGAACTCACGATCCGGAACAGGAAGCCTTTGGAAAAAGTTAAGCAGATCTGCCTCCGTGGCAATGCCGTCGTACTCGCCGCGCGCGATCATGACTGGCACTTTTAATTTCAAAGGATCCACCAGCGGCAGCCTGGTCGTCATGTCCAGATAAGTGCCGGTGGGCGCGGTGTCGCCGAACTGCAATTCCGCATCCGCCATGGCCTCGGCAACGGCCGGATCCGAGGTGCCCGGCTTGTCGCGGGTGAAGATGCTGCGGATCATGTTGCGGTCGCGAGGACGGCGTTTGTGGGTGCGATAGTACTCCACTTGTTGCGCCCTTTTCGCAAGCGTGGGCGACCCCTGTCCGGTCCAGGTGAAGGCTACCAGCACCAGGCGGTCCACCAGTTGCGGCTGGTTCATGGCAAAGACTCCGGCGCGCAAAGCCCCGCCCGATTCGCCGTAGAGGTGGAAGCGTGGCTGCCCGGTTTCCTGGAGCACAACTTCTGACGCTGCTTTCAGGTCGTCAGCGCCGGTTGCGACGTCGGAATTGCCCGTCCCCCGCGATGAATGCCCGTAGCCTTCAAAATCCATCGTCCACACGTCAAAGCCATACCTGGCGAACCTGTCCATCAGCGAATATTCGTCATCGTGACCAGGCACCATAAGATCAAAGGTGGGCCTTGAAGAGACCGATGAACCGTGCGCCAGGAACAGAATCGGACGGGCAGCCTGGTCGTCAGCCGGATTGCCCACCCGCTTGCGGAAAAGATAGAGAGATATGTCGCCCTTCTTCGCCCAGTATTCCTTGCTCCAGATCTCCGATTCGCCACTGGCAGGGGGCATGCTCTGCGCCTTCATCTTGGGAAGGAAAGGAGCCCCCAGCAAGCCTCCGGCAGCCAGGGACGCCGCGCTGGTCAGAAGGGTCCGGCGTGACATCGGATGCTCATTCGCCATGAGTTGCTCTTCATGTTTTTTTGTCATTGGCGGCACGCAATCACAACCAGTTCATTTGGCCATTGTAGCGAGTGCTTCCAGGCGTTCTTTAGCGTTTCGCAGCTCGCCAGCCGCGGGGACATATCTGCGGTAGCCGCACCCTGTTTCCCGGTTGACTTCGCTCACGTCAACTGGGCTATAATCGCACCCTTTTTAGACACAGCTCTCCCCGTTTCTGAGGTGGATGGAATATAACGGGTTCGAGGCGGGCGCGTCCTGTGGGAATCACAAAAGAAATATTAAGAATTTCTTTCGGCCAACCATAATGGCAAGTCCAGCCAATACTTTGTACGAGTTCGGGCCTTTCCAGTTAGACCCTCCAGAACGGCTGCTGGTGTGCGACGGCAAACCGGTGTCGCTCTCCCCGAAGGCATTTGACTTGTTGCTCGCCCTGGTGGATCGGTCCGGGCACCTCGTGGAAAAGGACGAGCTGTTGAAGCTTGTCTGGCCGGGCTCGTTTGTGGAAGAAGGCAACCTTGCGGTCACGATTTCCCTGGTCAGAAAGGCGTTAAACGACGACCGCGGCCAGCACAAGTACATCGAGACGGTATCGAAGCGCGGTTACCGCTTTGTGGCCGAAGTGAAGCGGCTCGACGAGAGCGTGCCGCACATTCCAAGCGGCATCGAAGCGCAGAAGCCGGGAGCGCAGGCCAGTTGGCAAAAGCTCAACGGGTCCCTCGCGCCTCCGATACTTCCCGAGCGGGCAAAATGGAAATGGTCTGGCCTGCCTGGGCTGGCCGTTCTCGGCTTCGCCCTGCTCGCTTTCACCGTTATTGCAATCACGCTACGCAGGGGCACTCAGGTCCAGCCTCAGGGTGCTCTTACGATTCGTTCGCTTGCGGTTTTGCCCTTCCATACCTTGAGCACAAATGGTTCAGACAAGTATCTGGGTTTGGGAATGGCCGACGCGGTAATCACCAAGCTGGCGAATACCGGGAAAATCGTCGTGCGCCCCACCAGCGCCATCCAGCAATACGCGAATACTGCGCTGACTCCGCAGTCGGTGGGACGTGAGCAGGGAGTGGATGCGGTCCTCGACGGCCGAATTCAGAGAGAAGGCGGCCGGGTCCGCGTCACCATGCAGCTAATTCGGGTGCGCGACGGTCTGCAGCTCTGGGCGGACACTTTCGATCGCCAGTTCACCGACATTTTCGCTCTGGAGGACGCTCTTTCCGCCATGGCGGCCCAATCCATTCGCCTCCAGTTGACCGGGGAAGAGTCGCGCAGGTTCACCAGGCATTCCACATCCAACATCGAGGCGTATGACGCCTACATGAAAGGGCGTTTTTTCTGGAACAAGCGCACCGAGAGCGGGCTGAACAAGGGCCTTGATTACTTCCGTGAGGCTATCCAACTGGACCCCGGTTTCGCTGACGCTTATGTGGGAATCGCCGATTCTTATGCCACGCTCGGCCTTTATTCTGTGCTGCCGCCCAAGCAGGCCTTTCCCGCCGCAAAGGACGCGGCCATGCGAGCGCTGCAGATGGACGACAGTCTCGCAGCCGCGCACGCAACTCTGGGGTTTATTTATTTCTACTACGAGTGGAATGGGACGGCTTCGAGCGATGAATTCCGGCGCGCTTTTGCCGACAATCCTGATTACGCCATGGCGCACTCCTGGTATGGCGAGAGCCTGGCGGCCAAGGGCCAATATTCCGAGGCGATTGCGGAAGCCGGGCGCGCGATTGAGGACGATCCTCTCTCTTTGATCATCGGCAGCAACGCCGGGTGGACGCTTGCCTTGGCCGGTCATTACGACCGGTCTGTGGAAATGCTGAAGAAGGCAATTGAGCTGGACCCTGACTTTCCGCGGACTCACTTCCGCTTAGGCCAGGTTTATGAAAGTCGAGGCCGGTATGCGCAGGCAATCGCCGAGTTCGAGAAGGCGGCGCATCTTTCCGGGGGAGATCCTTACTACGAGGGATCGCTTGGACACGCCTACGGCGCTTCAGGAAACTCACTGCAGGCGCGAGGCGTTCTCCAAAGTCTGCAGCAGCGCTTCCACCAGCAGTACGTGCCCCCTTACGCGATTGCGCTGGTATATGCCGGCCTCGGTGATAAGGACCAGGCCTTCGTGTGGCTGCAAAAAGCAGTCGAGGACCGGTCCACATCCATGGTGTTTTCGCGAACCGATCCCGAACTGGCAAGTCTTCGTTCCGATCCGCGATTTGCGCAACTCACTCGCGTTGTGAATTTCTGAGACTCTACGGGCTGGGACTTTGGCTACAGCCCTTCGCAATCAGCGCGCATTCTTATCCAGCCAGCGCATGAAAAACTTCGCAATCTCAGCGCTGTTCTTTTCCGACATCATCTGGTGTCCGTTGCCGCGAAGGCCAACATCTTCCAGGTTCACGTATTCCGTTTTTACGCCCGCCTGGTTCAGCCATTTGGCCACGCAGCGCGCGTAGGGGCGGTGATAGCTCGCTTCGGCCGACACATTGAGAACCGGAATGCCTTCCAGATTAATCAGTTTGTGCGCCGGTTCTTTCTGCAGCCAGCAAGCGACAAGGCCGGGACCATCGGCTTTAGACTCCTGCACCGTCTGCAACTCCGACGCGCTCTTAATCGGCGGATCGTAGTGCATCGGAAAATTGGTGAGACCCCAGATGTGTCCCGGACCTCGCTGGTCCAACTCGTGGTTCTGGATGGGCGGCCCCCAAGGCTCGGCGGCGATGATGGCTTTGATCATTTTGGGCCGCGCATCCGCCAGCAACCATCCGGAGGTTGCCAATCGCGAGTGCAGAATCAGAATGACGGGCTGTTTGATCAGATCCACCAATTGCACCAGGTCCTCGGCGGCGAGGGGTTCCATGTCATCAGCGGATGGAAAAGGAAGTTCCATTTTTGCAAAATAATCGAACACCGGGTCGCCAATTTGGCCCTTGTTGGGCGCATTGCTCGGCCACTGCGAATACTTGCTGCGCTGCGGCCAGTCGCGCTGCGGATTCGGCGGTGGCGCTCCTCCCGTCCACACCTGCTCCATGTGTTCGCCAGTGCGCGGTGGGATGATGTCTCCGTCCAGGCCCGGAATAAATGCCGCCCGTCCGCGCGCCGGAAAATCCATCATGTAGATGGTGTAACCCTGATTGACAAAATCATAGGCCCAACCCGGCCGCCCGTCGGGCGTTTGCAGCAAGGCTATGCTGGTTTGCCCGCCCCCTGCCTGCACGAAAAGAATGGGATAGGGATGCCGGATTTTCTTCGGAACCCATACGTCCACGTACATGGCTCCCCGCATCCTGTGTTCGCCGGGTTTGCCCTCCCACTTGCCGCCAACATAGAAATGGCCTTGTCGCCCGATGTTCTCCGTTGAGAACGTTGGCACCGTCTTCAACGGCATCGAATAAGACTCTTCCTGAGCGCTTGCTCGAAGCTGGCCCATGATCAGCACACAATTGAATGTCAAAATGACCGCCATCCAGGTCCGCATGGTCGTTTATTCAGGTTCC
>DATDNH010000036.1:0-8577 GCA_036518395.1 Candidatus Angelobacter sp. | reverse complement strand
CAAGGTTCGCCCCAATCTTATTCCGAGGTCGTGAAAGCAGCGGCCGCCGGCACGCCTCGCTCGTTCCCGCTGGCGGCAACGGCGCGGCTGCACGTGGTAAGCAAACATCGCGAGGTCAACAGCCCGAATGTCGCGGGAATCCTGCGCGGATCGGATCCGGCGCTGGCACAGGAGTACGTCGTGTACAGCGCGCATACTGACCACATGGGCATCGGAAAGCCGATCAATGGCGACCGCATCTACCACGGCGCGGTGGATGACGGCTCCGGGACCACTGCGTTGATCGAGCTGGCCCGCGCCTATTCCACTTTGGGCAAGCGCCCGGCCCGCTCCATCCTGTTTCTTGCCACTACGGCTGAGGAGCAAGGCCTGCTGGGCGCTGACTACTTCGCGCGTTTTCCTACCGTGCCTAAGAGTAGCCTGGTTGCCGACATCAACATGGACGGCGCCGCCGTCTTTTATGCCTTCAAAGATATAGTTGGCGATGAGCACAGCACGCTGGGCGACACCTTGACTCAAGTCGCCGCCCAGCTCGGGTTCGAAGTCAGTCCCGATCCCATGCCGGAGCAGAATGGCTTCGTCCGCGCCGATCACTACGCCTTTGTGCGCCAGGGAATTCCTGCGCTGAGCGTCGGTGAGGGACTTAAGGCCAAAGATTCCAAGGTAGATGGAAGGAAATTCGTCGAGAACTGGATTGAGACGCGCTACCACGCTCCCAGTGACGACATGAACCAGCCCCTCGACTTCGACGCCACCATCCAATACATGCAGATCACCTTCCTGCTGGGCTACGATGTCGCCCAGCAGCACGACCGGCCCTCATGGAAGCAAGGCGATTTCTTCGGGAAACTTTTTGGGAAATCGTCGCCTTAAGGGGATGTTCGCTAATACCATACAGTTGAAAAATCACGAAAATTCGACCGTAGAGACGGTGCTAAGCATTGTCTCCGCGCCGAAGGCGCGCGCTCTTTTTCTTCGTTCTCTCTTCTAAATTCGCGTTCATTCGCTGGTTCGCTTTCCGCCTGCTTTGTTGTTCCCACCTCGGAGTTCTCTGTGTCCTCTGCGGTTCAAGTCGTTGGGCTGGTTTCGTCTTTTTGGTCGTTTCAAATTCGCGTTTATTCGCGTCAATTCGCGGCTAGAAGCATTTGCTTTTGCTCTTGTTCTTCCTGTGACCTGTTCCCTGTGGCCTATTGCCTATTGCTGTTGGTGTTGTTTTGCTGTTGGTTGTGGGGTGGTGTTGCTTTTCTGCTGTAACCTGTAACCTGTTCCCTATTCCGTGGCCTATTGCCTGTGGCCTATCCCCTGTCCCCTGTAACCTGCCCCCTTGGGTAACTGTCCATTAAGTCCATCTCTGTCCACGTAACCCTTCAACCTATCCCATAAATGGGTGTTCAATGTGGGCGTCGCTTTGTGAATCGCTTCAGCCTCAACGACCAGCGCTCCCACCATGATGTTTTGTTGAGCTGCTCAGACATGTCAGAGTGATCCTTGTCCAGCCGAAAGGTGAAGGAAAAGCTCCGCATCCCATGCTTTTCTTCACCAAGAGTAACGTTGTCGGCTCGTGTGAGAATTTCTTCAAATTCTCTTCCGCAATCCCGCTCTGCCTCTTCTCGCGCCCGTTGATCTTCTTCGGAAAGCTCGAGGCGGTGGAAAATCGCCCAGCGCGGTGCCGCCGAGCGCAAGCGGTCCCAAAACTCTCGATCATCATCCGAAAGGGGTCGGTGGTCCCACAATCTCAACCTGATCGCGAAGGCCCGAAGAACTTCGGTGCGATCCGGTTCACGAAAGGCAGCGAATTTCATCTCGGGCAACTCGTCATCCCAGTAGATTGTGCCCAACGGCAGGATGCAGACCTGCCGCTTTGCATCAGGGCGATACGTGAGTGTGGAGAGGCAGGCCAGTGTCTCTGCGCTTAACATTCGAACCTAACTATAACCGGAAACAATCTTGCAACACGATGTGATGGCCAGCGACGGCAACCAAAACAAATACACACCTTACACTGACCTGTCTTTCCCTCTCAATCACGCCATCGCTTGCAGTTAGTTAGAAAAAACCTCATTGTTGCCGCATTTGATGGCCTTAACCAAACCATCTACGCCGGCGCGGGTGAGTTCCGATTCGTTCCTGATTTTACCGTTGCTGTTGTCTTTGGATTTGTTTTTGCTTTTGGTTTTGCTTTTTGCTTACCTGCGGCCTGTCGCCTATTGCCCTGCCGAGGAGCCTGGACGGAGCGAAGTCGAATGTGTCCGGCTGTGGTGGGTGGTCTATCTCCTGTCCCTGTAACCTGTCACCTGTTCCCTGGGGTTACCGTCCATTAAGTCCATCTGATCCACGGAACCCAGCGCTCGATTCTCTTGAGGACATGATCAACCTCAACCCCTGTCATTCCGACCCGCCGGAGTCCCACCCTTCGGCAGAAGGGCGGGATGAGGCGTGCGGAGGAATCCCCACACTGTGTATTCCATCCATGCTGCTACAGGGAGTTCTCACCATGCCGCCATACCCGCATGCTTTGTATCGGAAAGATGCTTTGAGTCAAACGGATTTTCTAAATAGACACAAAAAACAGCGCGTCTTGCGGGCCCGCAATACCGTTCACTAAGAAACGGAAAATGCAATCGTGATCAGGAACCAGCCCTCGAAGAGGGCGGAATTACTGAGCCCAGCGCGTAAGCGCTGGGAAAGATTGGGCCAGCGGCAAGCCCTGTAGGGGCGACACTCATTTAAGAGTCTGGTTGCCCGTTAATTTTGGATGGAGGAAATATCTAAAAGCCAGAATTTCTAACCAACACTCGAGGTTGAACTACCCCGCTCGACATTGACATCACGCCGGTTCGAGATCGACGGTTCAAAACCAAGGACGGTTTTGTTCGGCACTACACACCTTTTGGCATTCCTGCAAGCGGCATTCTTTTGAACCCAGAGCAGAGCTAAACACCACAGTATGAAGGGCTTATGTCAAAAAACCCTTTGAAGAAGCCTTTCTAAAAGGAAGGGT
This sequence comes from Candidatus Angelobacter sp., assembly GCA_036518395.1. GTDB lineage: Bacteria > Acidobacteriota > Terriglobia > Terriglobales > Acidobacteriaceae > Angelobacter. The sequence goes on along the minus strand of DATDNH010000036.1, from coordinate 5,576 downwards.
AGATGGTGCGAATCGTCACCATCCGTTGAGAACTTCAGAACGGTTCATCTTAGTATTTTGTCTACTTCTTTCCCGGCGATGACTAAATGAACAAATCCGCATTGGATCGATTCATAAAAGTCCAAAAGATTTTCATTGGTGAGTCTACTCAATACCTGACTGAATATCTGGATGTTGAGCAATAAACGGTAAGGTCCATAATCCGCTGAAAGGTGGTTGAAAGTGCTGAGAAAATCATTCTCACTGGATTGTTTGAAGAGTGGTTCGAAACATCGCGTGACGAGGGCTTCGACGAACGGCAGTTGCTGTCTCAAAGCTTCCGCTTGTTCCGGATGCTGATCGTTTTCCAAATTATCAGCAAGGACACCCAGCGTGTGAGGCGTCAAACCGGGCGGAATGCCAACTGGAGCGGTCGCCATGCAGTTATAACAGCACCTCAATGAAACAGCCCATTCCCTAAGGATTTCAGCGATTGGGGAGTTCAATCGAGACTCAATGTTGATTTCTGTCCACGCAATCCACAGATTCTAAAGCGCTTAGCTGAAATTCCAGCCCTTCCTACATTTTGTGCTTGACATGGACATGTTGGAGTTGCCATAATCCATGGCGAACAAAAAGCGAATATACAAGGATAGTCACCATGGACAACAAGAAACCCACTAACGCTCGTACCAATACTCCACCCGGCGCAGAAATTCTCGATGCCATTGCCTCCTTCATCCGGCAATATCTGGTCTGCGATGATCATCAGCTCACCATACTCACCCTGTGGAGCGCCTCCACCTACTGTCCACAGATTTTCTGCACCGCTGCCTATCTCGACGTCCGCTCCCCTGAGGCCTGCTCCGGCAAATCCGTCTGCCTTCATCTTCTGGAATACATCAGCCACACCAGCGGGTTCTTCACCGGCGCTCCCGCCGCGAACCTGATCCAGAGATTTCTTCCGGGCCGTTCCCTTGACGATCCCGGAATGCAAGCTGAGCCTCAACCCCTCTTTACCCTTCTTCTCGATGACTGCCACCACAGTTTCGGTCGTTCCGAGCTTCAGCCTATCGTGGCGTTGCTTAATTCCGGCTCCGAGTCTGATGGCTTCTATCCCTCTGGCGATGAGGACTACTTCTTCTTTGGTCCCAAGGCTTTCGCTGGCAATACTCCTCTGCCGCGCTCCTTGGCTGCCCGCTGCATTCCTATTGTCCTGCGCCGCCCTAAGCCTGCGGAAAAATTTGCCCGTCTGGAATTCTCCGGTGTCGAGGATGCGGCCCAGCCTCTGGTCAATCGTCTCACCCAATGGATCAAAAACGCCCGCCCCGCTCTCATTCAGGCCGCCAAAAACGATCCCCCGAATCTTCCGCCGACCCTCTCTCGCAGCCAGCAGAGATGTGCTGAGCCCCTCCTCCACATCGCCGACGTCGCTCGCGGATCGTGGCCGGCAAAGGCTCGCGACGCGCTCACTGCCGTCTTCGATCTCGCTGAAGCCAGCCTCCCTCTGCAAATGCTCTCCGATGTCCGCTCCATCTTCAGCCTCAAAGACAATCCTGAATATCTCGCCACCAGCGACCTGCTCGTCCAGCTCCGCACCATGGAAACACGTCCGTGGAGCGATTGGCACTCCAAATCCGGACGACGCCTGGGTAGGCTGCTCCACCCCTTTGGCATCGCCAGCAACACCCTTCACCGCGAGGGCGCCGAGTTTAAGGGCTACCGCGCAAAGGATTTTCAGGACGCCTGGGAACGTTATCTTCCGTCCCTATCTGCTCCCACGCCTTCGGATGAACTCGCGGCCTCAGCGAACGGAAACGGAACCCCGTACGGAACCAAAAACGCTTCCGTACGCCCTTCCGTACGCGAAATCTCCGCAATTGGCGCGGATTAGTACGGAAGTACGGAATGAGCACGGTGTTTTAGGCCTTTATGTGGACTGAAACGAGGATGTTGTTCTCGTTGGTTCTGACTTCCCATATCCCGCCAGGGATATCAAGGGCGAAGCCCTTGGCTAGTTGGAAATTAGCGTTTCCGGGCAAAAAAAAATTCCGCGGAAGTCCGCAGAATTTTTTGACGACCCATTGGTCGGCGCCGGTGGCGACTCAACTACATGGCGGGACGGAGAAACATAACGTCGTTGGATAGATAGCGTTCCACCTCATTTTTCGCGATCATGCGCTCTCGAAGCAGGTGCTGGACACATTCGGAAATGATGTGCTCGGCGGCAGTTAGAACCTTGCAATAGTGGGAGGCCCAGGCAATCGGGCCCGATACTGGATAGCGTTCACCGCAATAGTCACAACTCTGCTGGTTCAGGGTCCGGGCCGTCACCTGATACGTCAGTGCCGAGACGAGAACAGAGATAGCGTCATTCGCCGTCCTCAATCTGGACACCGCCGTGCTGAGGTCGTGCGAACCTGCATCGTTCATTTGTTTCAACGTGCCCTTCATCTTCAATCCTGGGCCGATGCGTGGCTGAAGCACTCTCCTGCTGCGGAACGAAGCTCGATCTCAACAGCAGGATGAAGATCGGAGCAATTGCTTTTGACCATCACGAGGGAAACTGTGCTCGATGGCCGGCAGATGGCCCTCCGCGTAACCGCCACTCCTGCGAATAGTACTCGCCATTTCAGGAATGCTCGTCCCTCCGACCGGGATGAACTCTGGATTACTTAAGTAAAAAAATCTAGGGGTACTGGGTCGTCTCCCCAATTCGGTTTCTCCGTCTGCGCAAATAGCCTTAGAGGCAGAACGCAATATTCGGCCTGGTGCGACGTACGTGTCGCTGGCGCACGGCCGTTCAAGGAGAAAAACGAATAATGCGATGGAAAACCCTGATAGTTGTGTGTCTAATTTCGCTGCCAGTGTTGGCGTCCGCGGTCACTGTAACCGTCTCAACACCGGCCAATAATGCCACAGTAACCTCGCCAGTCTTGGTGGCCGCCTCGGCCACGTCCTGGAAACAAATCACAGGATGGCGCATTTATGTTGACAGTGTTTCCGTGTACCAGGCAGGCGCGACAAGGAGTATCAGCGCGAGCATCAGTATGGCGGCAGGCACACATCAGATCGTTGTTCGCGCGTGGAACAGCAACGGCTCGTTTGGATCGGTCTACCTGACGGAAACCGTGCAAAGCTCTACATCAGGATCGCCCCAGGGCGCCGTTACGCCGACGTCGCTGGCATTTGGTTCAGTCACCACAAATACGACCAGTTCCGCCCAGGCGGTAACGATCACCAATTCGGGTACCGCCAACCTGAACATCACTGGCGTTTCTATTTCACCGTCGCAGTTCGCCGTTTCCGGTCCCAGTTCAACCAGCGTTGCCCCCGGCAGCTCTGTCGCCTACAACGTGACCTTTACTCCGACCGCTGCCAGTGCGTATTCCGGGCAGTTATCGTTCACCACGAACTCAGCGACGGCAGTTGCCCCCGTTACTCTCAGCGGAACGGGTGTGAGCCAGACGGCGCAGGGTAGCGTCACACCAACGTCGCTGGCGTTTAATTCAGTCGATATAAACACGACCAGCTCCTCCCAGGCAGTAAAAATCACGAATACAGGTACCGCCACCCTGAACGTAACTGGCGTCTCGATTTCACCTTCACAATTCGCGGTTTCCGGCCCCAGTTCAACCAGCATTGCCCCGGGCAGCTCTGCCGCCTATAACGTAACCTTTACACCAACGGCCACTAATGCGTATTCGGGACAGTTGTCGTTCACCACGAACTCAGCCACTGCGGTTTCCCCCGTCACGCTGAGCGGAACCGGTGTGAACCCAACCAACGCGAGTTGCCTGGGAACGGCATATTACGTGTCCAATTCCGGAAACGATAGCAACTCCGGTGTCTCAACCTCTTCTCCCTGGCAGACCGTTGCACACGTCGTAGCCTTCGAACCAAGTCTCAGGGCGGGCGACTGTGTTCTCTTCCAGCGGGGAGGCGTCTGGAATGAGCAATTGAGCATATCGAACGTCAATGGCACCCAAACCAACCCGATTACCTTCGGGAACTATGGAACTGGCAATCTTCCTGTCCTCGATGGTGGTTCCACTCGACAGTATGGCATTGTGGGCGCAAGCGCTTCTGGTCAGTCTCCGAACTCCCATGTCACCATAGATGGCTTTGAAGTTCGCAACACGACCATGGGCGGCATCATCTTCTCGTATCTCGTTCAGCCCGGTATTACCATCCAAAACAATTACGTTCACAACAACGGTTACGGTGCCTATCCCGGGGCCTGCGCCGGATGTTACCAGGTTGACGATGGCAATTACGGTTACGACGAAGGCATCGCCTTCGTGGGTTATCCCAACGGCGCGTATGGCGCGAAGATCCTCAATAACGTTGTGAAAATTGAAGGCGGCCATAACGCGATTATGGTTGATCAGGATTCCGCCAGTCCCTTAATTCAGGGAAATCAGGTTGGCCCGGGCTGCTCGCACAATTGCGTTGACTTCAAACGATCGGTTGGCGCAATGTTCAAGCAGAATACCGTGAACTGCTCGACGTCCGTTGTGGTAAACGGTCAAACCTACCCCGGCTGTAACGGCAACGCTTTCTACACTGAACAGGATTCCTCTGGTTACACTGAAACCGGCACCTATGAGCAGAACGTTGTCTATGGTGCGGCATCGGGCTACAGTTGCTTTGAAGGTATAGGCAAGTCCGGTCCCATGGCTCTCAACTTCTATAACAACAGCTGTTATGGAGGAAGTACGGGAGCACTGGCGGTCTATTTCAACAGTTGTGGGGCGCCGTTCACGTTCAAAAACAATATTTTCTCCAATGCGAATATAAATATGGGAACCAACTGCGGCTCCTATACATGGGATTACAACGACAAATTTAATTCATCGGGACCAACAGGTCCACACGATATGACCGTCGATCCGCTTTGGGTAAATCCGGGCAGTATGGATTTTCTCTTGCAACCAGGAAGCCCCGTTCTCAATAGCGGCGATTCCAGCGTCTTAGGTCTGCCGTATATGGGAGCGTGCGGTACTTCGGGTACCTGTCCGTAAGCACCCAAACTGAACCTGAGCCATATCAATGGCGAACAGCCAGAGATAGCTCAGCAACATTAACAACCTCGTCTCAATGATCGCGGCGGGTTCGCTCACAACGACCCGCCGCGTGTTACTTTGGCAGCCAGTCCTTGCGCTTCCAGTGATCCAGCAACCTACTCAGGTAGGAAATCGCGTTGGGATCCATCCATGCGCCGCTGAAGTGGGCGCCCAAGCAGGCGAATGCAACATATTCCAGATTGGTAGCGTTTGAACCTGTTACCGGATTGAAGAACTGATGCGGTGATTCGCCGCCAGGGTTGGTGGTGGCGTTCGCGACGTCGGCAAGATATGCGCTCCCTGTCCCTTTGTCGTTGAAGAACCCGGATCGATCGCCGTTCATACAGGAGCGTTGAAAGCCGTAGCGGTAGTCAGCGGCAAAAGCTGTACTTTCGTTCATCGCTGGCCATGTGGTCCAGGCGCCCAGGTTCGGAGTGGAAAAAACAACCTTGGTCTGCCAAATGGACCATGACTGAAAACAAGCATTGGAAATCAAATATCCCCAGAGGTTCGTTGAAACATGGCCGGGGT
>DATDNH010000035.1:0-2467 GCA_036518395.1 Candidatus Angelobacter sp. | reverse complement strand
TTTTATAGACATTTGCCAGGCGGAAGAAGCCCTGGACCATAAGCGCTGCTCCGGCGAGCAATACGGCGGCGAAGACCACCTGGGCGGTGACCAGCGCGCTGCGGAAAAATCCACGGCGCGAAGCTGAGCCACGGCTACCCTCCTTGAGCACGCGATTCAGATCCGTGGCGCCGCTATGCCACGCGGCAACCAGAGCGAAAAGAAAGCCAATCGCAATGGTGAGCATGATGGCAAAAACAATGACTCGCGAATCCAAACGGATGAGTTCCCATCCGGCAATCCATTTGGTGTAGTCCTGGGGAATGCCGGTGCGGATCATAGTTACAACGGACAAAGAAGCAACAATTGCAATGGTTCCAGCAATTAACGCCAGGGAGAGCGTTTCGCCCAGGAAAAGCTGCATGAGCCGCGACTTTCCTGCGCCCAAAGCCGTGCGCACTGCCATTTCCTTCTGGCGGTCGATGAGCCGGGCAAAAAGCAGGTTGAAGAGATTGGCTGTGGCGAGGAGCAGAACAAACAGCGCTGCCACCTGCAAGGTCAGAAACAACGGCGCAGAAAATGCGTATTGTCCTTTGCGCAGCAAAATCAATCCCAGGCTGCGGCCGCGGTGCGTGTCGGGAAACTGCTGTTCAAGTCGCTCCGCGAAGGTCTTAACTTCGGCTTCAGCGCGGCCAAAAGAGATTTCCGGACGAAGCTTTGCCATCACACGAAATGCTGGTGGCGGAACAGCCTGCGCATTGCGCTCGGCTTTCAGCTCCGGTGTGAGAACCAGCGGCATCCACACATCGGTGGCTTCGGGATAGCGAAAGTCTTTCGGCATGATGCCGATCACGGTCAGCTTGCGGCCATCGACTTCAAGATTGTGGCCCAGCAGATTGGCGTCGCCGCTGAACCGGCGTTGCCAGAAGCCATAATTCAGGACGAGGACGCCATCGCGTCCGCTCTCGCCTTCTTCAGCCGCGAATGTGCGGCCCAGGTAGGGCGGGACGCCGACTAGATCGAAGAAATTCGGAGAAACTGTGGCAGTGACCACAGTCTCAGCTTCGCCGGTACCGGTCAGGTTCGACTCATTCCCGCGAATTGCGGCGAGGCCCTGAAAAACTGAGGAATCGCGCTGGAGGTCCAGGAAATCGGCGGGAGCGATCCTGACTTCGCTTACCGCGTTTGGCCCCCTGGCGCGCAGCAACACCAGCCGGTCAAGCTCAGGAAAAGGATACGGGCGCAGAATCAAGGCATTGACGATGCTGAACACCGCGACGTTTGCGCCGATGCCAAGCGCCAGGGTGAGAATGGCGGTCAGGGCAAAAGCAGGTTTCTTGAGCAGAGCGCGATAGCCATGACGAAAATCCTGGAGCAGGTTCACGGGACAGACCTCCTCGGGTGTGTATACGAAGCAAGTTGATTGCCTGTTCGAAAATTCTGGAAGTTATAGATTTCACAGCAAGAGGACGGTTCTGACGCTCTGGTTCTGTGTTCGCTGGCGAAATCGGCTGTTCGGGAATGAACAGAAGCTGCTAGCTGGCTGCTAGCGAAAACCCACAAGCAACGGCAAGACTTTCAGCACAGAAGAACAGTATAAACAGAGAGTGCAGAGAAAGACGGAGGCCGAGCTGCTGCTCTCCATACTTTTTGAAGTTGATTCGCGTTTATTCGCGTTAATTCGCGGCTAATCCCGTTTCATTCCGGAGACTTTGTCGCTGGCTTCAATTGGAGATATTTCATCACCATCTGCAAGTCTTTCCAGGCCTCCTTCTTCTGGCGGGGATCGCGCAGCAAGTACGCAGGGTGATAAGTGACGGCGAGTTTCGAGCCTTTTACGTCGTACCACCGGCCGCGCAGGTTGGCCATGCTGTCATTGATGGCAAGAAGATACTTCGCCGCAACTGCGCCCAGGGCGACGACGACTTTCGGCCTGATGACTTCAATCTGGCGCAGAAGAAATGGGCCGCAGATATCGCATTCATCTTTTTCCGGAGTGCGGTTTCCCGGCGGACGGCACTTCACCACGTTGGCAATGTAAACGTCGTGGCGCTTCAGTCCCATGGCGGCGATCATGTTGTTCAGGAGCTGTCCCGCTCGGCCCACGAAGGGCTCGCCCTGCTCATCTTCATCAGCCCCCGGACCTTCGCCAACAAACATGATGTCGGCATTGATGTTGCCTACGCCGAAAACAATATTCTTGCGGCCTTTGTGCAGACGGCAACGAGTGCAGTCGCCAATATCTTCGCTGATGGCCTTCAGAGCCGCAGGCTTGGCTTCACTGTGAATGATGGGGAGTGGTGAATCGAACAAGGATGCGCCACCTCTAGCGATGATCGTCGCGGGTTCTTCTTCTGTCTGAGCGGGTTCAGTTACCGGTTGACGGTAAAAATCATAGATGCCCATTTCGCGGTAGTAGTCCACGCGCGCGGCGAGTTGTTGTTTGGCTTGCTCGCTCAGTTTTTGAGCCATATTGATTTCAGTTTAA
>DATDNH010000034.1:0-2423 GCA_036518395.1 Candidatus Angelobacter sp. | reverse complement strand
TTTAGGAACTCCTTTGCTGCTTCGACATCGGAATGATTCGGTTCCCCCATGATTTGTCGGCATCTCCGCTGGTCAAACGTGAGCCTAACCAGCCTCCCGTAGTGGATCTTATCTGGTTCCACGAAGACTACATGAATCTTTTTGCCGCATCCGATCTCGACGTGGCAGGTTACTGTACGCCCTTGGGACGCAAAAGATGAGCGGTATAAATGGATAGCGAGACCCCCGTTGCTCCCTGGCTGATCTACCTCCTGAAGAAGAAGAACAATTGATTCACCCGTTCCTCCCTAATGCTGAGATTATTTCGGATTGGTGATTACAATTAAACTAACTTGATGGACCACGATGAAGAAGCGAAGACGATTTCCGAGGGCAATCGATCCGGCGCGCGTCGGCAAGTATCCTGCGTCTTGTTGTGCGGGAGGAGGTTTCGTCTGGGGTGCCGTTTTGGAATACCGTGTGTGGTGCCACCCTGAACGCGGCGCACCCGACACAGAGGACGGAAACGATTATTACTATGCATTTGCATCCTATCCCGCCGCCCTCCGATTTTCGAAGAAATTCCCGGGCGCGGAAGAGCCACTCGCTTTGATCCTGCAGAAGGAATACATCGATGAACCAACTCCAAGAAAGTACTCTCATATAAAGAAACGACGAATTACGGAATGGCCCGTCGAGTTTCTGTCTCACCCACGCCGCACGAAGAACACCATTCCGGATTTCTTCTCGCCCACTGCGCCCAGGAATCGTCTGGCCATTCTGCGTGGCCTGGCACATAAGAAACAGGCAACAGGCAATAGGCAACAGCTAACTAAACCCGTTTCGCGTTTCGCGCGATAGACGGTGCTGAGCACCGTCTCTACGTTGATTGTTCACTTCTCATGAATCTCTGCCGCTAATGTTGTATTCCGCGCGGGGCAGAAAGTACCCGCTTTGCTAACGATATTCACTGCCTGCCATACGGGTTCGGTTTCCCCAGCAAATAATCCAAATAGTCGAGCGTACGCTTGCGCTCGAATGATTCGGGATACATGCGAATGGTTTGCTCCAGCCCATCTACTTCAGCTTTGCAGTCGCATTTGTTTTCCAGCAGCCAGCGGATGTTGATGGTATAGGGATCGAGCAATTTATCTTCAAACGTCGTTGTTGGTGTGGCCGGTCTTAACTCTGTCGCAGCTTTCGTCAGGCTCGTGCGGGCGCCTTCGCAGAGGCGCGGCGTCATCTGCAAATCGAGATCCGACAAAATACGCAGGATGCGAGTGTCCTGTTGCTGCAGCAGTGTTTCCGCCTCTGTCTGCCGGTGCGATAATTTGCTCATGCGCGCCAGTGCGGCCCCGCGGACATCTACGTTGGCAATGGACGGCACTTCAGTGTAGCGGAGGAAATCGGCCAGTGCGTTGTTGTCCGGCAGCGCTTTGATTTCGGCAACCAGCGCCTCCTCCCGGCGGCGGGCCTCGGCAAAAGCCTGCTGCCGCGCAGCACTTGCGGCGTTGGTGGGCCCCTTCGCCATCCATGCCGCAGATGCGAGCACCACGAGAGGGACGCCAATACCCAGGTTGGCCACCCAGCCAGGAATCCGGTCGCGCGCACCGGGGAAGAAGCTCCAGGCGCTATAGAGAATCAGCAGCCACGGACAGGCTTCCGCGACCACTCGGAGCCGCCATTGAAAGCGATCGCCGTCTGCAAGTTTTTCCAGAATACGCAATGCCATGAATAACGCTGAAATCGCGCTCGCATACAAGACAGGAGCGACGGCGCCGGAGATGCCTCGCAGCCCGCCATTCGCGGCGCCCATCAGTAGAAGGACTGCCAGCAGCACGGTGAGCAGAATGGCCTCGAAGAATGTGTAGGCTGTGGCAAGCCCCTGGCCTGCAGCATCGCTTTTGTGAAAGTCAGCAACGGTACCGCCGATCACGCGGGTAAGCAGTGCCGCCACGCAGAGCAGCAGGACAAACACAATAGTGGTCGTCTGACGCATGGAATACGAGTAAGTGCCCTCGTGTTAAAAATTTGATCTTACTTTTGCTTTATTTTGAGCGAATTCACGATCGAAGTCATCTCTGAAAGCATGGAATTCAGTTCTGTGCTGCCTTTTATCGGCAAGCTATTCACATCTTTTGAACGGTAGGCCATTGTAACCACCAGGGCCCGGTTCTGCCCGGGAACGTAGTAATTAAAGAAGCCGCCGGCGGCGTCCGTTATATATGAAAAATACCAGGCAGTTCCACCACTCGAAGGCGCATTACACCAGTCCTGGGATTTCGAGTCGGCTTTGCTTACATACAAATCAATGCGGGTATGTTGATCAAAGGCTGGACTTGATTCTCCATTGCCGCAGGGTGGGCTTGGGTACACGGTTACAACAGCATCGGCGCTTGGCGCGCCCATGGCTATTTCAGCAAATCGGCCGCCCTCCACGCCGC
>DATDNH010000033.1:0-5359 GCA_036518395.1 Candidatus Angelobacter sp. | reverse complement strand
CTACTGACGCCGTTCGCGAAGATCCTCAGCGCAGTGGCCTGCTGTTTGCCGGCACAGAGCGCGCCGTTTATGTTTCATTTGACGATGGCGACCACTGGCAATCCCTGCGGCTGAACATGCCGGCCTCGTCAGTGCGCGATCTGATTATCAAAAACGATGACCTCGTCGCCGGAACGCACGGTCGCGGCTTCTGGATTCTCGATGACATCACGCCGCTGCGCCAGCTCGATGGCAGAGTTACCAGCGGCGCGGGTTATTTGTTCAAGCCGCAAGTGGCGTATCGCGTCCGCTGGGACATGAACACAGATACGCCGCTGCCGCCGGACTTCCCTGCTGCCGAAAATCCGCCGGATGGCGCAGTGATCGACTACTACCTGCCATCAGCAGCATCAGGGCCAGTCACGCTCGAGATTCGGGACAAGGCGGGTAAGACCGTACGCAAATATTCCAGCGCTGATCCTGTTGATCCGATTGATCCCATGCTGGAGATTCCCACGTACTGGGTACGTCCGCCACAAAAACTCTCCAGCGCAGCCAGCATGCATCGCTTCCTCTGGGACATGCATTACGCGCCAGTGCCCGGCATCAAGCATGAATATCCCATTGCCGCTGTGCCCCACAACACCGCGCCTCAGCCAACCTCGCCATGGGTGATGCCCGGGCAGTACACCGTTGTTCTCAGCGCCGAAGGCAAGACCTACCAGCAGCCGCTCACGGTTCAGATGGATCCGCGCGTGAAAACTCAGGCGGCTGATCTGCAAAAACAGTTTGAGCTATCGCAAAAGGTGTACACCGATTTGCTCTCAATTGTTCCCGCGACAAATCAGCTCGCCGGCGTGCGCAAGCAACTCAAAGACCTGCAAAAGCAGGCGCAGGGTGACGTGCTCACGGCGGTCAACACGCTCGACCAGAAACTGCAAACCCTGGGCGGCGGACAGGCGCGCCGGCCCGGCGCAGGAACCGAGCCGCCAACTCTGGGTGGAATGCGCACACGCCTTACGGCGCTGTTTAACGTGCTTCAGGAAGCGGACGTAGCTCCCACGACGCAGGCCACCAGCGCAGTTCCCGAACTGGAACAGCAGATCGGGCCGTTGAAACAGCAGTGGGAAAGCATCAAGTCGCAGGACATTTCGGCTCTTAACACGCAGCTCCGAAATGCGCACTTGCCGGAGGTGAAGATCGAAAACGCGCCAACGGCGAACCCCGATTAGCCGCGAATTTGCGCGAACAAAAACCTACCAGTGATCAACACAGATCAAGCGGATTTCATAGGGAATCTGTGTGGCAATCGTTATTAATATCGGATGATAATGGGCTGGTACAGGGCCAAATTGATGTTCAGAGGTGCACTCACCGCGACATTGATCCAAACTGTTTTGGGCGTGTGGATCTTTCTGGCCTCTGTGTCGGCACAAAACCCTCCCGCTTCGAATAAGATAATCCACCCACTGCAGCAACCCGGCGTTAATGAAACCACTCTGACCACTGTCCCGGAACTGTATTGGCAAGACGAACGTACAGCGATAGGGCGGCTGGAAGAATCGCACTTGCGGGCGATGGTGCCGCCGCAGACTGAAACCGGAATCGTCATCAGCCAGACTCCTGCACCGGGAACACAGGTCAAAATTGGCACCGCGGTAAGCATCACCATCGGCGAGCCGCAGCTAGTGTTGAAGGCGAGCGCTCCCTCGGTAAAGATCAACCAGAACGTCGAATTCACCGCCACGCTGGAGCCTCCACTTCCGTCTTCGCTGACCACCGCCAGAGAGTCTGTTCGGCCGCAAGCTCGGTACACTTTCAACTGGGACGACAACACGCAAACCGGCCCCACTGCCTCAGACAATTCGCCTCACAGCTACAGCGCTGCGCGTGCATATAACGTTTCTGCCAAAGTGCAGATTGGGAATTTTTCTCTGGCGAGCAACGTTGTGACCGTGACGGTCGAAAATCCGGTCCAGCCGCCCAGCTACCGCGTAAACCTGAAAGTAGCGCCAACGAAAATCGAAACAGGAGGCCAGGTTGTCGCATCAGCTACGGTGACTCCCGAGCCTCCTCTCGGGACGTCATACATATTTTCCTGGGGTGATGGAAAGCGCGATACGTCACAGTCTCCAACGGCGCCACACGAGTATGGTCCTCCTGCAAAGAGGCACCTCGTTCAGGTGTTCGTCAATATCAACGGCGCTGAAATCCGCAGCAACCCGGTTGTGATTGATGTCACGGCGCCGCTTCCGCCCGGGCCGGGGCCAACTCCCCAGCCGACTGGGTGGCCCACATGGCAGATTGTGGTTGCCGTCGCAGTCGCCGTTTTGATACTTGGCGGCGCTTACAAACTCATTCGCTCGAAGAAGTCAGCCCCAGCCCCGCAACCACCGCACGTTCCTGAATCGCTTTCGGTCATCGCCAAACCCGGGCCCATCCACTACACCATCCAGAAGCCGGAAGCAATCAGGGCCAGGCCGAGCGTGGGAATCAGAAGTGGCTGCACGATCCAGACCAGCCTCAAGCCCACAGAGGGAATTGCCAGGAAAAGGAGCGCATCCAATGGCTGAAGCAACTCTCACTCTCAACGAAATGCTCGCTCTTCCTGCCACAGGATTTCCCCAGCAAATCCTGACCGCCGGCGTACCCGACGACGAGTTGAATGCGCTCAAGACCCGCGTCTCCAGCGCTCTCAAAGGAATGCCGTGGGGACATCTTGAGGAAACAGTTTGTTCGCGGCTTTCTGATCTGCTGAATCAGGACCCGTTGGAGTTGATCTCGTCGGCATGGGAAAAATACCGCGTACTAACTGACGCAGCAGAACAGAGCAAATCAGGCGAGACCGTATTCGTTCCGCTGGCGGAGCATTCCATTACCTCGGAGCTGCATCCGTATGTCGAAATCCACCTCGGACCTGAGGTAATCAGGAAGATCGAGTTTGATGTCACGATCACGCTTCAATTAAAGGGCCTGGTGCTGAAGATCGAAGAGGAAAAGATCAAGTCGGTCGAGGCAGGCTCCTGCGAAGGCAGCGGAGAAATTCAGGTGAAGGATATTTCCCTCTGGAAACGCGATTTCAAGCCCATTGATTTGCCCGGCAGAGTCAAACTGGGGAGCGGGATAGCGATTCATTAAAGCTGATCTACAGTAGCTGTATCCCGCACGAAAAAATGCGATGGTACAGACGGTGCTCAGCACCCGGGGTCCCCAAATATGCGCCGGTTTTTGCGCATTTTGGGGTGGAGCACCGTTTCTGCAACAAGCCTTATCACTGATTACACGGATCAGAGTGATTTACACTGATAAGCGCCAGACAAATCAACTGAAACCCGGGCCATGAATCCTTCCTCTGAAGCTTCCATCAAACGCGTGGTTGAACGAGCGCGCAACAAAACGTATTACCGCATTCTTCACGTTCCATTATGGATTTGGGTCTTCTGGGTCCTTCCCGGCCACCTCACCGCTGATCTTTATGCCCACGGTCCTGACCGCCGGCACTGGATCTGGCTGGCAATCGTAGTCGCGGTTTGCGCCTGGCGCGGCTTTCTTGGACGCCTGCCCGGCGTCGAGCCTGCGCCCTACATTACTCACTATGGTGAAGAAAAACCCAACCTCTGGTACCGCGTTGTGTGTTACACCGCAGCCTGGATCGATCTGCTCGTGCCATTCACGCTGAATTTTGCTGGGCTGCTGATCAATCTTTTTACCGGCAAATGGATTATCGGCGCGCTTTACACCAAGCTTTATTATGTGGCGGCCGCAACGATTGTCGTCGCAACCGTGCTCGACCTCACTCCCCGCGCACGCCGCTCTACCAGCAATGAAGGCGCAGAAAAAGCCTGGTTCTACGTTGCAGTTTGGACGGTTGTTCCCACACAGATTGCCGCCTGGGCCATGTGGCGGCTGGGAAAATATTTTGCGCTCTCAAATACAGCACTCAGCAATGCCCGTTTGCTCACCTTCCTGATTGTTGCCGGGGTGTTCTTGATTCTGGGCGCATTGGAACGGCTGCCGCGAACGGACAGATTCTATCTGCCAGAACAGGCTCAACCATCAGCACTCAGCGCGCGGCCAGTCGCTGATGAAGAGTGACCGGCGCGGAGCACTTGCGTTGACACCTCCAGACCTGCGCCAGTAAGCTTCGGCTGAGGTCGCTCCATGAAGTTTCCATCTCTACTCTTTCTTGTCGCGATTCTAGCCTGCTCCCTCAGCGTAGCTGCCGACGATCACCACCATTTTGATCCGTCGGAGAAGCTGGGCACCGTCTCTTTCGCAACTTCCTGCTCGCCCGCAGTTCAGAAGCCTTTTGAGCGTGGCGTCGCCCTGTTGCACTCCTTTGCTTATGAAGAAGCGAACATACAATTCCAGGAAATTGAGCAGCAGGATCCGCGATGCGCTATCGCCTACTGGGGCGAAGCCATGACTCTCTACCATGAACTGTGGAGCCGGGTTTCAAAAGACGATCTGAAGCGCGGATGGGAGCTGCTGAAGAGAGCCCACGACATCAAGGCCAAAACAAAACGTGAGCGCGATTACATCAACGCGCTTTCAGCTTTCTATCGCGACCCTGAGAAACCGGAGTACGAAAAGCGGA
This sequence comes from Candidatus Angelobacter sp., assembly GCA_036518395.1. Taxonomy (GTDB): domain Bacteria; phylum Acidobacteriota; class Terriglobia; order Terriglobales; family Acidobacteriaceae; genus Angelobacter. Next base: position 783 of record DATDNH010000033.1, on the reverse strand, counting down.
CAAGGGATTACGCCTCCGCCATGCAGAAGGTCTATCAGAAATATCCTGGCGACCATGAAGCTGCAATCTTTTATGCGTTGTCATTGCTATCATCCTCCAATGGCATGGAGCAGGCGCGCAAAGCGGTTTCTATTCTCAACGCATTCTTTGAGCAGCAACCTGATCATCCCGGCGTAGCGCACTACCTGATCCATGCGTGTGACAAGCCGCAGCTAGCCTCAGAAGGACTGGCTGCCGCTCGGCGTTACGCGAGCATTGCGCCTTCCGCGCCCCACGCTCTGCACATGCCCTCGCACATCTTTATTCGCCTGGGGCTTTGGCAGGATGACATCAATTCCAACCTCGCCGCTATTGCCGCTGCGGATAAACAGGCGGCCATGCACCTGCACACAGCGCACAATCGCATCCATTCTATGGACTATCTCGAGTATGCATATTTACAGATCGGCGATGATGCCAAGGCCCAGGCCATGATCGGTGAGTTGGGAAAAATCAAGAGAGAAGATCTGGAGCCGGAATTTCAATCCTATTTCAATGCGATGCGGGCGCTTTTCCCTGCTCATTACGCACTGGAGACACGACAATGGAAGGCAGCTCTGACGCTGCAAGCAATTCCGGATGCCGAGCCACGAAATCGCGCCTTAACTTTCTGGGCGCAGGCCATCGCGGCGGGACATCTCCATGATGCCCAGGCAGCGCGCCAGGCGGTTGAACAATACGATGCCATGGTGACTGCAACTGAAAAAAGCGATAAGCCATACGCCGCCAAAGGCATGAAAACTG
>DATDNH010000032.1:0-12940 GCA_036518395.1 Candidatus Angelobacter sp. | reverse complement strand
CGTGCGTCTGGACCGCATTGATGGAGATGAATACACCGTCATCGGCGTGGCAGAAGATGGCAAGTACAGCGAGTTTGAAGAAAATCCGAAACCCTATTTCTTCCGCCCGATGAGACCCGACGAGTACGGCGAACTCTGCATGGCGGTAAGAACCACCGCAGACCCGGCCACGCTCGCAGCGCCGATCCGCAAGTTGCTGCGGGACTTGAATCCCAACGTCTCTATCCTCGGATTGCTGACTCTACGCGAACATGTGCGACAGGCGCTTTATGGCGAGCAAATTGCCGCAAATCTGATCGCCACTCTGGGCACGTTGGGATTGCTGCTGGCCGCCGTGGGAATTTTTGGGCTGATGTCATTTGTGGTGAGGAGACGCACGCAGGAAATCGGCATTCGCCTGGCGCTTGGCGTGACGCGGAGCGGAATCTTTCGTCTGGTCATTCGTCAAGCGCTCCTGCTGGGAGCAATCGGCGTTGTGTTCGGTACGATCGGGGCCTACGCCAGCGGCAACATGCTGCGAACCTTGCTGGTGGGAGTCGCGCCTACTGATGTGCTGGCATTTGCGGGTGGAATCATTGTGCTGCTGGCAGTCACCTTGCTTGCCGCTGCCGTGCCCGCGCTCAAAGCTACCAGAGTTGATCCCATCGTGGCGCTCCGGAACGAATAACGCACAGCCAGTCCATCGCCACGACCTGTTTCATCAATGGTTTTGTGTCAGGCGCCCCATCCTGGTTGTGGCCAGGCGATTTCTAAACCGCGCCGAATTTCGAAGCCGTGCTCGTCTGTGTGCTTTGCGTTTCAGTCGGAAGAATTTCTCGAAGCGCCCACTCGATGCGCGCCACCGATTCGTCAATAAGTTTCACGTGCTGGTCCGTATGCTGAGCATACTTAATGGTTTGCAAGGCATTGCGAACGTGATGGTTCATCAGCGCAATGACCTGCAAACGGCTGGCAAGATATCGGGCGCGGCTGCGCTCGTACAAGAAACTGATCACTCCGACAATCAACCCGCCTAAGAGATCGTCGGCAAATCGCTGAGCACCCGTCAGGCCCAGACGGACTGAGACCTGGTCTACAAGAACTAGGAGCAGAAAAACCGTTATTCCTTCTATGATTGCCCTGAAGGCCCCGGAAACGAGCCCTCGTTTTTGCTTCGCTGTATAGGCTTGCGGCAAGGTGTTCATACAGGATTCTAGCCTCGCAGAAACTCGCTCCGCAATCAAGGTGTGGCAAGAATACACCCTTAATTCGTGTGAGCTAGAGTCGCAGACAGGCCATAGGCAACAGGCTAGGCAGGCCAGAGTTAAACCCGGACACTCCAAGCTGAATGTGTGCGAGATGACTTGGTCTCTAAACCCGTACCATCAGCCTTCTTGAGCGGCGCGGATACGAATTTGAGCTTGCTTGAGGGTCATTTTTGTGCCAAGCTTACCGACGCTCTCGTGGGGGAGGGCTACTGTGTGGCGTCTTGGCCGGCTGCGCATGGAATCAACAATCGCCGCGACGGTGATCATCGTCGTCGCTGTAATCACCATCGCCCCGCAAGTTGATTTGGATCCGACCATAATCCCCGCCAGCCATCTGTGTCTTGGTCTTTTACTGGCGGTGATATCGCGCTGGGTCCACCGAAATCATTCCAATCTAAATCGAGGCGCGGTGCGCCTGGCCGTTCTGTCGCTTATTTCCTGTCCCAGCGAACCTTCCCGAAGAGTCCAGACCCTCCTCTGCTGAAGCCTGGTCTTCAATTTCTGTCCGGCGATTTCAAAATAATCAAACCATCAGCACGTGAGGCGGTCTATTGTCATGACGCGCGTACTCTCGGTCGATTTGCTCGACCACCACAATCAGGCTTTAATGCATGCCGGCTTCCTGGTCTCTCCGTGTGCCTTGCTCGCGCTGGCGGTCAAGCTCCTCGACCGGATTCCGCAACCTGACGTTTTGCTCATTGGCCATTCCCTTTCCCGCAAACGAAGAAAACGTCTCGTTCAGCGTGTAATGAAGGCCAGTCCCAAGACGCACGTCATTGTGCTGTCTGGTGGACGGGTCAACGGGAAGATAACTCCGGACGGAATTGTCCCGGCGGACGTAAGTCCCGCGGAACTGGTTGCTGCTGTTCTAAACGTCACGAATTTGGCAATGGAAGCCGTATCAAGACAGGCGGTTGCTGATTGCAAAACTTACGAATACGCTCCCGTCGAAATCGACCAGCGATCTGTCAAAGTCCTGTATGTTGCAGCTAATGAGGGTGTTGCCAGGCTGCGTACGATCCAACTGAAGAGGGCGGGTTATTGTGCAGTCGGCGCGGTGACTCTGCAACAAATTGAACTCGCCTGGGACAAAGATTGCTTTGACCTGGTGGTTGTCAGTCCAGCCATTGGCCCCAGACTGAAAGCAATGATCGCTACGATAGCGCGGCAACGCTCGCCGAGAGTGCGACTTCTCGAGATTGGCACGGCCCGGCCTGAGATCGAAGGAGCTTACCTGCTAACAGCCGATTCAGGTGAAGAGTTGGTAACAGCAATCCGGCAAATCATATCGCAGAGGAGGTCGCGCAACGAGCAGTGTGAGCTTCCGCCTACACATAGCAGAGAAGTCAGGGCGCCATAAGAAACGGTTGCCCGACGAAATCCGTGGTGTTTTCTGAGTTGCATCACGGCCAGGGTCATGCCAGTCCACACCCTGGACTGGCGTGACCCGGTTATTCCTCGAGCCAGCAGGCAAGGATACTCTGTTTAGATTTTCTGCGTTTCGGAGAATTTAGTTCGTCTGAGCTACGGTAGCGGTCCTGACGTCCTGCCCGATCGCTCGCGCACGCAGCTCGAGCATTTCCAGGAATGACTGGCGCACGGTATCGTAATACCACTTTAAAGATCCGGAAGAACGCTCCTGTCCGTATTTGGCCAGATCAGCTTTGCTGACGCCAGTGTAAGTGATGAGTATTGAAGCCTGCACCAGGCCCTCGATCCGTGCCTTCATCTGCTTGCGATGTTCCTGCAATTGCTTGATCACGTCAGGCGGAGCGCCAGCGCCGGTGAGAATGCCGCGGTAGATGGCGAAAAGATATTCGACCGTAAATTCAGATTCGCCTACTTTCTCATCAAAAGCCTCGGCAGCGGAAAGCTGCGAATCCGGCGGCGGAGCAATCTCGATGATTCTCATGTACTGTTTGATTTTTTCCTGCCTTTCAGGCGTGTAGCGTGATGTTTCGAGTTCCAGCATGTGGGCCACAAACGGAGACTGGAGTTCCTGCAGCGCCTGTTCCATCCGCTCTGGCTGGCATCGTGCCACAACACGGTGCAGCAATTCTTTCTTCAGTGACGGACCGTCGAAATTCTTGCGCATGACGGGCTTGAAAATGGCGGCAAAATCGCTGCCGTCGTCTTTGCTGGCAGTGATCTCGCGCAAATAATCATCAGAAACCACCATCTGCGCCATCGCATCGATGTCCTGGTTCACCCCGGTGAGATCCAGTGCCTGCTGCATCATCGTCGCGCAGTCGCGCCGCTGCGCCATTGCCAGCATTGAGGCCAGCACAACCAGAAACAACCCTGACAAGCGTCTCATACATATCCTTTAGTGTCTTAGTGTCTGTTCCCAAAAGCGTAAGACAATGCTGCAAAGCCCACAACGTGACTTTAGTGTCAAGTAAACGGGTGCCAATCGAGAAGGCAATGACCGAAATCTCAGAGGATAACGGACAATCTCAATTTGCGTCCGCGCCAACCTCCATGAAAGGAAGGCCATCTCAATCGAGGGGGGGCGAACCGCGTGCTGTTTCATGCCGGACAACGCGTGCAAGAATCGGGAAGATATTGGGTACGCCATTACCAACACCGATTGCCGCTGCTTGTTGAATTCAACGAAGGACAAACATTCCCTCACTGTAAACGATGCGGCGACAGAGTTACCTTCGAAAGAGCGGACGGCAAAGACAGGCCGATTGCTGAAGATCGCGACCTGGCAGCCTGAGGCCAGGGCACTTGACTTTTCCCTCTTCCAGACGCTGTAATAAAAAATGAATTCACAAATTTGCGGTGAGGGAGTTCACCGTTAACCGCTGTTCCCTCCTTTAAGCCAGGGCAGCTGATGACTCCTATAAAGAGGCATTGGCATGTCCGGCAAATCAAATAAGAAATCGCGAATACGAGCTGCACCTGAGGGCATTTTTGTGTCTTGTTTCAGCCTGTGGGTCCGGGCCCGCGAAAATCACCGGCCCGAATTCTTGCGCTCAGTTGCTCTTGCAAAGGATAGGAAATGGGAAACGTCTGGATATTAGCATCGGTATGGATTGGGTTGGCCCTGATTGCCACGCTGTTTGCGATCTGGTTCAGAATCTCGACTGCGCTCACGGAGATCGTGCTGGGAACAGTCGCGCAATGGATCATCGTGTCGTTTGTAAGCAAAGCCGGTCTTTCGGCGCGTACTGAGTGGATTACCTTTCTTGCAGGGACCGGCGCAGTTGTTTTGACCTTTCTGGCCGGGGCGGAATTGGATCCCACGGTATTCCGGGCGAAGTGGAAAGAGGCCACGGTGGTCGGATTAGTAGGCTTCTTTGGTCCATTTCTCGGATGCACGGCAATTGCCCATTACGTGCTGGGCTGGAAGGTAATGTCGAGCTGGCTTGCCGGCGTGGCGCTTTCTACTACTTCAGTGGCAGTTGTCTATGCTGTCATGCTGGAGCTGGGCTTCAACGTAACCGATTTCGGCAAGGCCATTCTGGCATCGTGTTTCATCAACGATCTCGGGACTGTAATCGCCTTGGGACTGATCTTCTCGCCGTTTACGATGAAGACGGTGATTTTCATGATTGTAAGTGTAGGGCTTTTCGCCATTCTGCCGTTTGTTACCTCGCGTTTTTTCCGAAAATACGGTGGACGAGTATCGGAGCTGGAGGCCAAGTACATTCTCCTTGTCCTTTTTGGCACGGGGGCTCTGGCCGTCTGGGCAGGCAGTGAGGCGGTTTTGCCGGCATACATTGCGGGCATGGTATTAGCAGGGACTGTGGGCAAAGACCACGTCCTGATCCGCCGTTTGCGGACGCTGACTTTTGGTCTGTTGACGCCGTTCTATTTCATTCGCGCGGGTTCCTTCGTTTCGGTTCCGGCTCTGGTCGCAGCGCCATTTATATTTGTGGCCCTGCTTGCGGGCAAAAGCGTTACAAAGTTCGTCGGCCTTTTTCCGGCAGTCAAGGCCTTCAACTACCAAAGGGAAGAAGGTCTGTACTATACGCTCATGATGTCCACGGGTTTGACCTTTGGTACAATCTCGGCGCTTTTTGGGTTGAACCACGGCGTGATCGACCAGTTCCAGTATTCGCATCTGGTTGCGACCGTAATTGGCAGCGCGGTCGTACCTACGTTGATTGCGAACGCGTTCTTCATGCCGCGCCATCTTTTGCCCAAACCACAACAGGCTGCGCCCCAGGCGGTGCAGCACATGGCGAGCAATCCGGAGTAGAAAGGGGATTGAATGCCGAATAGACGGCACTCCACGTTTAACAAGATTTTGGTGGGATATGACGGGTCAGCGCAGGCCAAAAAGGCGCTGGAGGTGGCGTTTTCGCTCGCTCGCGTGATGGACTCAAAGATATTGGTCTTTGCCGTTGCCCGCCCGCCCGAACCTGCCACCTCGGTTGAAGTTCATGCCGTATTGGACGACGCCAGGGAACACTACGAAGAGGACTTCAAACGCATCAGCCAGATGGCAGCCGAAAATGAAATCACAGTTGAAACCCAGATTGCTGTCGGTCATCCTGCAGAGCAGATCATCCACCGCGCGGAGCAAGAGACGATAGATCTTGTCGTCCTGGGACGGCGCGGCACTTCATTGTTTGAGAAATGGATCCTGGGATCAGTTTCCGAACGGGTCCTGCGGTATGCGCACTGTCCGGTCATGGTGGTGAGATGACCGCGGGCGGTTTCCTGAACTGCCCGACACCAGAAAACGAAAGTCCAAGGTTCGCCCACAACGGGCATCTATCCTCGCTCATCACTGGATTCGTTTTGATGAATAGAAGGATGAGGGTGGAGCCGCTGGCCATGCTGTACCATCTCACAGAGTGTCCTTCACTGCCAGCCCGGCCGCCTGCCAAAAAACCGCGTCGAGTTTCATCTCAGAATTCATTTTCACCATACAGGCCTCCCGCCCCGGATTTTGGCTTACATCGATCTGGTTTTACATGCTGCCTCTGGGTGGCCGAAACAAATTCTTCTCAGTTTCATTCTGGCTGGGCGTAATCTACATGACCTTTCCCATGGGATTGCTGCTTTATGGCTGGAATGACTACGTGGACTTTGACGCTGACCGTGTGAATCCGCGCAAGGGATCGTTTCTATTCGGCGCCCGCGGTTCTATTGACCAATTACGCCGGCTCCCACTGCGGATTGTTTTGGTGCAGATACCGTTTCTGCTGGCGTTCTGCTATCTGCGCGGCCTTCGCATGCTTCTATGCCTGGCGGGAATGGCCGGCGCTGCGGCCATCTACAACTGGCCACGCTATGGATTCAAGAGCAGACGACCGCTCGAGATCCTGAACCAGGCCGGATACCTGTTCGTTTTTCTGCTCAGCATCTGGCTGAATCGCGTGCCGCCGCTTAGCTGGCCTGCACTTCTTTTTGGCGCGCTGTTCGCCATGCATTCGCATGTGTTTGGCGAAATCATGGACCTTGAGCCGGATAGCAGCGTTGGCAGGCGCACCACGGCCGTAGTCATTGGAAGAATCCCGGCCAAGCTGCTCGTTGCTTCTTTTCTCCTGGCCGAAACCGGCTTGCTATTTATCTTTTTCCGCGATCATATCCTGACCGGGTTTCTGTTCGCCAGCGCCGTTTGGTTTATCCTCGATGCAACTCTGCTGTGGCGCAACCGGCCTTACACAAGAGGCCAAATGCGATTTGCGCTGCTCGCCTGGAACGCCATCGCTCTCCTCACTATGCCATGGGTCTGGTGGAAGGCCAGCCTGATCGTGCCACGCTGACCTGGCGGATAATCCTTTCAGCACCCAGGCCGAAGGTTCTCTCGGAGTACAGGTATCAACATTCGAACAAATCTTGCGCGATGGCGGTGTCAGCGTCCGGGATAAGGAAGATCAAGGCGCTTCCCTATCCAACCTGCTCGTTCCAATGAGCGCGTGATGTTCGGGACAATTGATTGCACCACGTTGATCACAATTGCCGGCTGAAGCTTCCTAACAATTCTGCTAAGCCGAAGTTCACTTTCCACACAAATTCGGCGTCGAGTTTTCTTGTCGAAACGGTCGACGGGAACTCCACATAGATCTACAAGGTAGCAACCTAGCACCTTGAACCTTTCAAGAAAATCACCGTCGCATGTTTCGGGAACACCAATAGCAAAAGCATCGCGAATGGCCCGATACAGTCCGGAATCTGCCTGATAAAAGAAGCGCCCCGAAGCTGGTGGCGCTTCCCCAACGAGCAGAATTCGCACTTGCCTCGGCCGGTATCGCCGTCGCAGGCGCTCTCTCTTGAGCTCACTCATCTGCTTTGCTCGTTGTAATCTCTTCACAATATTTCCGCGCGGCTGTGGATTGGTCGGGTTGTCCTTTCATATCATTATGGACACGGTAATGGGCGGAAGAGTAAAGTCCCCTCATGACGGAAGTCGACCTCTATAGATTCATCGCGCAAAACAAACTGGGCGTGCTGGGATACACGGGCGAAGCCAATAAGTCGCAATCTGCCCTGGTCGGCATCGCAGTCACGCCGCAGCTCGAAATCGTCTTCGATACGGTCAAGAGTTCGCGAAAGTATAAGAACCTCATGACTCGCCCGGCTTGCTCGTTTGTTTTTGGCTGGATCGGAGAGCAGACGCTTCAGTATGAAGGCCAGGCTGAAGAACTGTCCGGACCAATACTGGAGCACTACCAGAAAATATATTTCCAAGCATGGCCGGATGGTCCCGCGCGCCTGAGCTGGCCCGGCATTGTGTACATTCTCGTCCGGCCACGATGGATTCGCTACAGCGACTTTGATCAGAATCCTCCGCTCATCCAGGAGTTCACTTTTTCCACCAGCGGTCCCATGTCAACTTGATCTTGCCGCCGAAGCACAGCCTTCGCCCAGGTGTTCTGTATTACTATTTGCCGAATCATTTCTTTTTGCGAAGATTTTCATCTATTTCTGTTCTCCTTTCTTGCCAGGATTCTCCGCGTCCTCACTTTTCCTCCGCGGCCTCTGTGGTTCGGTTTTGTTCGTGATTTTGATCTTTTTCAGTTTCTCTAACCGGTTTCGCCTTCCTCTTTCAGTTCCCCTGCGTCCTCTTTTCCTCTCCGTTGAAGGTCTTGCGTTTGGTTTTGCCTTTCCCTTTTCTTGTTCTCCGTACAACTCCGTGTCTCCGTGTCTCCGTGGTGATCCTTTTGATTTTGGTTACGGGTCTTGATCATTGTCGCAAGATCATTGAAAAGCGTTATCTTATTGAATGTGATCGACGAAAGCACCAGAGGCGAACTGGCAAATATGTTGACCCACGCCATAGGTGTCGCCCTCGCGCTGGCAGCTCTGGCAGTTCTAGTCACGCTTGCCAGCCTGCATGGAAGCCCCAGACAAATTGTCTCTTACAGCGTTTACGGAGTAACTCTGGTGCTGCTCTACGCGGCCTCCACTGCCTACCATGGAATACGGCTTCCACGGGCCAGACGCCTGCTGCGCATTCTGGACCATGCAGCCATCTATCTGCTCATTGCCGGCACATATACGCCGTTTGCTCTGATCAGTCTTCGTGGCGCCTGGGGATGGTCATTATTCGGCCTGATCTGGGCGCTGGCTGCAATCGGCGTGGTCTTCAAGGTTTTCTTTACCGGACGCTTCCCGCGCACCTCCACGGTCGTATATCTGGCTATGGGATGGCTGGCGCTCATAGCCGTCCGCCAGCTCTTTACGCATTTGCCACTGAGTGGCTTGATCCTGCTATTCAGTGGCGGGCTGTGCTATACCGTGGGAGTCCTGTTCTTTGCCCTGGACGACAGGATGCGCTTCAATCACGCGATCTGGCATATATTTGTCCTGGCAGGATCGACGTGCCATTTCTTCGCCATCGTGCTTTCGACCTTGCCGCGGGTTTAACCGTCTAAGTATTTTGAACCTAAGCCGCTTAGTACATAATCTGACAGCATTTTGACGCCACAATATTGTGGAGACGCGCCAGGAAAGTGCCGCCTGCGTTAGCGCGCCGACTTCTCTTTGGTCATATGGGTGACGTAGTTGCCGCTGGGGCTGAACCCCCAGGTCTGGCTCCCGTCCCAGGACCGCTCGACCACGCGCAGAACATAATCAAATTCGGCGGGCCTATCGGCCTTGGGCACGCGAACGATACTGAAAAGTCGCGTCACATTTCTTTCAGTTTCGCTTCCCTTCGGGTTTCGAGTGTGCAGTCGATCCCCATGCGCCTCGTATGGGCCATCTCCCTGCCAGCTCTTGTTTATCTCCCAAACCATTCCGGGCGTTGAGGACGCCGCGTATGAGTGGTACAGTGCAACGCTGCCAAAGCGGCCATTTTTCGCAAAAATGAGAGTGTTACCTGCGCTGCCACTTGCGCTGGACCAGGTACCAATGAGTTGTTGGGCGAGCTGCGGAGACTCCTCGGTAAAGCCGGGTAGTTGAAGACTGTGAAATAGCAGTGCCCAAACGTCGTTGTCGCGCATGGACTGGTTGCCAAGGCAATTCCAGGTCTTGGAGTACCCAATGATCGAGAGTACGTTCTGGCCCATCTGGGCCATAAGGACACGCACAGTTATTCCGCTATTTCCCAACTGCCCGGAGAGATCTGCGTATGTCCACCCGGTTCCAGAAACTCCCTCCTCGCGAGAGAGCCTCACGTCGCGGCCAAACTCGCCCCGGTATGGACCAAATTTTTTGGCGGCGGCCAAACTCTCAACCAACGCTACACCTTCATTCGCCAGATCACCCTGGGCCGGCATAGGCGGCAACATCCAAATCTCGCATGGCCGCTCGCTGTCAGGAACCGGCCCTGTCAGAATGGTGATTCCGTCAGCGCCGTTCTGTACTCTCCAGCCCACTGGCGGGATATAGCCAATTGTGCCGTGCGCTTGGATCCGGCCGGTCGGGCGCGGCGTCAAGCCAGCGAATCTGTCGGCGGTGGATTGGCCGAATGTGGCAGTAGTCGCCATGACAAGGGCAAGCAGCGCTCCAGCGATCAATAGCGTAGACAGAAGGCGCGTGGCTCGGATTGACGCAATCATCGTAGCCTCGGTCGTATTAAGAGCATTATCAATCACCTTTTCAAAGCCCCCAAATAACCGCAAAGCTTAACAGTTCAATGGCCGATTTGCCACAGGTTCAATTAATCCTGTGCGTGGTGATTGTGCCTCGGGTTCTGTGCTCGGTTTGGCCTCCTAAGTACTAAATACTGGTTTATATCGCCTCATCCAGCGTAAGCTCCTGCAGCATGCGGTCGAGCTGCTGGCGGCTTTCTGCACGCCGCAATTCCAGCTTGGACATTTCGGCGCGTACTGACTGCAGTTTGTCCTCCTGGTCGTTCAGCTCGTGCGTGTAGCGTTGGAGCAGCGCCTTCTCCTCCGTGCTTCCCTTCAGTGCCTTCATGTTTTCTCGCAGGCGCTGCTGGTCCTGATTGATGGTTCCTACTTCGTTTTGCCGCGTTTGAATTTCATGGTCGAACCCTGCAATCTCGTTCTTCTGCTGGATGATTTTGCGCAAAGCCTGCTCCAGTTCCGGGTTGATGGTTTTCTGGCTGAAGAACAGCTTGATCTGATCGTCCGTAACGTTGGCCAGCGCCAGTGTGCTTTCCAAAGGCTCGAATTCATCGATCTTCAGAGTTGCGGTTTCGTTTGCCGGCACCTTGACGCGGAAGCGGTAAAACGATGCCGTGGTCTCTTCCGGCTTCAAATCTTTGGCCAGCTTCCACCCGTCGCGCACCGGATGTTCGATGATCACCTCGCGCGGGTCACCGTCAGTATTGCGCAGCATGTAGCTCTTGTGCTCAGCCTGTTCCCGGGTCTGCACCAGAACACCACGAGCAACCTTGATGTGCGTTACCGGCCGCGACTCCTCTTCGACGCGCTCCTCCACGCGAACCGCCTGGTCCACAGCATAGGAAAGCAGGCGGCGCTCTTTGGGCTTGAGCGGCTCAATCAATCCTTCGCCGGCAAAAGCATTGTTTTCGATCACATTGAAGGAACCGCTGTCCAGAGTCAGTCCGCTCGAGTTGGTGATCCACAGAGCGCGCAGCGGATGGCCGGAAGAGCCGTTCCACAACGTGACTTTTTCCGCTTCTACACGCGAGTTGATGATCGGCACCAGCGCAGAATGGTTTTTCAGAATGGTGACTCTTTCCTTCAAGTTGTACTCGAATAAATCCCCCAAATCCTGTCCAGTAGCTTCGGCTTCGAGCTCTGCGGCTGCTGATGTTACTTCGACAGCATCGGCGGAGTCGGCCACAGAAAGTTTGTAATTCAAGTATTGTGGCCCACCGGAAACCTGGACGGCTTTCTGCGTCATCGACTTGAAGCCGGGCATTTCAACCGAAACTTGATAGTTTCCTGATGGCAGTTCAATACGAAAGTAGCCATTCGAATCCGCATATCCGGTGTGGCTCTCGCCGGCATCGTTAATTGCGATGATGTGAGCATTGGCGATAACAGATCCGGCAGAATCCACTACCTTGCCGTGAATGCCGTGAAAATTTGGAAGCGAGCCCACCGAATAGAGCCCTCCGCCATAACCGCCACTGCTGCCGGCGCCAACGCCGCCTCCTGAGCCATACCCAACACCGCCAATTACAGCACTGGGTTTTGGCGGTGGCACAACCCCGGGTCCGAAGGAAGCCACCCTGTCGAAAGCCTCATTCCCAATCGTTCCTTCATGCGTTTGCGGCGTCAGCATTGCCGTCTCCGGCAATTGCACCACGGGACGGCGCGTGTAATACGGTTTCGACAGGTCCTGAATAAACGATTGTGGCGCTCCCGCGACCAGGGACAGTTGCACGTCTTTCCAGTCCTCGCCAACGGTGTTGTCCACAATCGCCCATCCCTGCAGGAGCGGCTTGGAATCCGCTTTGGTCGGCAGCAGGATGCGGTAGGTGCTCTTCCACACCGGCACCTCGCTGATGTAGCTGACAAAAATGCTGCGCTCGCCATTTCCGGAGGTGGAAATCGTCATGCGGCGCAGGTCCTGATCGCGCGACGAACTCACCAGGCTGAGATAACGGGATATCTCCTCATTCAAATCGCGCTCTTCAACTTTTACACCGAGTCCTGAAGTGAGCGGGAACGTGCGTACCTCTCCGGCATCGGTAACCACGGAAATTTCCAGCGACTTGATTTCCTCCTGGGCTTTTTTCGCGGTCTTTTCTTCCACGCTTAACAGGCGCCCGATCACCAGCACTGCTCCATTGCACACTTGAATGCGCGAACCCCGCAGAGCGGAAAGGAAATTGGCCAGAGTGGTGGATTGACCCAGGGGCAAACGTAGTGACTTGAGCTGCTCGGCGATGGGCGCAACGGAGTTGTAGCCCACCCCTGTGATTTTTCCGCCATTGAGGTCGAGCACTGTAAGGGATTTGAGGACGTCATTCAATTGCGAGCTGGTGAAGTCAATCTTTATTTCCTGATCGCCGCGGATACGCCCGGTGTGCTCAAAATATCCGACGCCATTTTTGTATAGAACCACGCGCCGCACAGGCAGCTTTTCCGTGGAAGTCTGGGCAAAGGTGCTCAGCACAAGAAAGAACAGAAACGAGAGAGTTAGCAAGCGGAATTTCACAGATGTTTCTCCTTTCATTCACCATAAGTAGAGACGGTGCTCAGCGCTGTCGGGAGACGATTCGGAGAATCGTCTCTACCATGGGCAATAACTTCCGGAACTTCGGGAAAGGAACGGCCCTGGAATCGAATTTTTGCGGTCTTTGAATCCGCTCCTCCACAGTCGGCCATTTTTCCTGCAGTCAACTG
>DATDNH010000031.1:0-24101 GCA_036518395.1 Candidatus Angelobacter sp. | reverse complement strand
AACATGCCCCAATAGCAAATTAAAGGCGCAGGCAAAAAGGGCAAAACACAGGGCAATCATCAAGAACACGGGATAGAGGACAAATGGCGCCAGCAGGCCGGCAACCAGCAAAAAGCCGACACCAACATAAGTAACCACGCGACGTTTCACTTGTCCCTCATCTCTCCCTGCTGAAAAGGCCTGCAGGACGAAGCAGCAGCACGATCGCCATGATGAAGAACACCACCGTATTGGAAGCTTGCGGATAATAGACCTTGGTGACGCCTTCGATCAGCCCCAGCGCGAGGCCGGTTACAATCGAACCCAAAATGGAACTCATGCCACCGATGACGACCACAGCAAAGACGACAATGATCACATTGGTCCCCATGAGAGGGCTGATCTGGGTGAGGGGCGCGGCCAGAACGCCGGCCAGCCCGGCCAGCCCAACTCCCACGGCATAGGTTATGGTGATCATGGCCGGGACATTGATTCCGAAAGCGCGAACCAGATTCGGATTTTCCGTGGCTGCACGCAGATAGGCTCCGAGCGGCGTGCGCTCAATTAAAAGCCAGGTGGTAAAACATACAATCAGCGAAGCCAGCACTACCCAGGCGCGGTACCTGGGAAGAAACATGAAGCCCAGGTTGAATGCGCCCTGGAACGCGTCCGGAATGGAATAGGGCAATCCAGAAACGCCATATTTGTAGCGAAGCGCGCCTTCCAACATCAAAGCCAGGCCGAAGGTCAGGAGCAGACCGTATAACGGATCCACGCGATAGAGCCAGCGCAACAGGCCGCGTTCAACGACGGCGCCCAGCGCGGCCAGTACCAGCGGGACCAGCAACAATGACCACCAGTAGCCGATCCCGAACTGCGTGAATCCAAACCAGGTGAGGACCGCGCCCAGCATGTAAAACGCGCCATGGGCAAAGTTCACGATATTCAGCATGCCAAAAATGATGGAAAGGCCCAGGCTGAGCATGGCGTAAAAACAGCCGTTGACCAGACCTACAACCAACTGGCTCAGGAGAGCGGTGACGGGCACACCGAAGATGGTCATAACGGAGTTGGACCGTATTTATTTCTTGATCAGCGGACAGCGCGATTGAGACAGCGGTTGAAAGGCTTCGTCGCCCGGAATTTTGCTGATGAGCTTGTAATAATCCCACGGATATTTTGAGTCGCTGGGCGACTTCACTTGAAACAGATAGAACTCGTGGACCATGCGCCCATCGGCACGGATCTTTCCGCCTTTCACGAAGTCATCATTGAGAGTGGTCTCCTTGAGTTTCCTGATCACGGTATCGGCATCGTCTGTGCCCGTGGCCTGCACTGCCTTGAGATATTGCAGCACTGAGGAGTAGACACCGGCCTGGGCCATGGTCGGCATTTTTTTCATTTTGGCAAAGTACTTCTTGCCGAATCTGCGCGTGTCATCATTCATGTCCCAGTAATAGCCTTCAGCGACGTACATGCCCTGGGTGACCGGGAGGGTCAGAGAATTAATATCCGTAATGAAGACCAGCAGGCCCGCAAGAGTTTGAGTCTTGTTGATACCGAATTCAGCGGCGGTCTTGATGGCGTTGATGGTGTCGCCTCCGGCATTGGCCAGTCCGATGACTTTGGCTTTCGAAGCCTGAGCTTGCAGCAAAAACGAAGAAAAATCAGGCGCGTTCAGAGGGTGTTGAACGCTGCCCACGACCTGTCCGCCCGCAGCTTTCACCGCGCGCGTAGTGTCATCCTGCAGGGAATGGCCGAAAGCGTAGTCCGCCGTAATAAAGAACCAGGTGTTGCCGCCGTGCTGGACCACTGCCCTCCCGGTCACTCCTCCGGTTGCGTAGGTGTCGTAGACATAGTGGATCGTATAGGAATTGCAATCTTCGTTGGTCAGGCGCGAGGTGCCGGCATTGTCCACCATAAACAACTTGTGCTTCTCGTTTGCCACTTTGCTCACGGCCAGCGCCACACTCGAATTGGGCACATCCACAATCAAATCGACTTGCTGCGTGTCGAACCACTCGCGCGCTTTGTTGGCGCCGACATCGGCCTTGTTCTGATGATCGGCGGAGACCAGCTGGATTGGCGCTCCCAGGACCTTTCCACCAAACTCATCAATGGCGATCTGCGCTGCCGCTACCGATCCCGGACCGCCCAGGTCGGAATAGAGCCCGGACATATCCGTAAGCACGGCAATTTTCACCACGCCATCAGAGACTTTGCTCGGCTTGGCCTGCGCGCACGCCAGACCACAAAGAAGAAACAGATAAGAGGTAACAATCACGACCAGTAATTTGCGCTTCATGAGTTTTCCTTCCCCGGGGCGGCTTAGACACCCAATAATCGTTCGACCGTTTCCCTGGTTTCCGACAACTGACCCTTTTCGATCTCCAAAACTATACGCCCACGCTCTACGACATACATCCGATCCGCCAGCGAAGAGGCAAAACGGAAGTTCTGTTCCACCAAAACAACGGTGAATCCTCTCTGTTTCAACTGGGTAATTACCTGGGCCAGGCGCTCGGCGAGCACTGGCGCCAACCCTTCTGAGACTTCATCCAGCAGCAATAGGCGCGCGCCAGTGCGCAGGATTCGGGCCATTGCCAGCATTTGCTGCTCACCGCCGGAGAGGCGCGTTCCCTGGCTTCGCCTGCGTTCCTTGAGGTTCGGGAACATGGCGTAAATCTCTTCCAGGCTCATGCCCTCGCTGGAAAGAATTGGAGGCAGCAGCAAGTTCTCTTCTGTGGTCAGGCTGGAAAAGATGCCGCGTTCCTCCGGGCAATATCCCACTCCGAGGCGTGCGATTCGATGTGCCGGCCAATCAATAGTCTCGCGACCATTCACCATGATCGAACCGCTGCGCTTTTCTACCAATCCCAAAATGGATTTCACCGTGGTAGTCCTGCCGGCCCCGTTGCGGCCCAGCAGTGTTACCATTTCTCCCCGGTTCACCACGAAATCCATGCCGTGCAGAACGTGAGACTCGCCATAGAAGGCGTGCAGGCGCGTGACGCGCAGATATTCGGTTGGAGGGAAATCAACCATGGTGGGCCCCGAGGTAGGCTTCGAGGACTTGCGGATTCCTGGATACCTCGGAATAGCTGCCTTCGGCCAGCACTGAACCGCGCTGGAGTACGGTGATGACGCTGCAAAGGTCGGAGACCACGCTCATATTGTGCTCCACCATAAGCACGGTGCGACTGGCGGCAGCTTTACGGATCAAGTCTTTTACCCGCTCCACGTCCTCCAGGCTCAATCCCTGTGTCGGCTCATCCAACAAAAGCAGTTCCGGATTTAACGCCAGGGTGGTTGCTATTTCGAGAGTCCGCTTCCGACCGTATGGCAATTCCACTGCGACAACATTAGCGAAAGGCTCCAATCCAACCTGATCCAGCAGTTCCCGCGCAGCATCGTCCAACACTCGCAGTTTGGTTTCGCTTTGCCAGAAATGAAATGAGGTCCTCATCTGGCGCTGCAAGCCGATACGGACATTTTCCAGAACAGTCAGATGAGGAAAGACGGCTGAAAGCTGGAAAGAACGAACCATTCCTCGGCGCGCAATCTCCGCAGGCTTGTCCCTGGTGATGTCATTGCCCTGAAAGATGATGGTTCCGCGAGTGGGAGCGAGGAACCTGGTCAAGAGATTGAAAACCGTGGTTTTTCCCGCGCCATTGGGCCCGATTAATCCATGAATGGCCCCTCTACGGACGCTCAGGTTCACGTCGCTGACGGCCACAAAGCCCTTGAACTCCTTGACCAGATTCTTCGTCTGCAGGATATAGTCAGCTTCCACTCGGATGCTTCCTCGCCAGGATCAAACCGTTGTAAGCCGCGGTTCGCCAGGGAACGGAGTCTAAGAGTCGGATAGAAGCATGTCAAGATGCTGTCTCGCTAAGCGGATGGGCCATCGACAAAAAACCCAAAAGAAGGAGACGCAGCTTCATGGCAGTGAACAGATTTATAAGAAGAGGCTGCAGGCGCTAGTAGCCAGGACCCAGAAGCTGGCAGCTTCTTCTTTACTTCGGTTTCGCCACTTGTCCGGTCCTGGCATCGATGAACACGCCGTAGCCGGTCTTGCTGTCGCCCCACAGCACATACCACACTGGCCCGGAAAAACGCGAGGAATTGCCCAGCGCGAAAGAGACTTCCTTGTCCGGATGCTTCTTTACCCACGCGCTTGCCTGCGCTGAGGCCGTCTTGTATGCGGCATCAGAGTCGACGCTCAGATCCGAACTCTGGAACGCAAGAGCCTCGTGTGTTGGCCCCGCCCAGGGGAACGGATGTCCCACATTGACGCCCTTTACGATCTCCGGGGGCTGCGCCGCAATTGCATAGGTAAGAACCACGGCTTCGCGGCGGCCCTGGGAACCAAAGGTGGCCGTCCACGTCCCGGCTTTTCCAGGCTCGCTCTTGCTGCCCGGCGGGTCTTTGCTTTCCAGTTTGATCGGCACCATGCCAGAAGACCATTTGTAGGCCGCTGTGTACATGGGCCAGAATGCAGTCTTGCCTGTAACAGGAGTGCTCGGAGTAGATGAACCGCTGGAGGACTCCTTCGGCGGTTCGGAACATGCCGTCAGAAAAAGAAGAGCAATACTGACAACGGCTCGCAGAAAAATTGTATGCATACCGTTACCTCGAATTGCGATCGAATTGGTCGGCACAATTCTATTCCTTCTTTGCGGGCAAATTTCAAGCTGTTTTTGAGTAGAATCAATCAATGTTTTCCACGCTTCGGCACCTTACCCGGGTTACGTGCGGCAGGACCGCAGTAATTCTTCTGGCGTTATCCGCACCCCTGGCGTTCATCGCTGCTGACGCTCCGGCCACCATCCGGGCGGAGGACATTCTTAGCTTCCTGAACCGGACCATCACGTGGTATCGCCTGCTGAGCAGCCAGCAGCAACTGGTCAATGAGCCCGGTGACGCAGTTTTTATTGCCAACAACCGCCAGATCGCAGACGAGGTGGTGCGGCTTTCCTTTGAATTTGCCCGCACCGAATCGCAGCAACTGGCCAGCGAAAACAAAGGTAATGCCGCAGACCAGCAGAATGTGACGGCTTCATCGCAGTATCAGAACCTTGTAAACCTGGCAGAAAAGTCGAAGCAAAGGCTGGAACAGGTGCAGCATGAGTTGGACTCGCTCAAGCAGCAGCTGGCCGCAGCTACTGGACGTCGGCAGAAGACCCTTGCCGCCGAAGTAGCGGAGACTGAGGACGAAGTAGAGCTGCTGAAGGCGCGTCATGACACGCTACAGAACATGCTTCAGTTTGCCTCCGGCATGAATGCGCGAACCGGGGCGAAGGGTGTACAGGCGCAAATTGAAGAGCTGGCGCGCACGGTTCCCGCCGCTATGAGCGAAAACAGCAAGCCGGCAGGGACAGATACTGCAACGCTTGCCGCTGCAGACAGTACCATAATCGGAACCGAGGAACGCACGCCGCTGCCTACGGGCATCTTCGGACTCATCAGCAAAGTCATTGAAGCGCGCCGGAAGCTCTCTCTGCTGGACCACTCGCTCGCCCTTACAGATTCTCTGGCCGATGCGTCCAAAGCGCTGCGCAGCCCGTTGATTGCCCGCCTGAAGCAGTTCACGCAGCGCAGTGACGCTCTGGCCGCCCAGCCGGCATCGCAGGACCCGGCAGTGTTGGCGCAACAGCAGACCGAATTGAAGACGCTGACGAAACAATACAAGCAGCTTTCCGCCGTCATTCTTCCACTGGGCAAGCAAAACATTCTCTTCGATCTTTACCGGCGAAATGTAGCAAACTGGCGAAACGACGTGGAAACGCGCTACTCACAACTGTTCAAGAGCCTGTTACTGCGGCTGGGAATGCTGGTGGGCATTCTGGCAATCATTTTTGTCACTTCGCATCTGTGGCGACGTGCCACCTTTCGTTACATCCAGGACGGCCGGCGCAGGCACCAGTTCCTGATTGTGCGCCGCATCATTGTGGCGCCTCTAGTGTGCGTGATCCTGGTGGTGGCATTTGCAAGCGGGCTGGGATCCGTAACTGTGTTTGCTGGAATCACCACCGCGGGCCTGGCGGTGGCGCTGCAAAACATGATTCAGTCCATTGCCGGCTACTTCGTATTGATTGGCAAATACGGCGTGCGGGTGGGAGACCGCGTCCAGGTCGCGGGAATTACAGGCGATGTGATTGACATCGGCATGGTGCGGCTGCATCTGGTGGAGGTAAGCGGCGGGCCAGGGGCGCGCGCGACGGGCCGCGTCGTCGCCTTCTCCAACGCAGTTGTCTTCCAACCGGATGAAGGCTTGTTCAAGCAGATTCCCGGCACAAACTTTCTCTGGCATGAAGTGCTCTTGACGGTGGGTCCAGGAGACGATTATCGAGAAGTGGAGCGGCGAATGTTGGCGGCAGTCAACAAAGTTTTTGACGGTTACAAAGACAAAATGGAGACAGAGCGCCGTGCCATGGAACGCGTTACCCATGGCCTTTCCGTCGCGCCTTTGGAGCCGGAGAGCCGCCTGCACCTCACGGCGACAGGAACCCAGATCGTCGTCCGCTATCCGGTTGAGATAGAGCAATCCGCAGAAATTGATGACCGGGTAACGCGTGAGGTGCTCGATGCAACCGGACGCGAGCCGAGAGTACAAGTCAGCGCAGAAGCCGGCGCGGTGCGGGAGGATTCAGCACAAGCAGCAAGAGGTTCAACGTAGGAACTCGTGCGATCACACGCGATTTCTTCATTCGACCCAGTCGGCGATGAAGATGTTTGTCTCATGCGGCGCGGTGCCGTTGCGATTTGAGGCCCACACCAGCCTCTTCCCATCGGAGCTGAACATGGGAAAAGCATCGAAGTCGGGATAGTAGGTGATGCGCTCCAACCCCGTTCCATCCTCATTAATGATGTAGAGATCAAAGTCCCGCCCATTTTTCGGATCAGCCATGTTGGAGGCAAAAATGATGCGCTTACCATCAGGCAGAAAATACGGAGCGAAGTTGGCCGCACCATTGTGGGTGACCTGGCGCTTGTGACTGCCATCAGCGTCCATGACCCAGATCTCCAGATTCCCGGGGCGGATCAGCCCCCGCGATAGCAGGTCCTTGTAATCCGCAATCTCTTCCGGCGTCTTTGGATGTTCCGCGCGGTAAACGATCTTCTTCCCGTCATAAGACCAGAATGGACCGCCATCGTAGCCAAGCTCATGCGTCAATTGGCGGACGTGACTGCCGTTGGCGTCCATGGTGTAAATGTCAATATCGCCATTGCGGGTCGAGGTAAAGACAATCTTCTTTCCATCGCGAGTGATTGTGGATTCCGCATTGTAGCCAGAAGCATGCGAGAGCTGGCGCAGATCACTGCCATCACGTTTCGCCGTATAAATCTGATAGGTGTTGTAAATGGGCCAGACGTAGCCGCGAGAATAATCCGGCCTGGGCGGACACTCCGGGTTGGCCGCGTGGGTTGATGAAAAGAGAATGCGATCACCGGCAGGAAAGAAATAGCCGCACGTAGTCCTTCCCTTGCCGGTGCTCACCAGCTTTGGCTGTGCAGGCTTACCGTCCGGCACATCGACGGGGATGATGTACATCTGGTCGCAGGGAACATCGTTGCCCTGGTGCTGAAAAATCAGGTAGCGATCATCAGCAGAGAAGTAAGCTTCGGCATTCTGTCCGCCAAAAGTGAGCTGGCGCACATTGCGGAGATGCTTTTCACCGGGAAAGAGCAGTGATGAGGCAGATTTCTCCTGGCCGCCCCCCATTGTTACAGGGAGTGTGACGAGAGATAGGACCAGCGCTAGATTGATTTTCAATTTTGGCATTTTTGGCAATTATGGCAATCGATCATCGTCTCTGTTCCAGCTTTACACTCACACTGATGGTTTCCTGTCCGCGCAGCACCTTCACCTCCACCACGTCTCCTACTTTGCTGCGCCGGAGCGCATCCGTAAAGTCATAAAGGTTCTTGATCTGCTTATCGCCAAACTGGATCAATACATCACCAGCTTTCAGTCCGGCCTTCGCTGCCGGCGATCCCGGACGCACATCAGAAAACCTGACCCCATTTTCCACCTGGCCAAAATCCGGCACTGAGCCGAAGTAAGGACCGTAGCCGCCGCCACCGCCGACAGCACCCCCCGGTTTGTCTTCCACCACAGTGATAAAGTTGGGCCGCTCCGGCGTGGAAGCAAGCTGCCGCGACACATCTGCTACAAGATCAAGCACGCGCACCGCGCCATCGGAATTGATCTTCTCCCAGGTGTCTGACGGTTTGTGATAATCCGAATGCAGGCCGGAGAAAAAGAACAACACAGGAATCTTTTTCGTCACGAAGGACATGTGATCGCTGGAAGAATATCCGCCGGGCGAGTATTCGATCTTGAATCCCGAATTGTGTTCCGCTTGCGCCTTATCCAGTACGTTCTGGAATGTGGAACCAGTTCCGGCACCACCAATAAAAATTTTGTCGTCTTTCACGCGGCCGATCATGTCCATGTTCATCATGGCGACTGCTTTGTCTAACGGCCGGGTCGGCTCTTTCACCCATTCCGCCGAACCCAGCAAACCCAGCTCTTCACCGGCAAAGCTGGCAAACAGAATGCCGCGATGAAGCTGGCCCTTCATAGGCGCAAAATGCCGCGCCAGTTCGAGCACACCGGCTGTGCCCGAAGCATTGTCATCAGCACCGGGATGAATCTGGCCAATCTGCGAAGGCGCCAGAGAATCGAAATTGCCACGCCCGAGATGATCGTAGTGCGCCCCTACGATCACATACTCATCGGTCTGCCCCGGCAGGTAGGCAAGCACGTTGTTGACCGTGGCCTGCATGGTCTCAATGTTGACCTTGATCGAAAGATGCAGCGCGTCAGGGAAGGCAAAGGATGCCGGTTTCGATGAGCTGTTGATCTGGCCCTGGACATCGGCAAATGATTTTCGCGCTGCCTGAAACCACTTTTCCGCCGCTCCATTCTTCACCTGTACGAGAATGATCCCGCTGTCCACCGGCCCGCTGACGCTGCCAAACCGCGTCAGCAAGTCTTCTTCGCCATCGCCCAGTTTTCCATTGAGCAGCACCACCGCTTTCGCGCCATGGTTTTTCGCGTTGATCGCCTTGGTGATGAGCTGGGCATGCTGCGTCATTCCGGCGTTGCCGCTCTTGCTGGCAAAACCTGGCGGCTCATAGCGCAGCAGCACGACAATTTTGTCTTTCACGTCGACGCCGTCGTAATCGTCATACGCGAATTCTGGTGCGGAAGCGCCATAGCCGGCAAAAACAACTGGACCGCTCGCGATCCCTGAAGCGGAAAAGCTGAAGGGAACAAAGTCCTGATTCAGCTTCAACGTGGTCTTGCCTGCCTCAAAGCGATTCCCATCTTTCAGACGCGCACCGGTGACGACCGTAAACGGCTGAAAATAAGAGTGCGTACCGGCGGGCTCGAGCCCGAGGCTCTTGAAGCGCTGCTCGATCAGGCGAGCCGCCCGACTCAGACCTTTGGTGCCATCGCCGCGGCCCTCCATTGCGGGCGTAGTCAGCGCTTTAATGTCAGTGATATAGCGCTGGGCCTCTGCCGATGAGCCATCTCCCTGAAGGCCGAATGCAACCAGCGCAAAGCTGAGGAGCAGAGCAGACGCCCCTAAGAGAGAGATTTGACGGCGGAACATCAGCAGCGGTGTCATGTGGGTTGAATGAAAGCTTTGGTTGATCTTTGGTAGTTTACCTCGAACGGAGAGAGAGGTCCCTGTTTCTACCGATGCTGTCACAGGGCGAACGCCCGAAATTGTGTACAAGCGTGCAGGGTTCCCGTCTCCCGCCCTTTTTGGGAGCCTCTCAATCTCTCCAGCAGTTTCGCGAAAGGGCGGGATCGGGATAAACTACGAGACCTAACCCTAAAGAACAATAAATGCTCCCAAGGCAGCAGATTTCTGGTCGGCAGTCCATGGCGGACCGAGCAATTTTCCCATGCTGCTGATCCGCTCTCGCAGCTTCGGCCCGGCTCTTCCGAATTTGCTGTTAGCTTCCTGCTCGAGGTCGCGCTCGCGAATTCCGGTGACAGGAATGTTGAGCCTGGTAAATGCATCGCGAAACGCCTGACGAAAAAATTCGCCTTCAGCGGTATGAATCATGGCATGCGATGCCAGAATTTTTTCCAGCGACGGCAACGGGCGTCCGGAACTAAGCAGAATGCACGAGCTGACCACGGAATACTCGCGTTGCTCCAGGTCGTGCAGCAAATCGCGCAACCCCGCGAGCGCCAGCCTTGCAGACTCAGCCTCACACTTGGCAATGTGCTGCTCAGCAGGCTTTATTTCCATGCGCTGGGCAAAATGGTAGGGCTGAACTGCCCCTGGCATTCTCACGTCGGCAATCTCAATTCGCCTGCGCTCAACGATTTGCTCAGCGCCGGTCCTGCCGGCTACGGCCACCGCGGCAGCCCAACCTGAATGTACCCGCACCCCTATCGCCGCTGGTTTCATATGTTGTAGTAGTTTATCCCGATCCCGCGAATCGAAAGGTTGCCAAATATTGGCTCGGAAGGGCTCTTCTTATTCGGGTTCTTTCGCGTTGCTTCTGCTGATTCGCAGCGGAATTGGTATTGGCTTGAGTGCCAAGGGCCAAGGGTTAAAGGCCAAGGGCTTCACCTTAACTAGCAGCCAGCAGCTAGAAGCTAGTAGCTGCTTTTTTGAGTTCGCTGTAACCTATACAGACCATGAAATTTGATGAAGAGCTTCTTCCCTTCGAAGCAGGATTTGACATTGCTCACCCTGAAGTCGCGTTCGACCAGAAGACTGACGCGAGATTGCTGGAGTGGATTGAAACCGTGACTACAGGCTGGCCTCAGGCGGCGCAGGAGTTGGCCGCAACGCTGAGCGACAATCCCGGTCGCATCTCCCGCGCGTTTCGCAGCATGCTGGCCGGTTACTCGGCGCACCCGGAAGAAATCCTGAAGATCACCATGGAAACGCCGCTCGACGGCCACCATGGACTGGTTTCCTCAGACCGCATCCCGTTTTTGTCTTTCTGCGCACACCATTTCCTTCCTTTCTTCGGCTGGGTGGACATCGTTTATGAGCCGGGCGCCTACATCATCGGGATCGGCAAGATGCCGCGACTGGTAAGTTGCCGCGGCAAACGTTTCCAGTTGCAGGAATTGCTGGTCAAACAATTGGCGGAAGACATGATGGAGCACGCCAAGGCCAAAGGCGTTTATATTCGCGCCGCCGCCCATCACATGTGCGTGTGCTATCGCGGACCCGATTTTGCCACAGTGAAAAATGTGACCACCTACTCGCTGGGTTCGCTTAGCCATCCAGAGCGCGAGCCGGAAATCATGGCGGCATTGCAGGCGGCACAAGGCGAAGATTGAGGCGAAGACCCTCAACACAGAGGAACAGAGGCAGCAGAGGAATAAGAAGGGGATTTTAGAAATAGTGAGAAAACTCTTTTCACCACCTCTTTCTGTGTCGGTTTCTGGATCTAGAATTCTTGATTTCCATCATGGCTCGAGGAAAATTGAGGATTCAAAATTCCATTGTCCTTCAAATTTCCAGGCTCCTCTGTTAACTCCGTTCCTCTGTGTTGAAGGTCTTCGTTTGCGATGAGTTATTGGATCTGCGTCCATTGCGGGCTTCAACACGGCGACTCTGAAACCGTGCCCGCTCGCTGCCTGAATTGCAGTGATGAACGCGAGTCCATGACCCACAAATCTCCGGCGTGGACTACATTGGCGGAAATGCAGGGACACTATCGCAACGTGTTCACCTCGCTGGGCGACGGAGTCACCGGCATCTGCACTTCACCGGCGTTCGGTATTGGCCCTGAGGTCTTCCTGATTCAGACATCCGCGGGCAATGTTCTGTGGGACTGCGTCGCGTATCTGGATCAGCAGACGATCGATCAGATTCGGGCACTCGGCGAGCTTTCCGCCATTGTGATCTCACATCCACACATGGTCGCGAGCGTGGTTGAATGGAGCCGCTCCCTGGGAAACGTTCCGGTCTTTATTCATCACGACAACATGCCCTGGATGCCGCGCACCGATCCCGTGATCCACTGGTGGCAGGGAGAATCACTGGAAGTAAACTCCGCGCTTACAGTCGTGCGCTGTGGAGGACATTTTCCCGGAAGCTGCGTCCTGCACTGGAAGGAAGGAGCACAGGGCAAAGGGGCGCTCTTTACCGGCGACACGATTCTTCCCGTGGAAGACCGGCGCTGGGTGAGCTTTATGTACAGCTATCCCAACCTGATTCCCATCAGCGTGCGCGCGGTAGAAAAAATCGTCAAAGCAGTTGCCGGCCTGAAATTTGATCGCATCTATGGCGGCCCCATGTACGGCAGCTGCGGCGGACGTCCTATCATCCAAACCGGCGCGAAAGAAGTTGTGCTGCGGTCGGCTGAGAGGTATGTTGAGCATCTCACCGGCGATCAACAAAACCTTTGAAACGCAGAGGAACAGAGTAATCGGAGTAGCTTAGGAAATATCAAACGAAAACAGGAATTCTGCGACCTCCCGACGTTCCTCAGGCTTTAAGGCGATGAAGAATGTTGAACGACGTGACAAATCAAAGAGGTGTTTAGGAGAGGATAGAATTTTTCTCTTCAAACTTTATTGTGGGTTTTTCTTTTTCAATTCCTCTGCTGCCTCTGTTCCTCTGTGTCGAAAGGTTTTGGGTTTGGCTTACCACCTAGTTTCCAACCGCCATTTGCTTCTGCAGAAATCTCTCATTCACCCAGCGCGATTCTGACGGATCAATCCTGCCCCAGCCATTCTGCTCTTCAAAAACCTGAACCAGTGATCCATTCGCCAGTTGTCCCAGAATGGCGCCGGAAAGATCAGGTTGATTGCGGATGTTGAGGGCTGTCGCCGTAACCTGCGCGCTGAATAACGCCGCTGAATCGCCTGTAGAACCGCCGCCGGAGAGGGCTGCCAGTTGCTGGCTGATCAGCGGAATGAAATTCGCCTGCGCCGATTCGACTGTATTGCCGCCAAAGAATCCCGTTCCGGGACAAGTCTTCGTCGTCCCCGTTCCATTGGTGCGCTGACCCGTATTCAGATCGAACCAGTGATGGTAGACAATGCTGTCCGTGCTGGGCGTGAGATTAAACCTCTGACACAACAAAGCATTCACCTGGATGATGGTGTCGTGCTGTGCCTGCGTCATAGCGTCCTGGTTGACATCAAAGTCGCCCAGATTTTCGATGCAGAGACCATGGGTGTTTGCGCCTTTGATGCCGGCCGGCGCGGTGTCGAATGCGCGGCACGCGGCAACCGTTCCATCGGGAAAAGTAGTCAGGTTCTGCGCAATCTCGCTGAATCCGCGTTGCAGGTGCGCTTCTTCCATGGAGCGCAGGCGGTCAAAATGATTGCTGCCGTTGAAGTCCTTGTAAGAAGGAATAAACGTGTGGTGGTTCTGGATCAGACTGATAGTACGGTTTACCGTGAGCGCCTTCAGAAACGCAGCAAACTCGCCCAAATCAAAAAGAATGAACTTGCCCTGTTGTTGTCGCATGGTGATCCCCCAATCAGGAAACGAATTCCCTACCTACAGTAACGATTAAGACGGGAAAAACCATATCACGGAAAGCAATATTTTTTCGAGACCACAGCGTTAAATGAACCTCGTCCTCCGGTTGCCGCATCTGAATGGGTAAACTGAGAGAATTAAGCCATGCCCTTTATCAGAGCTTGCAACGCCTGTGGACAGAAGAATCGCGTCCCGGCAAGACATCTGGCAGATACTGGAAAATGCGGCAACTGTAAATCTTCTTTGCCGCCGGTTAACGAGCCGCTGGAAGTAGATCCTGAGCAGTTTGATGAGATCGTACAGACCAGCCGTGTTCCCGTTCTGGTGGATTTCTGGGCAGCGTGGTGTGGCCCCTGCCGCATCGCCGCGCCCGAGGTGGCGCGCACTGCAGCCGAGATGGCGGGACAGGCTGTGGTAGTGAAAGTGGATACCGAGCGGTATCCGCAACTGGCGGCGCGCTACAACGTTCGCGGCATTCCCAATTTCATAATCTTTTATGGCGCACGCCCGGTCATGCAGCAGGCCGGAGCAGTTGGCCACCAGCAGATGGAGAGCTGGCTGAAATCGGTAACTGCCGGCGCAGCATAGGCATTGATTTTGATTCGCGTGATTCGCGTTAACCCGTCCCGGCGTGCCGTGGATTCGCGGCTAAAACTTTCTTCTTCGTCGTCAGCTTCTCAATCAAATCTGTTTTGATCTTGAATCCGCGCCCCGGCACCCCTGGCGTCTTAATAAATCCTTCGCGCGAAACCTCGACTTCCGGGTCAATCACATCTTCTTTCCAGTAGCGCTTGGAAGCCGAGACATCGCCGGGCAGCGTGAAACCAGCCAGCGTAGAAAGAGCAACGTTATGCGAACGTCCAATCCCAGATTCCAACATGCCGCCACACCACACAGGAATGCCCGCCTGCCGTGCTACATCGTGAACCGCCACAGCTTCGCTGAATCCGCCCACGCGGCCAACCTTGATGTTGACGATCTTGCATGAGCCCAGCTCAATGGCCGCTTGCGCGTCACGGCGGTTGTGGATGGCCTCGTCCAGACAGATTCTGGTCTTAAGCTGGCGCTGGAGCTGCGCGTGGAAATAAAAGTCGTCGTGCCAGAGCGGCTGCTCGATCATCAGCAGATTAAAACGATCGAACTGCTTGAGATGCTCCGCCTGCTCGAGCGTGTAGCAGGAGTTAGCGTCGCAGCTCAGCAGAATTTCCGGCCAGCGCGCGCGGATGGGCTCAAAAATCTCCAGGTCCCAGCCCGGCTTGCATTTGACCTTGATACGCCGGTAACCGGCCGCCACCTCTGTCTCAATCTTTTCCAGCAACTGCTCCACCGAATTCTGAATGCCGATGGAGACGCCGCAGGCAATTTCTGCCCGATTGCCGCCAAGAAGCTGCCATAGGGGGACATTCCTGGTCTGCGCCTCGGCGTCCCACAACGCATTTTCCAGCGCGCCTTTGGCCATGCGATGTCCGCGAACACGAGCAAACAGGCCCGGCGCCTCACTGGCTTTTTGAATAGTCTTGCCCAGCAGCGCAGGCGCGAGATAGCGCTCAATCGCATACCAGGCCGTGTCAATGGATTCGTCGCTATAGAAAGGATCTTCACCCGCAACACATTCTCCCCAGCCCTCTGCTCCATCAGTGTGGACAGTGAGCAGCAGGATGCGGCGCTCGGTGGTGCGGCCAAAGCTGGTCTCAAAAAAATGTACCAGCGGCATGCGGATTTCGCGGATGGTGATGGATTCAATTTTCATACTTCAGCAGTTAGCAATTGGCAATTAGCAAAAATCAGAAACGAAAGCAGCTCTCATTCGCGACGATTAGCGTGAATTCGCGGCTAAAATTGTTTTGCTTTTCAAATCACAAATGAACAGTTCTTCTTCGTGTTCCTTCGTGTCCTCTGTGGTTAAAGGTGTTCATTTTTTCCCAACAAAAACGTTCCATTGTCAGCCTTGTCGCGCTCATATCCCAGCACCGCCAGGCCATTCGAGAATGACTGCAAGAACTCTTCTCGGTTACGCTTCAGCACGTCCATGGCTTTCGGCACGTCCCTCTGCGATGCCCTCCACGCATAAATCTGTGCCGGCACGTTGATCTTCTTCACCGTATCGAACGCAGGCTGTTTGCCGTTGTCCAGCAAGCCTGTCACGCGCTCTGACTTGATCCACCACTCGGCCACAAGACGGTCCGTGGGCAAACCTGAATGCAGCACGCTCGAAGTGTAGCCATAGTGATTCACATGATAGCGACGTGCGATTGCGCCCAGCTTTACCACGTTCAGCCAGGCGTTTTTGATTTCCAGCGGATCGAACGTCCACTCAATCAACTCAAATCCGCGCTCGATGGCGTCTTTGCGTTGCGCCAGCTTGAGCACGCGTCCCAGCCCTTGATCACGATAACTCTCGCGCACGGCCAGCATATGCGAGTGCAGAAAAGCGCGTCCGGCGCGGATTCCCGGAACAGCCAGAATGTAGCCGACCAGCGAGCTGCCATCGAATGCGCCAATGACCTGTCCCCCAACTTTTTCGGCAACAACAAACATGCGTAGCGGCACCAGCTCGGCGTCTTCAAACTTCCACACCTCTTTCTGCAGCTCGACGCAAGCCCTGAATTCGTCGATTTCTTTGCATTTGTGGATTTGGATTTTGTTATTCGCGTTCATTGGCGTTGATTCGCGGCCAAGTTGTTCCTGGGTTTTCCAATCAAAAATCAAAGATCATAAATCAAAAATGGCGACTCGTCTCCCTGTCTTGCTGTTGTCTGTTGCCTATTGCCTGTTGCCCGCCTTCTTTGCTTCCTGCCACAACCCTTCCATCTCTTCCAGACTGCTCTCCTGCAGACTCTTCCCCTGCCTGGCCAACTGCTCTTCCATCCACCCAAAGCGCTTGCGGAATTTGCGGTTAGTCTTGCGCAGTGCCGACTCCGGATCCACGCCTAAGTATCGCGCAATGTTTACCAGCACAAAAAACAGGTCGCCAACTTCATCTTCTATATGCTCGCGCAGCTCTTCCGGGACTTGAGAATTGTTTTGCGGCTTCAGTGCGCCGGCCGGCAGATTCTTGATGTGGGCCTGGAGTTCGTGTGTCTCTTCCTCCAGCTTTTCAAACAAACCACTCATTTCAGGCCAATCAAACCCAACGTGAGCGGCCTTTGAGCTGATCTTGTTGGCCTCCAACATCGCCGGCATTTTGGTAGAGACTCCATCGAGCAGCCCGTCTGCCTGCCGAAGGTCCGCCGCCGCGGATTGCCTGGCCTTCTTTCGTTCTGCTGCCTTGAACGCTTCCCAATTTCTCAGCACCTGATGCGCATCTTCCGCTTTCACATCGCCAAACACATGGGGATGGCGCGAAATAAGTTTATTGCTGAGCGCGTCGAGGACATCGTCAATAGAAAACCGGCCGTCTTCTTTCCCCATTTCCGCATAAAAGAGGACTTGCAGGAGCAAATCGCCGAGTTCGCCGCTCAGCTCCGGCCAGTCGCGATTATCAATCGCCTCCAGCACTTCATAAGTTTCTTCCAGCGTGTAGCGCTTGATGGTGTCAAAGGTCTGGACGCGGTCCCACGGACATCCCCCTGGGGCTCGCAATCGGGCCATGATCGCGACCGCCTTCTCGAATTTTTCCCCAGTCGTCACACATCAAATTTATCAGACAATGCAATTAGCCCGCCGCGGCGGGGCAATTGGCAAATAGCCCGGCTTCTCCCGTTCCCTAATCCCTATTCCCTGCATTTCTGCTAAACTCGAATTCTGGCTCGGCAAGTTCGCATCTTACAGAATGGGTATTCCAAACTAAGTTTCTGGCTTTGCTTTTGCTCGGGTGTTTCACTGTCACCTGTTCCCTGTAACCTGATTTGTTTTAGCCAAAAGCTAAGGGCTAAAGGCCAAAGGCTCATTCATTCATGAAAGAACGCGCTGAACATCACATCGGCTACGTAACTTTCGCCCTGCACTCCCACCTGCCGTATGTGGTCAACCACGGCACCTGGCCGCATGGGATGGAGTGGCTGCACGAAGCCGCTGCGGAAACTTATCTGCCACTGCTCGGGATGTTTTCCGAGCTGGAGCAGCAGGGACTCGCGCTCAAGGCCAACGTAAATCTTTCGCCGATTCTGCTGGAACAGCTAGCGCATCCGGTTTTCAAAGAAGAATTCCCCAAATACATGACTCGCAAGATTGAAGCCGCGCGTAAAGATGCTGAAGAATTCCGCGCCAAGGGCGAATCGCATTTTATTGAGGTCGCGCGCTACTGGGAAAAATTTTACGAGCACGGATTGCGCCAGTTTGACGCGCTTGGCAGCGACATCATCAAGGGCTTCCGCCATTTTTACGAATCCGGCGCCATCGAGATCATCACCTGCGGCGCCACCCACGGATATTTCCCGCTGCTGGGCACCGATGAATCCATCCGAGCCCAGGTCAGGACCGGAGTCGAAACGCACAAAAGATTTTTTGGCCGCAAGCCGCGCGGAATCTGGCTGCCGGAGTGTGGCTACCGTCCCGCCGGCCCCTGGCAGTTTCCCGTATCAATCAACGGCTTTGGCTCGGCTTATGGCCGCAGCAGGCCGTTCATGCGTGAAGGCGTGGAGCAGATCCTGGCGGAGAATGGCATTGAATTCTTCTACGTGGACACACACCTCGTCGATTCGTCCACGCGCTTCACTCCGTATGAGCTGTTGGCCGGCGATGTGCCCGTAGCGGTCGAGGAGCCGTCTGAGCATCCGAAGAAAAATTTTTATCGTCCTTATTATGCTGACACGCCCGACCGCACTGATACGCATGTTTCGTTCTTCACCCGTGATCCGCGCACCGGCATTCAGGTGTGGAGCGGCGAGCA
Organism: Candidatus Angelobacter sp.; assembly: GCA_036518395.1. Taxonomy (GTDB): domain Bacteria; phylum Acidobacteriota; class Terriglobia; order Terriglobales; family Acidobacteriaceae; genus Angelobacter. The sequence goes on along the minus strand of DATDNH010000031.1, from coordinate 5,804 downwards.
CGGATATCCGGGCGACGGCAATTATCTGGAGTTTCACAAAAAGCGCTGGCCCGGGGGAAATCGTTATTGGCGCATCACCGGCCCGAAGGTGGGGCTGGGCGGCAAGCAACCTTATTATCCTGAGGTGGCGCAGAAACGCACGCGCGAGCACGCATCGCACTTCGCCCACATCACCACGGAAGTGTTGAAGCATCATGGCGGCAATGGCGCAGTCAAGCCGGTCCTGACCGCGCCGTTCGACGCCGAGCTGTTTGGGCACTGGTGGTTTGAAGGTCCGGAGTGGCTCAAGCATGTTGTGCACGAGTACTCGAGGCCTGAATCTCGTGTGCGTTTGATCTCCTGCAGCGAGTACCTGAGCCAGTATCCTCCGGGAGGATTTGTCGCGTTGCCGGAAGGCTCCTGGGGCGCAAACAGCGACAACAGTGTCTGGTTCAACGACGAAACCAAGTGGACGTGGAAGCACATCTATCCCGCAGAGCTGGCCGTGCACGAGATGGCCAACAGCGGCTTGTGGCGAGGCAATCACGACGCCACCCGGCTGGCCCGCCAGATCTGCCGCGAGCTTCTCCTGCTGGAATCTTCTGACTGGCAGTTCCTGATCACGACCAAACACGCCCGCGATTATGCTGAAAAACGCTTCAACACCCATCTTTCCCAATTAAGGACGCTGCTGGACATCTGGCGCCGCTTCGAAGCCACCCACCAGGTCCCCCAGGACAAGCTTCCCGACCTGGAAAAAATCGAGCAACGCGACTGCGTCTTTCCGGAGATTGAGCCGGAGAGGTGGGCGAGCAGAACTTAAGCACTCGGCACTCAGCATTCAGCATTCAGCCAATGAAACATTGTTTTGTCATTCCGAGCCGCAGGCGAGGAATCTGCTGTTTGCTTTGATACTTTCGATTTGGCTGATTGCTAATTGCTAACTGCCAATTGCTGCTCTTTTACGAGGAATCTGCTGTTGTATTTGACTTACCTGAGTGCTGAGCGCTGAGTGCTGAATGTTGATTACTGTTTTTCTGTGGCCTGTGGCCTGTTGCCTGTTGCCTAGCTTGCCCTCAGGTATTTTTCTGCTTTTAAAATCCCCCATTCAACCTGTAGAATTCACGCCGTTTTAACAATCCATAAAAAGCAAGCTCGCTGCGTCAAGGTGGCCGCACGCACAGCACGAGAAGCCACAAAGCACAGCAATTTCACTAAAGTGATCACCCTTCAAGGAGGGGAGAAAAATGTCTCGTCAGACGATCTGCAAACTGTTTCTGTTTCTTGTCGTATTGATTAGCTGCAATGCGCTGGCGCAAGAGGTCACTGGCACGATCGTTGGCACAGCCAGGGATTCCACCGGCGCAGTAGTCCCGAATGCCACCGTTACGCTCACCAACACGGATACTGGCGTTGTGGTCCGCACGGTCAAGACCGATGGCTCAGGCGGATATTCCGCTCCGTTGCTGCCAATCGGCCACTATTCAGTCACGGTTGAAGCGCCAGGCTTCAAGACGTCGGTGCAGAAAGATATCGAACTCAACGTGAATGACAAACTCACCATCAACGCCGAGTTGCAGGTAGGCGCGAAAGGAGAAGAGGTGGTGGTCGAGGCAAACCCGCTTCAGGTCGAGACCCAATCAGCTACGGCCACTGGCCTGATGACGGGCACCGAGATCCGCGAACTGTCACTCAATACGCGCAATTACGAGCAACTGGTCACCTTGCTGCCGGGCGTTTCCTCCAGCCAGACCAGCGATCAGCTTTATGTGGGAGCGTTTGCGCCGATCGGCACCAATGTTGTGAGCTTCTCCATCAACGGCGGCCGCACCAGCCAGAACAACTGGACCATTGACGGCCTTGATAACGTGGACCGCGGCTCCAACTTGACCCTGCTGTCATTCCCGAGTGTGGACGCGCTGGAAGAATTCAAGGTCGTCCGCGGGGCCTACGATCCGGAATATGGGCGCAGCGGCGGCGCTCAGATCAACGTCATCACCCGCAGCGGGACCAACAACTTCCACGGAAGCGCGTATGAGTTCTTCCGCAATGACTGGCTGAATGCCAACAGCTTTTTCAACAAACATGTTTCCGATCCCACCAAGGTCATCCCACGCCCGCCGCTGCGCTATAACGATTTTGGCTACACCTTCGGCGGGCCGGTCGCGATCCCCGGTGTGTATAACGGGCACAACAAAACTTTCTTTTTCTTTTCTGAGGAATTTCGCAGAACCATCACTTACGCCAATCCGACCATCAACGTGCCTACAGCGGCCGAGCGCCAGGGCACCTTTGCCCACACTGTCTGCATCCAGTTCAACGCTGCTGGAACCTGCACCCTGACCGGCACGCAGATTACGAGCATCAGCCCGGTTGCACAGGAATACCTGAAAGATATCTTCAATGGGCTTCCCGCGCCCAACGACGTCGCCGATCCTCATGTGGCCCACCTGGCCATTAACAGCATCTTCAATTACCGCGAGGAGATGCTGAAGATTGACCACGTCTTCAATCAGAAGCTCACGGTATCAGGAAAGTATCTGCATGACAGCATTCCGACTACCGAGCCATTTGGCCTCTTCAATGGGACCGGCAACGGCGCCAGCCTTCCCGGCGTGACCAGCACCTCCACGAACTCGCCCGGTCACCAATACAGTGGCCGCGTAACATCCACTCTCAGTCCAACGCTCCTGCTGGAAGCCGGATACGGATACTCTTACGGCGCCATCGTCAGCGACCTGACAGGGAAGGCCACGACGGCCGGCTCGCCAGATGTGAAAGTGCCTCTGCTGTTTACTCCTGCGTCCAACCGGATTCCCAGCATCGGATTCTCGAGCGGCGGGCCGACTGGGTTTGGCGTGACAAGTCCTTACCGCGATTTCAACACCAATCACACCGTCTTTGGCACCATAACGAAAGTCTGGGGCAAGCATACCTTCAAAGCCGGAGGCAATTACTACCACTACGAGAAGAATGAGAACGCCGGCAACGGGACCCAGGGAATCTTTACCATCAATACTGCGGGACAACCGACCGCAGGCGGCACTACAGTTTTTGAGCGCAATTGGGCCAACTTCCTGCTGGGCAGGTCGTCGAACTTCCGCCAGGATCAACTCGATCTGACGGCCATCATCGATACGCAGCAGTTTGAGTTCTATGGGCAGGATGCGTACCGCGTGAAGCCATACCTGACTCTGACCTACGGCTTGCGCTATTCCAATTTCCGCCAGCCGACAGACGCCAACAACAAGCTGGGCAACTTCGATCCCAAGGCTTATGATCCCAGCAAAGCGCCTTGCATCACTGCTTCGGGCACGATAAACAAAAATCCCATCACTTGTCCGCAGGCCGTCAACTTTGATCCCTTCAACGGGTTCGTCTTCGCCGGCAAGAACTCTCCATTCGGTGACAAGGTTTCCAACGAAGACAACCATAACTTTGCTCCGCGCATTGGCTTTGCCTGGGACCCGTTCCACGATGGAAAGACCTCAATCCGCTCCGGGTACGGAATCTTCTATGACAGCATTCTGTTCGGCAATGCTGAGAACGATGTCTTCCTGAATCCGGCGGTCAACCCGACAGTCAATATTCCCAATACGACACTCGATAATCCCGGGAATGCAGCAGTCGCGGCGCCATCAGCCAACCCGCTGCGTGTTCGCGGCCTGATTGCCTCGCCCTATAAGACTCCCTATGTGCAGCAATGGAGTCTGGACATTCAGCATTCGTTAACCAAGAGCATGGTGCTGGACGTGGGCTATTACGGATCGAAAGGTACGCATCTGCTGGGAATTCTGGACATCAACCAGCCGCGGCCGGATCTGTATCTCAGCACACTTGTATGCGGTGGAAGCAATGTGCCGCCCAACTGCGTGGCTCCGGGAGCTTTCATCACGGGCGCAACCACGCCGCTGCTGAACCGCATCCGTCCGTTCCTCGGTTACACCGGAATCGATGCGATCGAGACCATCTTCAACTCCAACTACAATTCGCTCCAGGCAATGCTTTCGAAACGGTGGGGCAATTCCTTCTTGAACCTTGACTATACCTGGTCGAAGAATCTCACAGACAATCAGACGGACCGCAGCACTGCTCCGCAGGACAGCTACTGCATCCATTGTGACTATGGTCCATCCCAGCAGGACCGCCGCCACGTCTTCACGGCAAATTATGTCTACAATCTGCCGTTCTATAAATCGCAGCAGGGCTTCGTCGGACACGTCCTGGGAGGCTGGGAATTTGCGGGCATCACAAGCTACCAGAGTGGGTTGCCGTTCACGATCTCCTCGCCCTTCGACTCTGATCCGGCGGGCGAGGGCTGTCTTGGACCGAGCCCATGCGCGGTCAGACCAGACATGATTTCCGATCCCAACAACGCTCCACACACACTGCTCCAGTGGTTCAACCCGGCAGCATTTGCGGCAGTTCCGGCGGGCCAGTTCCGCAATGGAACGGCAGGACGAGGTGCAGTCCGCGGCCCAGGCTTCGAGCGCTGGGATCTGTCACTCTACAAGAACATCAAGATGACAGAGCGCCTGAATGGCCAGTTCCGCTTTGAGGCCTTCAATGCCTTAAATCACACCAACTACAACACAGTGCAGACCTCGATGACCTCGCCGGCCTTCGGCCAGGTCACCGGCACCCGCGATCCCCGCATCGTGCAGTTGGGCATGAAACTGAATTTCTAACCCAGAACCCGGGCCTGCGAAGAGCAGGCCCGGGGGGTAGTCGTGCGGACAAGGCAGAGCACGCAAGAATGTGCGAGATGGTGCTGCGCTTTCCTGAAACCCGGCATTATGCCGATTCGGGAAGCATTCGGCCGCTGAAATTTCCAGAATCAAAAAGACTGGCCTTTTCAGCAGCCACTCTGAACCTTAGTACTTCATCTAGGTAAATTTAGTTCTCTCTGCGCGCGCGGCGCGCCACCTTATTCCGACATCCTGCTGAAAATCCAGCAGCATCTCACCTGCCATGTCAAAGTACCTGGACGCAGGCGATTACCACACCCCTGGAGGAAACCGTGTCGCGTAACAGACACAAAAAGGGGGAACGAAAATGAAATCGCTCATCCGTTTAATTCACATCGCTATATTCACATCAGCCCTGCTGTTGGCAGGCCAATGCTTTGCTGAATCGGTTGTCACCACGATTCCATCAGCGACTCCGGAGGGAGTGGATGTTGACATTCTCCGGCAGCTTGTGTACGTGGCCAACTTCAACGCTCCTACCGTCTCCATCATCAGTGAAGAAACCAACACAATTGTTGACACCATCACGTTTCCTCCCGGCCCTCTCGGACAGGCAGAAATGAATGGTGTCGCGGTCAATCCTGTCACTTCGCGGTTATACGCGACAGACACTCGCAACACTGTGCTTTATGTGATCGACACAGAGAGCAACCAGATTATCGATACTATTCCGGGGCTTAGCGGCCTCATGGCGGTCAATCCGCGCACCAACAAGCTCTACATTTCGCTGTTTAACAATGGGGTAGTTGTTTTCGATGGAAACACCAACACGCGTATCGCCACCGTTAATGTTGCGTTCCCACAAAGGCCGGCGATTAATATCGCCAACCGCGTTTATGTGCCATCACAGGGCTTTCACGGTTCTGTAGCGGTCATTGACGGAACCACCAACACGCTCCTGGCGACAATTCCCACCGGCGATTTCACCACTGGGGCTGGAGTTGATTTCCTCCGGAATCTCGCCTACGCGTCCAATCAGGGATTCTCGCCATCCACTACCAACCTGTCAGTGATCGACACCGTCAGCAACACCGTTGTGGCAACCATCCCGACGGATACGAACCCGGCGCCGGTTGC